>NZ_AP014548.1:696250-1044375 GCF_000831385.1 Nonlabens marinus S1-08 | reverse complement strand
ACATTTTAACACTTATTTACACCGATTAAAAGCGATGATCAATAACCGTTAAACGAGTAAAAGACACGCTCGACCTAGATGACGACCGTCCATAGAATACTTACGTAGTACAACTAATTGTCCTGTTATCTTGCTACAGCATTACTGGACAGTACGCGTATGAAAATCATTACTTTAACAATTTTTCTGATCACGATCACCACCGCAGCTCAACTGGGCACGGATGCGCCATGGATGCAGAATATTGCCGTAGAAAAAAGTACTGGTGAGCTGACCTTTAAACAAATCAAAGAAGCTGGCGAGCAATACTGGTCCACTCATAATCAATCAGCAAAAGGTAGCGGGTACAAGCCATTTCTAAGATGGTTGGAGCGATCAAAGCCTTACCTAAAAGCAGACGGTACTATTCAATCTCCTGAAGAAGTTCAAGCTGCATTACAAACTTTTCAGTTAGCTAAAACAATTCCAGCTCCTTCTCCTACTGATCATTCAAATTGGAATCCTGTAGGTCCTTTTCATTATGAAAACTCTACCTCTTGGTCTCCAGGTCAAGGTAGAATCAATACTATAACGGTCGATCCTAATAATTCTAACACTTACTATGTAGGCGCTCCATCTGGTGGGCTGTGGAAATCTACGAATGGTGGGCAAGACTGGAAACCACAAACTGATTTTTTATCACAAATAGGTGTCAGCGCCATTGCAGTTGATCCTAGCAACTCAAATACTGTTTATATAGGAACAGGGGACGACGACGCTGGAGACTCTGCAAGTATAGGTGTCTTGAAATCTACAGATGGTGGAGAGAATTTCAGTACAACAGCCATAACCTTCCACGGACCGTCAGCTAACATAAGCGAAGTGTACGTAGATCCATCCAATACCAATACCTTATATGTAGCCTCTAATCAAGGTTTTTATAAGTCCACTAATGGGGGATTGACTGCAAAAAAGACTTTTAACGGTAACGTAAAAGACATCAAATTGATGCCAGGTGATTCCAATACCATTTATTTAGCAACCACTTCATCTTTCCTAATTTCTAAGAATGGTGGTGAAAGCTTCAATGCGGTAAGCTCTGGTTTACCTGCTGGAATTTCTAGAATGGTAATAGGAGTTACTAAAGCTGATTTCTCTAGAGTATACATACTAGCTGTAGGAGTTGAAAACTTATTATTAGGCCTTTATCAGTCAAATGATGCTGGAGTTACATTTACTAAAAAGGACAATGGAACTGACATCATCGAAACGACTCAAGCCTGGTATAATCTAGCCTTAGAAGTTTCTCAAACTAATGCAGACGTTATCTATACCGGTTGTTTGAACGTATGGAAATCTATGGATTCAGGAGCTAGTTTTGAACAAGTAAATTCATGGGATGCACCAGAATCTACTACGTATACACATGCTGACATTCACCAAATCAGAGAATTTAATGGCGAGGTATTTGTCTTATCGGATGGCGGTGTCTACAGAAGCAGCAATGATGCGGAATCTTTTACTGACCTGACAGGGGGACTTCAAATAGGTCAGTTTTACCGTATCGCTGTAGGATCAAAATCCAGTGCTAATATAGCTGGTGGTTTGCAAGACAACGGTGGCTATTCCCGCAACAACAATACTTGGAAAAACTTTCACGGTGCTGATGGGATGGAAGCTGGTATTGATCCAAATGATTCCAACCTGCGTTACAGTTTTACACAATTTGGTGGTGGGTTATTTATTACTGAGGATGGCAACAGCTTGACCAGAAGAATCAATGGTCCTTCTAAAGGCAACTGGATCACCCCATTGAAAACGACCAGCACTGGTGCGATATATGCTGGCTATAAAAAATTATATAAAGTAGAAGGAGAGAGTTTTATTCCAGTTTCTTCAAGTTTTAATAGTAACATAGATGTCTTAGAAATTGACCCGATCAATGAAGCTATCATGTATGTAGGGGTAGACAATCAATTGTTCAGAAGTACGGATTCAGGGAAAGAATTCACATGGATCAAAGAACTTCCAGGAGACATCACCGCAATAGAGGTGAATAATAACAATAACAACATTGTTTATTTTGCTACAGGCACTGTCACTGGTAAAGTGCTGCGCAGTGATAATATGGGTGCCGATTTGATCGACATTACTTCAAACCTTCCTGATCTAGGAAAAAACACTTTAGCACACCTTGCAAATAGTGCGGACAATGCTTTGTTCGTAGGAACAACGTTAGGTGTTTTTAAGTATAATGATGCTTATGGTGTCTGGGAGCGTTTCTCAAACAATTTGCCAAACGTCAATGTCAGAGATTTAGAGATCAACCCTAATGACATGATCATGACTGCAGGAACTTATGGTCGTGGGGTGTGGCAAACAGCTATTGACTTTGTACAACCTATGAATGATATAAGCTTAAAGTCTGCACAAGGGACCGGTGGAACTGTTGATTGTGGAGAGAGTGACATTGAAATTGCATTAGAGAATACAGGTATGAATACCATTTCTCAAGTAACGCTATCCTATAGCATCAATGAGGGAACTGAAGTTTCTGTAGACTACTCTGTAAACATAGCACCTAAAAATGAGTCAAAGATCACCATTAAAGATTTGAACCTTCAGCCAGGTGCTTACTCAATCAAATTGAATGTAACTACAGATCAAGATGAGTTTTTAAGCAACAACTTTAAAAGCATTAGCTTACTTCAAAACAGCCATGCGGTGGTAGGTGAAAGCTATGAGTTTGAAGATGACGCATTAGTGACATTGAATGATAAAAGTTCCAGCGTATTGTGGGAACGTGGAATGCCTAATGGCCGTCAATTAAAAAACGCCGCTAGTGGTAAAAATGTTTATGCAACAAACCTAGACGGTAACTATACTGATCTTACTCTTGCCTACCTATATACGGGTTGTTATGACTTGAAAGAAGTTACAGATGCTGAATTCTCTTTTGACATGGCTTACGATCTAGAGCAAGACTGGGATGTGTTTTATGTACAATACTCCATCGATAAAGGAACCACCTGGAATTTACTAGGGTCAAGTTATGAAGACAACTGGTATAACTCAAATCGCGATAGTGAAGGGAACAACTGCTTCAACTGTCAAGGCGGGCAATGGACTGGAACTGATACACAAATGCAGAATTACAAGACTTCGTTGAAAGACCTAGAAGGAAATTCAAGTGTTGTATTTCGTTTTGTATTCCATTCAGACCAGTCCATCAATCAAGAAGGTGTAGTTCTAGACAACGTGATGATTACTGGAAAGTCCGCTCAAAAATCTGCTAAACAAGATCTTCTTTTTAGCGTATACCCTAATCCTTCCAACGGTGTGTTCAATATCAAATGGCAAATGGAGGCAGAATACTCCTATAGCGTTAGTGATCTTACTGGAAAAATCATTTTACAATCTGACAATAGCAATGCTAAGACTTCACAGATGGATCTCACAGGTGTTGCGACAGGAATGTACTTTTTAAAAATCACATCAAACGGGACTTCAGCAGCTAAGAAGCTGATCGTCCGTTAATAAACCCATTATTTACTCTACAGTACCCTGGCTCTATCTTTTTTATGATAGAGCCTTTTTTTGTAACAAACTTAAAAATAGAGCTACTGATGTAAAAGAGCTCGCTTTCGCGAAAGCGAACTTCAAAACAATTACATCAATAGCAACAGTAGTTCTCTATTTTGAAAGAAGATATTGCTGTAGTTTTTGAAAACAAATTAAATTTACTATTCTAAAAATCAATACAATGAATAACCATTGGACAGCTATGAAATCAGTTTTGATTCTGGCAGCAATTACAGTTTTTACATCGTGTAAAGACGACAAACAAACAGATGTAGCAGCAAATAAAACCTACCCAGGAATTGATTTTTCTGCCATGGACACTCTGGTGAGTCCTAAAGACGATTTTTACCGTTATGTAAACGGTACCTGGATTGACTCTACTGAAATTCCCGCAGACCAGACGGTTTGGGGTGGTTTCAACAAACTACGTAAAGACACAGATGCTGATGTTCTTGCTATCCTGAATAAAGCACAGGACGACAAGAACCTAGATCCAAAATCAGATCAAGCCAAAGCGGTATACGTGTACCAGTCTATTCTCGATACAGAGAGCCGTAACAAGGCTGGTTACCAACCTTTGATGCCTTTCTTACAACAGATCAATGAGGTACGAAAAATGGAGGAGTTACCTTTATTATTAGGTGAGTTAGCCGCATACGGTGTCAACGGTCTTATCTCTTTTGGAGTTGGTCCAGACGCTAAGGATACTAACATGAACGTGGCTCAACTAGGCGCAGGAAGCTTAGGAATGGCTAGAGAATATTATGTAGAGCAGGATGCAGACAGCAAGCAAAAGCTTGAAAAATACCAACAACACATTGCTCGCATGTTGTCCATGACGGGAACAGATAGCGTTGCAGCACGTTCTATAGCGGCAAACATTGTAGCATTTGAAACCAAACTAGCCAAGCCAAGACTGGATAAAGTTGCAAGCCGCAACCCGTTGCTTTCCTATAACCCGATGGCTAAATCCAACCTCAAGAAATTAGTTCCTGCAATGGATTGGGACGCCTATTTTAAGACTTTAGGAGTAAAGGATTTTGACACCCTGATTGTTTCTCAGCCTGATTACTTGAAGGCCTTACAACCCATGCTTACTCAAAAGAATCTTCCTGTAATTAAGGAATATTTGAAATGGACTATGATCAATCAAGCATCTGGTTCCCTTTCTACAGCACTGGAAGATGCTAACTGGGATTTCTATTCTAAAACCATGCGTGGAGCAGTAGAACAAGAACCTATGGATGAGCGTGCTTTAGGTATTGTGAACGGAACGGTTGGAGAAGCTTTAGGCAAATTGTATGTGGAGCAAAAGTTTCCTAAGGAAGCGAAAGAAAAAGCTCTTGAAATGATTGACTACGTGAAGAAAGCATACGAAGTGCGTATCAATAACTTAGACTGGATGAGCGCAGACACTAAGAAGAAGGCCATCGACAAATTGAATGGAATGACTATCAAGATAGGCTATCCAGACAAGTGGAAAGATTACAGCGCCATGGAAATCACTAGCCCTGAAAAAGGCGGGAACTTGTTCAATAACATGATGGCGGTAATCAAATGGAATCGTGAGGATAACCTTGATAACCTGGGTGAGCCAGTAGATAAGAGTGAGTGGTTCATGTCTCCACAAACGGTAAATGCTTATTACAACCCGTATTACAACGAGATTGTTTTTCCAGCTGCTATTTTACAGCCACCATTTTACGATTATAATGCAGATGCTGCGATCAACTTCGGTGGGATGGGAGCTGTGATAGGTCATGAGATTTCACATGGTTTTGATGATAGTGGAGCTCGATTTGACGCTGCTGGTAATATGACCAATTGGTGGACAGATGAAGATAACGTGAAGTTCACAGGATTGGGAGATAACCTTGCTACTCAATACAGCGCTATTGAAGTAATGCCAGATGTATTTATCAATGGAAAGTTTACACTAGGTGAAAATATTGGCGATTTAGGAGGTGTGAATGCCGCCTATGATGCCTTACAAATGTGGTTGGACGACAAAGGTCGACCAGAAGAAGAGATAGATGGATATACACAAGAACAGCGCTTTTTCATAAGCTGGGCGACCGTATGGCGCACTAAAATGCGCGATGAAGCCTTGCAGCAGCGTATCAAGGGTGACACCCACTCCCCAGGAATGTACCGTGGGTATGTGCCGCTTCAAAACATTCAAGCTTTTTACGATGCGTTTGATATCAAGGAAGGTGACAAAATGTATGTAAAACCAGAAGATCGAGTGATCATCTGGTAAACACCCTAGAAAATTTATTCAAAAAGGCCTTCCATTTCGGGAGGTCTTTTTTTGTGGACTTCTGTATCTTTAGAGGATAACTTTACTTTTATGAAAAATCTATTTGTTGCTGTGATGTTTGTGGTGGGGTTCGCTTTCGCGAAAGCGCAATCTTCATCTACATATGTAAAAGACAACTACACTAAAACCGTCCAATACATTACCATGCGCGATGGCGTAAAACTCTATACAGTCATTTATGCGCCTAAGGATACCTCTAAGAAATATCCAATCATGCTACAGCGCACCTGTTATAGTGTGGCACCTTATGGTGAAGGCGAATATAAAACGGCTCTAGGCCCAAACCCTTACATGATGGAAGAAGGCTATATTTTTGTCTATCAAGACGTGCGTGGTCGATGGATGAGTGAAGGAACATTCACTAATATGACACCCAATATTCCAGGTAACAATGTCAAAAACAAAAAGGATATTGATGAAAGCTCTGACACTTACGATACTATAGACTGGCTGGTCAATAACTTGAAAAACTCTAATAAGAAAGTAGGTCAATGGGGAATTTCCTACCCTGGGTTTTACACCGCGGCTGCTTTGCCTGATGCGCATCCTGCGTTAGTAGCCTCTTCCCCACAAGCACCTATTGGTGATTTCTTTTTTGATGACTTCCACCACATGGGAGCCACGCTGCAGAGTTACCTTATGGCTTATCCCGTTTTCGGTCATCAAACGGAAGGACCAACAACGGAGAGCTGGTACACAGATAAATGGGATGCGATGCGCGCCGCTGGAAACACTAAAGATTCCTATGCTTTCAATATGGGAATAGGCCCTCTAAAAAATGTAACTGAAAACATATATCCAGACAATGAGTTTTGGAAAGAGGTTTCAGAACACCCTAATTATGATGAGTTCTGGCAAAAAAGATCCATCGTCAACCATTTGGACAATGTCAACCATGCGGTAATGACCGTTGGCGGCTGGTTTGATGCAGAGGATTTGTATGGCCCATTAACCATCTACAAAAACGTAGAGCGCAACAATCCAAAGAATGAAAATAACAGTATAGTAATGGGACCTTGGAGCCATGGCAACTGGGCTAGAGAGCCTGGAACCCAGATGGTAAATCACATCGTTTTTGGTGATAGTATTTCCACATTTTACCAGAAAGAGATAGAAACTCCGTTTTTTGAGCACCACTTAAAAGGAAAGAAAAACCCAGAACTTCCTGAAGCTTATATGTTTGATACTGGTCTAAAACAATGGGAGAAATTTTCTGTCTGGCCACCTAAACAAGAGCAGATTGTTTTTGGTTTTGGAAAAAATGGAGAGTTGTTAATCAATGAAGAAAGCGACGATGATACTAGCTTTAGTTATGTAAGTGACCCAGCAAAGCCAGTACCTTTCCGTAGTGAAGTGACTCCAGTGACGTTTACGCCTAGAGCTTATATGACAGACGATCAACGCCACGCTTCCCGCAGACCCGATGTTTTGACATTCCAAACAGACATTTTAGAAGAGAACACCCGATTGGCTGGAGAAATTCAAGCAAACCTAGAAGTCATCTTAAAAGATATTACTGATGCAGACTTTATTGTAAAGGTGATTGACGTATATCCAGACGATATGGAAAATGACCCAAAGACTCCTGAAGGAATCACTTTAGCAGGATACCAGCAGTTGGTACGTGCAGAGACCTTTAGAGGACGCTTCCGCAATGATTTTTCTAAACCAGAAGCTTTCACAGAAGGTCAAAAAACTTCAGTGAACTTCCCATTGCAGGATGTCCTACATACGTTCAAAAAAGGCCACCGCATCATGATACAGATTCACAGCACTTGGTTTCCATACATCGATAGAAATCCTCAAAAGTATGTAGAAAACATCTTTGAGGCGGAAGCAGATGACTTTACCGCAGGTACTGTGACAATATTAGGGTCCAGCGAAGTAAGCGTAGGAAAACGTCCTGACTTTACTATTATGAATTCTACACCTAAAAATTAAGAGATGAAGAATATTGGTTTAAACTTCTGTTTTATCCTAATTGCTCTATGCAGTAGTATAAGCACAGCACAAGAAAATGATGCTGCCGTAGGTTTCACTGATCTACAAGCCAGCTTTATCATGGAAGCCAAAGCTTCTAAACCTATGAGGGTTTTCAAGATCACTAGTAAAACAGATTCTCTATTGTTAAGAGAAAACAGTGAAGCTGTAAAAGTAGACCCTAAAGATCCTGTTTTAAAAAGACTGGTTGATCGCATGTATGCTACTGTAAGAGATAGTATGTCTCTGGGCGCAGGCATTGCAGCTCCACAAGTAGGTGTTTTGAAACGTATTGCCTGGGTGCAGCGATTTGACAAACCTAACTACCCTTTTGAAGTTATCTTGAATCCAGAAATCATTCAGTATTCAAAGAAAAAACAAGAGTGTCGGGAAGGTTGTCTCTCGATTCCAGACAGGCGTGATACATTAAATTCTAGATCCTATGCGATTTTAGTAGAATATGATACTACGGAAGGAAAGCGAAAGATAGAAATGGTAGAAGATTTTACCGCAGTAATCTTCCAGCATGAGATCGATCACCTTAATGGTATTTTGTATTTAGATCACTTAAAGCAGGAACAAGAAGATGCCGCACGAAAGGAGCCTTAACTTTTTATAAAGTATTTTGTGCTTTTAATCGAATATTTAAAGCATTATAACAGGTTATTAGGTTTTTATTATGATATTTAGGGTGTCAAGAATTTAAAACATACTACCGTGCAGACATCCGTTCAAAATACTAACAGCTTTATCTCTACTTACGTTTTCATTAAAGGTCTTTGCAAATTAGTAGCGCGTACCTTTTTTACGTTTTAGATTTATTCCTTTCAAATTAAAATGCCATCTAGAATTACCTTCTTAGATGGCATTTTTTATGTCTTGCTGTTAAAAAATCAGGTGTTCTCGTTACTTAGGAATAGCCTCGATCAATTGTTTCGTATAGGCTTTTTGAGGATGCTGATACAAAGCATCCGCCTCATTTATTTCTTCTATCTGTCCTTTATTCATTACAATGACTCGGTCACAAAAATACTTGACCACTGCCAGATCATGCGAAATGAATAAATAGGAAAACCCAAGGTCCTCCTTAAACTCATTCAATAAATTCAATACTTGTGCCTGTACTGAAATATCAAGTGCACTTACAGATTCATCACATACGATCAAATCAGGCTGTAACGCCACGGCTCTAGCAATTCCTATACGTTGTCGCTGTCCGCCGCTAAATTCATGAGGATACCGATGGTAATGTGAAGCCGTAAGCCCCACTCTTTCTAGTAGCTGTTCCACCATTTGAATCCGTTGTTTGCGATTTTTTCCTATCCCGTGCCATTGCATAGGTTCTAGAATGGCCTCCCCTATTTTAATCCGTGGGTTGAGGGAAGCAAACGGGTCTTGAAAAATAATCTGGATCCTTTTACGCAATTGACGCCAGCTTGCAGCGTCGATCCTAGAAAGATCAACACCATTAAACAAAATCTTTCCTTGAGTCACTGGAGTCAAACCTAAAATCATGTTGCCTAATGTGCTTTTCCCGCAGCCGCTCTCCCCTACTAATCCCAGACTTTCTCCTGAAAACAGGTCAAAACTGACATCATCAACGGCACGGTAATATTCTCGGGAACGGAATAGTTTTTTCTTAAGCGGATAATCTTTTACTACATTTTCCACTTTTAAAATAGGTTGTTTCTTATAAAGACATTCTTGTCTTGCGATACGCTCTGAATGCGTTTCTACATCATCGTTCAATTCACCTGATACGAAATCTTTTATAGTGGGCAAACGTTTTAACCTTCGGTCTGTTTCAGGCCGGGCAGCAATTAAGGCTTTTGTATAATCGTTTTGTGGGTTTGAGAATATATCTTGAGACGCAGCCGTTTCAACAATGCGTCCTTGATACATTACAGCGATGCGATCTGCAATGGACTGTACTAGTGAAAGGTCATGGGATATAAATAATATGCTCATTCCATATTCCTGCTGTAAAGATTGCAGTAACAGGATAATTTCTTTTTGTACCGTGACATCAAGAGCTGTGGTAGGCTCATCGGCTATCAATATTTTAGGCTTACAAGCAATGGCCATTGCGATCATGACGCGTTGCATTTGACCACCGCTAATATTGTGAGGGTATTTGTGATAAGTAACTTCAGGCTGTGGCAGTCTTACTTTCTCAAAAAGCTTTAAAACCTCTTCCTTGCGCTCTTCTGAAGTTAGTTTTGTGTGAATCTCAAGAATTTCAGCAACCTGATTTCCACAGGAACTGGTAGGGTTTAAAGAACTCATGGGTTCCTGAAAAATCATGCTTATTTCGCTTCCGCGAAAGCGAGACCATTCTCCACTCTCTAACTTTTGCAAGTCTTTATCCAGTACCAAAGCCTTTTCTGCATGAATCAGTGTGCCGTCTTGTGGTAGTAATCCCATCAACACCTTACTGGTAACCGATTTACCACTACCCGACTCCCCAACAACGGCTAGGATTTCATTTTCAAAAAGTTGTAGATCGACGTCGAATAAGACTTGGTTAGCAGCCGAACTTTTCCCAAAACTCAGGTTCAACCCTTTTAAATCTACTAATGGATTACTTGCTGACGATCTGGTCATCTGTCAATAATTTTTCACCTCGCAATCGTAAGAATACTTGCGCTACAGCCACAACATCTCGCTCACAATAGTTAGCGATGCGAGTAATGTCTTTATCTTCATAAAATACGTTGCGCACCTGCGAGCCGTCGATATCATCTTTAGGAGATTCTATGCCTAACACTCGGGTCAAAAGTTTCAGACTTGTGTAATGCTTATAATCCCCAAATTTCCAAAGCTCCATCGTGTCTAAATGCGGAATTTCCCACGGCTTCTTCCCGAACAAGTTCAGCTTTGCTGGCAATTCCATACCATGGATGATCATACGTCTTGCGATGTATGGAAAGTCAAATTCTTTGGCATTATGACCGCACAACAAATGATCGTTGCGTGAAAAATGATCTTGTAGCATTTTAGAAAAGTCGGTCAGTATTTTAAACTCCGTTCCTGTATAGCTGTGCATTCTAAAGCTACGGTCGGAATCTGGTCGGGTAAAAAACCCAACAGATATGCAAATAATTTTACCGAATTCTGCCCAAATTCCTGCGCGTTCATAAAACGCTTCTGGAGTACTATCATCTTTACGCTGATACTGAGTTTTCAACGCAAATAGCTCCTGATCTTCTGTTTCCAAATCATTGAAATGCTCCGTTTGAGGAACCGTTTCAATATCCAGAAAAAGGATGTTCTCGAGAGCTAATCGTTGGATCATAATTACATATCTAATTCATCACTATCGTCACCGCTGTCTTCCCCATTTGTTCCATTCTCCATGTCATAAACGGCACAATCTACTTGAATGGAAAGGTCTGTAGGTCTAGGGAAAGGCTCTTTAGAAATTCCGATACTTTCATCTTTGTAAACGCCTTTCATAAAAGATCCCCAGATAGGCAATGCCATAGAGGCTCCCTGTCCATAGGTTATAGTTGGAAAGTGTACGGATCGATCCTCACCACCTACCCACACACCTGTTACTAGGTTAGGAACCATTCCCATGAACCACCCGTCGCTTTGGTTTTGAGTGGTACCTGTTTTGCCTGCAATATCCTGTTCCTTGCTTATACCATAAGGATAATCCGTTAAGATATTTGCATAGGATTGATTGACTCGCCAGGTATCCTTCAATCTTGCACCACTACCTATTTGTGTTACTCCTTCCATTAGTTTTACAGTAACGTAAGCGACTTCAGGGTTCAAGACATCTTTTGACTCTGGCACGTATTGATACAAGACGGTTCCGTTTTTATCTTCAATACTGGTCACCAAAACAGGTTCATTGTAAATTCCTCCATTAGCAAATACGCCATAAGCAGCGACCATCTCATAAAGACTCACATCTTCCGTTCCTAGGGCAAGTGCTGGTTGTGCACTCATATTACTCGTGTCAATTCCTAATGTCTTCACTCTGTCTAGAACCGCTTGTGGACCTACCTCATCCATCAATCGTGCTGATATGGTATTTACAGAGTTCGCAAGTCCATCCTTCAATGTCCTCATATTCCCATAACCTCCACTGGAGTTTTTAGGAGACCAATCTTTCATGTTTCCATAACGTCCCGCTGGAATGGTGTATTCGCCATCGCTGTACACTCTACAAGGTGAGTAGCGTAATAAGTCAATAGCAGTAGCATACAAGAACGGCTTAAAAGTCGACCCAGGTTGACGCTTTCCTTTTTTAACGTGATCGTACTTAAAATGTTCATGGTTGATTCCTCCTACCCATGCCTTCACATGTCCTGTTTGTGGCTCCATGGACATCATACCGGCTTGAAGGAATTTTTTGTAGTAGCGTATTGAATCTATTGGAGTCATTACCGTGTCTACATTCCCGTTCCATGAGAAAATGGTCATGTCAGTTTTCTCTAAAAAACTTTTTTTGATCTCCGCATCGCTTTTGCCTTGAGCTTTCATTAACCTCCATCGCTCTGAACGTCGCATTGCGGTTCCTAGTATTTTTTCATTCACCTCTTCTTCTGTCACATCACGGAAAGGCGCGGTTTTCAAGTTACGGTTTTGCTTGTCAAATTCTGCCTGCAAATTTTTCATGTGGCTAGTAACTGCTCGCTCTGCAATATTTTGCATACGACTGTCAATGGTAACATTCACCTTCAGTCCATCCCGATAAATGTTGTATTTCTCGCCGTCTTCCGGATTAGGGTTTTCTTCAATCCAATTGTCCAACCAGCTTCTCAGGTATTCTCTGAAATAGGTAGCCATCCCATCGTTATGACCTTCTGGATTGTAATCAAGTTCAATAGGTTGTGCTCTCAAGCTGTCTTTAACAGTTTCCGTCATCTTATCGTTACGTACCATTTGTACAAAAACCTGGTTACGGCGTTGCAACGATTTTTCCTTACTAATTTCTCGACGTGGATTGTATTGCCTTGGGTTTTTAAGCATAGCCACAATGACTGCACTTTCCTCCACATTCAAGTTTTTAGGCTCTTTACCAAAATATATACGAGAAGCAGATCGCACACCGTCTGCGTTGTACAAAAAGTCAATTTGGTTAAGGTATTGAGCTATAATTTCTTCCTTGGTGTATTGTCTTTCCAGGCGTATAGAAATAATCCATTCCTTCAATTTTTGACCTATACGCTCAAGAATGTTACTACTAGGTTGATCTGTAAAATAGTTCTTAGCCAGCTGCTGGGTGATTGTACTGGCTCCACCACGGGAACCTAAATAGGCGACGGCACGTAAGGTTCCATACCCATCGATACCACTATGTTCAAAAAAACGTTCGTCTTCCGTTGATACGAGGGCATCCACCATATTTTGTGGCAAGTCTTCATAAGCCACTGGTGTGCGGTTGTCTTTGTAGAATTTACCTAAAGTTTCCCCATCTGCCGTTACAATCTCAGTTGCGAGATCTGTGTCTGGATTTTCTAGTTTTGTGTGATCTGGTAAGGCACCAAATACCCCCCAACTGGTTAATATGAGCACAAGTGCCACTAGTCCTACACCTAGGGCTACTAACTTCCAAAACAATATTACGTTGCCGCGCAAGTCTTCCTTGCGTTTTGCTTCAGCTTTACTTACTGCCATCTGTTATTTCTTTTTCTATGGTATAGCCCACGTCCAGTACTCCTTCCAGTTGTTCTAAAGGTGTAGCGCTACCGCTTTTTCTCATTGCTTGTTGTAGGGAAAGTTGGTAGGTTCCGCTTTCGCGAAAGCGAAATTCCTTTCTATATCCCAGCTTATTTTCAACGACATCCTGGCCAGAGCCCAAAAACTCTCCTTGAGCGTTTGCCATATCGTATTCTAATGTATCAGTAACGATCTTTCCTTGCGGAAATTTCATTTGAGTGATCAACCAAAGGTTTTTGTACGCATAATTTGCATTATTGCGCAATCGTATATTGATATCGTAGGTGTTCAACGTGTCTGGTGGAGTGATCTCAAATACAGCCTCATCGTCGCCAGGCCAGGCCATATCAGGAAATGTTTGAGTTCCAGAATCTACTAAAGACTCGTCGCAGGAGGTCAAAGTCGCCATGAGTACTAGGGCGATGATACCGGTGATCCATTTCATCTATTTCTTATCCGTATTAGGTTTGTTTCCTGATGGTTTGTCACCGCTAGGCTTATTGTTGTTAGGCTTATTCTCACTAGGCTTGCGGCGTTTGTTCTTGCGTGGCTTAGCAGTGCCCTTAGAAGCATTAGGTGAAGCTGTGTTGCTCTTAGGCGCTGGAGCGTTACCAGCTGGTTTCTTTTTGCGGTTATTGCGTCTCTTTTTACGTTTGGTTTTTGAGCCACCCGGCTGATTATCAAAACGGGTCAAACTATCTTGACCCACTACGTTTTCAAAGCTTACTTTTTCTTCAATGATCAGTTCACGGGCGTATTCTTCAATACCTGCTACCTTTTCTTTGGCTTTATTTTTTGCAACGATCTCGTGTACTTGATCTGTTGTAAGGGTATGCCAATTCATCCATTCACCATCGTAGCAATACCACATGAGGCCTTTGAAAATATCTACTTTTTGACAAAGGGCAACTCCTTTTTCTGTGTAGAGTTTTTGGTTCTGCTTTGGGAAACTATTGAGCGCATCCAGGTAAGAATCCAGCTCATAATTCAAACAGCATTTTAATTTACCGCATTGTCCTGCTAGCTTCTGCGGGTTCAATGATAAATTCTGATACCTAGCAGCGCTAGTCGTTACAGACCTGAAATCTGTCAACCAGGTACTACAACACAATTCACGACCGCAAGAACCTATCCCACCTAAACGGGCGGCTTCTTGGCGCAATCCTATCTGACGCATTTCAATACGAGTGCGGAAGGTGGCTGCATATTCCCGAATCAGTTCGCGAAAATCAACTCTCTGGTCAGCCGTGTAATAAAATGTCGCTTTTGATCCATCCCCTTGGAACTCAATATCAGAGATTTTCATTTTGAGCTTCAAGCGTATCGCAATCTCCCTCGCTTTGACCTTCATGGCATCTTCCCGTTCCCGGGCCTCTTTCCATTTATCCACATCAGTTTGAGAGGCAATGCGGTAGATCCTCAAGACAGCAGCATCATCTTGTTTGACGCGCTTTCTCTTCATTTGCACTCGTACTAATTCTCCTGTAAGTGTTACGATTCCTATATCGTGGCCTGTTTCTGCTTCTGTTGCAACAACGTCGCCTATTTTGAGGGATAGTTTTTCGCCGTTGTGAAAAAACTCCTTACGGCTATTCTTAAACCGGACTTCCACATATGGGAATTCCTCTTGGCCTTCTGGCAGCTCCATGTTTGCCAACCAATCAAATACTGTTAATTTATTACATCCTGAGGTACCACAGGTACCGTGATTTTTACAACCGCCTGGTGTTCCACCACCAGTCCCACAACTATTACAGCTCATTCTCCTACGTTATATATTGAAATCCAATCACTTGTGTGACGGATTGAAAGTTATTGCACTAGTCGTAAATATAGGGATTCTGAAGCAGTATGATAGTTGTAGGAAATTTAAATATTGAACCGTTAGCCTAGCTGTTAGCCTGAGCATGTGGAACTCTAGAAACCTGGGACTAATTGAAATAAATTTGATTTGATTTAAAGAAGTGGTAAGGGATTGTTTTAAATAATACAGAGCACCAAATCCAATCATTCATGTAATACCCGACAGCTTTATTGTGAAGATATTTAAACCATATAAAACAGTTGTCAAACGCTTTTAATCTGTTGTTTTGGTTTTTAAGCGGATTAAACAGTTTCTTTAATCAGATTTAATATACTTTTATCATATTTTACGATTATCATTCTTAAATCATGAAAATAAAGGTACCTTGATGAAAAACAGAACACTATTGGTCTTGAATTTGATAGCAAAGAGATGGTGGGAATAGCGAAATTAACATGTTGTTTTTTTCTAGGTATTTATTGTTTTGAGCAAGTTTGAAAATTTAATTTAATTACCATGAGTGTTGCTGAATCTTTCAATGTTTCTGATTATCAAAGGGTAAAACACCTAGCAGAATTGGATCTTGATTATCAAGAACTTCAAGCAGAGTTTGAAGACTTGACGCGCCTTGCTACCTCCATTGCTGGAACTGAAACTTCATTTGTAAACCTTATAGGCGCTCATTATCAATGGACGGTAAGTGGTGACGACAAAGTCAAATCTGTCCTCAGAGAAGAGACTGTTTGTACTTATGCCATACAAGAATCCGAATTTTTAAAAATTCCCAGACTGGATCAAGATCCTCGGTTTTCTGATAAGGATTTTGTGAAGGGAGAAAATGGTCTGAAGTTTTACCTAGGGATTCCATTAAGAATGAACAATGAGGCTGCTGTAGGGGCACTTTGCGTCATAAGCAAGAATGAAACGGAGTTAAGCAGTATTCAAATAGATCAACTGCGCATCATTGCGGGAGAAATTGTAAAAAGGCTAGAATTGAAACTCCTGTTAAAAAGGTCTGAGAAAAAAGTAGAAAAAGCTGTGAAGATAAAGGAAAGACTAGCTCACGACATACGTGGACCTATAGGTGGTATTGTACAGCTGCTGGAAATTGCCCAGGAAGTCATCGACAGTAAAGACGAAGTACTGGAAATTTTGACTATGGCGAGGAGCAGCGGTAAAGATTTACTGATTCTTGCAGAGGATATATTAAACGAGACTATAGAGGATCACAAACAGAAAGAAAAAAACTTTACCCTAGGGTCATTTAAAGAAAAGTTACTATCTCTATATAAACCCCAAGCGCAAAGCAAGGGAGTTCAATTTTCAGTAAACTTTACGGGAGAGCAGGCTGATATGTTTTCTAAAAAAGGCTTGTTACCTATTTCTGGAAACCTGATTTCCAATGCTATTAAGTTTACTCCACCAGAAGGTAGCGTGTCAGTATGCTTAAAGATTGAAAAAAAGAATGATAAAAAAGAACTTATCATAATAGTATCTGATACGGGATTAGGTATGTCTAAAGAGCAGCTAGATCAACTTACAATAGGTGAGTTTGCTTTGAATGAGGTTGTATCAAAAAAAGGAACTGAGGGAGAGAAAGGGTTTGGCTTAGGTTTAAGGCTGGTAATGGATCTCGTAAATGAGATGAATGGCACACTTGAAGCATCATCTACTCTAGGTACAGGGACAACTATAACCGCTCGCTTACCCTTGTAATTGAAGGGGTCTCAATATAAACTACAAGCCGGTTCTTTTGAATATTAGTTAAGTGTCGTATCGTGCAAGTCATTAGACCTAAAGCCTAATTTTTTAAAGAACCAATAAGTTTTATAAGCCCCCTGAAAAACGACAAAACAAAACCCCAATCTATCATGATTGGGGTTTTGTTTGTTGCAGTAGGATTAAATGAATGGAAGGTGGTAAGGGCATCTCTTTCAATTTATCCCACAAAAAAGCCGTTCATTACTGAACGGCTTTTTGCTCCTCCTCTTGGGCTTACCGCATCAAGTGCGGCACAGGCTTCTCGCTCAAGATGTTGCACAAAAAAACCAGCCGGATGGGCTGGTTTGTTTTGCTCCTCCTCTTGGGCTCGAACCAAGGACTGAGTTATCCCAATTTCATTAGGTATATTATGTGTTAGATTAAAAAGGTATCCGTATTGTGCTTTTGATATAGTTAATTGAGTGTTTAATGCACCTCTGGAAATAGCATATTACAAACACTAATCTCCTTTTTTGTGTTTGTGGGGCTTCAAAGACGGGTTATTTTTTGGAGTTTCTTTATTATCTCTTTGACGTCTGTCTGGTTTTCCTGTGGATTTAGCGATTTTTTTTGGCCCTGGTTTGATTCCCATAACGTGTCTGATTAATTTAAAACTTGGTAAGAAAGGTATTTAAAATATTAGTAAAACGCTACAAAATATGTAACTCTTTAATTTTTTAGGATTAGTATAGATTATACCATAATTTTCTTGTTTTAATTTTTATTACAAAAATGTTATGCCAAATCCAGAAACAGTACAGCAATCCCAATCATTTAATCTTGATAAGGTCATCTATAACGACGATGATTTTGCAATAGCCGTAGGAGTGCGATCAGGTGAAGATAAAATTTGTTTAGCAATGAGATGGAATGGAGATGAGAATGGAGCAGGTTTTCCTTTCGCAGGGAAGCATCCTTTATGGCTGTCTCTTCCTAGTGATTTGACTCAAACTTTTTTATTAGGATTGCTACAAAAGCAGTCCTTGACTGAAGATAGTTATCTTTCGATACTTGACTACTTAAGAGGTGTTGAAATTATTTTACCAAATCATTCATAATTAAATGATGATTTATTGGTATAGGTATAAAAGATTTCCATCTGTGTTTATGTAGCCTACGGAATAAATATACTTTGCTATTCCCTCGTTTCAAAAAGACTTCAAAAATTATTCCCTATTATTCAGCTATTGCAAATTCAATAGAGTGCTATCATAGCTTTAACCAAGGGGTCAGATATCAATTTGTATTAGGTTTAAAACTGCACCTGTATTGTGTTACTAATTTTTTATGTTCCTTAAAATTGCAAGTTTTCTGATCTGAAAGAAAAGTGAATTAATATCATTTTGAACTCTATAAAGATTGAATAAAATAACATTTTTGACACTTTAAAGAGGTTATAATCACGATAACCCTTTTGTCTAAGTAATTATTCTGGTAGAAATAATGATGGCATTGAAATAAAAATAGATCTTATTTACCTAGATAGTTAACCATGTTGTTCATCCGGGTAACTTTAAAATCTATATTTGAATCTTAAATAAGTTAAACTCTGAGAATTTCTACTAATAGTTCAAGCAAATGCAAACCGTTCTTAAGGTGGACTGGTTCGAAAAAGTGGTTTGTCAAAGAGCAGCTTGAAAAATTTTTGCCAAAATCTTACAATAACTACCATGAGTGTTTTTTGGGTAGCGGAGCTGTTTTTTTCTCTTTAACACCTAAGAAGGTTTCGTTTCTTTCGGACAGTAATACTGAGTTGATAGAAACTTACTTACAGATCAGAGATAACCTCGATCAAGTAATCAATTCCTTGAAAAAACTTAAAAACACGGAGATTGACTACTATAACATCAGGGCTAAAAAATACCGGACTCCACATACTAGGGCTGCAAAATTTATTTATCTAAATCGTTGCTCTTTCAATGGTATTTATCGTGTTAATAATAGAGGCACATATAATGTGCCATATGGTAAAAGGTCAAACGTAGATATTTTAACACTCCCTAACCTGAAACAAGTTAGTCTCGCTTTAAAAAAAACAATTATCAAATCTTGCGATTTCAATGAATCAATAGACTCAATAAATGAAGGTGATTTGGTTTTTTTAGATCCACCCTATACTATTGCGCACGAAAACAATGGCTTTATTGAATACAATCAAAAACTTTTCTCTTGGGACGACCAACTTGCTTTAAAAGAGTTTTGCATGAGAATAAATGAATTAGGAGCTTACTTTATTCTGACCAATGCTTATCACAAGTCTATTCTTGATCTTTATGAGGGCCTAGGTGAAAAAGCTAAGGTTTCCAGACTTAGTCAAGTTGGAGGAAGAAATAAAACTAGAAGAACATACAACGAATTAGTCGTATACAATACTAGAAATTAGATGAATGATTTTTCGTTGAAAATTTCCATAATAAGTGATCTTCACTGCCATCACAGTAGTACGAAGGAAAAAGAGACTTATTTGACCTCAGATATGCTGAGATCCCCAGTAAATGATCATCCAGTAGAGAGCTTAATTAAGCTTATTGAAAAAGATCAACTTTCAACTGATCTTACATTATGCCCTGGAGATTTCACCAATAGATCTGACCAACAAGGATTTATCTCAAGCTGGGACTTCGTCAACGAAATTCACAATTGCTTAAAAGGGAAAGATTTAATTGCAACTTTAGGCAACCATGACGTTGATTCGCATGAGAAGATTTCTAATTATAATTTAGAAGTAGCCAAGGGTATTAAAAAAGATTTTCCGTTGAAAAATGATGGTGACAGAGACACATTATGGTCAAAAGGTTGCGTGTTTGTTGAGAGCGAAAACTTTAGAATATTGGTGATTAATAGCGCACACTTCCATTATAATAAGGAACATGCTGTTGGTGGAAAAGTAGATTCTAATCTACTAGATTATGTTGAGGAATATTTGAATGAAATAAATGATGATAAAATTTTTATAGCGCTATCTCATCATCACCCAACCAATCATTCACGTCTTGGATTGGGTGAACATGACATAATTGTAAACGGCACTGAGCTTCTTGAATTGTTAGGTAAACACTCTTGCGATTTGTTTATTCATGGACACAAACATGATGCCTTTCTAAGATATCATAATTTGACTGAATCAAATGGAAGAATCCCAATACTTTCATCAGGTAGCTTTTCAGCTACCAGTAACACTATTTATACTGGGCGTAGAAATCATTTTCATATGATAGATATTGAAAAGAAAAACAAGGTTTGTTATGGAAGAATAACCACATGGACTTTTATGCCAAAAAATGGTTGGAAATTAATGCACGACGACGGTGGATTTGATACATATACTGGTTTCGGATGTAACAAAAACATTCAGGAAATAGCTAGTGATATAATTTCGGTAGTTGGAAAATCTGTAACCTACAAATGGGAAGATATAACTACCAAGCTTCCTGAAGTTAATTATTTAATACCCATTGAGGCGGAGAAATTAACTAACCTTTTGAAAAGTCAAGGGTTTTTAATTGCGCCACCATTATCTCAATCCCCTACTATAATAAGCAATGTAAAAGCAGTTATATGAAGAATGAAAATTTTTATACTGCTTACAACGCTCGTCATCTGGCCCCAAGGGAGGTTGCAAAAACATTTATTTGGTCTGAAAGTTTTGCCCAACTTATTCAAAACAATCATTCCGTTATTCTTGGAGCAAGAGGATGTGGAAAGACTACATTGATGAAGATGCTTACCGTTCCTGCATTACATTCTTGGGAATTGGATAGCAGAGCTGAAGATGTGAGAACAAATATCCCATTTTATGCAATTTATGTTTCTACAGACATATATTGGAATGTAAAAAACCAAACGTACGGCAATCAACTAAAGCGTTATAAAGGGTTATCTGAAAGAGTATCCCATTTTTCGGTGAATAGCAATGTTTTTACATCCATCTGTGACACTTTTCTTAACATTTTGTCATTAGAATTAAAAGATAATAGTGAAGAGAAGGAAATAGAACTTTGTAGATGTTTAATTAAAGCTTGGAAGTTAGAGTCAACAATTCCAAAGATTATTTATGTCAAAGAAGCTTTAATCCAAAGAGTCGATGAAGTAAATCAAATGATTCAAAAGATTATTTTTAATTCTTCCGATTCAGAGGTGTTTGATTTGCCAGAGTATTTCAATTTATCTTTTGACTCCTCACTAGAGTCAATTATCCCTCAATTCGAGAGAATTTACGATCTTAATAAGATAAATAAAATTAAGAAATGGGCTCTTTGTTTTGACGAACTAGAGTTCGCACCTATTTGGCTACAAAATCAACTTTTTAGCAGTTTACGGAGTCGTACACAATACTTATTGTATAAGTTAAGTGCAAGTCCAATACTACCATCAGAGCTTGAAAAATCACTTATGTCTGACTACAGTCCTTCAGTTGATAATGACGTAACAATGATTAAAATGTGGGACTCAACGGATAAAGAAGAGTTTTCGAAAAAGATAATTCAATCATTTTTAAACGACGCCACTGATCCGACGGATTTTTTTGGAACTAATGAAATCTATAATAAAACTCATTATAGCTATGAAAAAGGAAGTCGATTCTATAAAGAACTTTTAGAACTAATTAGTAAGGATGACTCGTTCAAATCTTTTCTCATTAGTAAGAAAATAGATGTCACCAATCCATTATTCACTGAAAATAATCAAAAAGACGTTCTGTTTAGAAAAATTAAACCTATTGTTTATTTCAGGAATGCCTTCATTAAAACAAACAAAGACTCTATAATCACTAAGCGGAGTAGAAAAAGTTCATCTGAATTATATTACGGAATTGAGGTATTGTTGAAAGTGTGTGAAGGAAACCCAAGATGGCTAATTGGTATTATTAGTCAATTGCTGTCTAAAACAGGAGGTTCTAAACCATCAAAAGAATCTCAGTATCAGCAATTGTTTGAGTCTGCAGTTCGTTTTAAAAATGTAATAGCAAATATTCCTGTCGGATCAAGTGATAACACGGTCGATGATCTAATGGAAAGAATTGGACTTTTCTTCTCAAATGAAGTTTTGGGTAAAGAATTTCAAATGGACCCTAGAGGAACGGTCTTTATCGATGATAAGGCAATTTTAAGCTACCCTGATATATCCAATATTATAGAGAAGGCAGCAGCACAAGGAGCGTTAATTTTAGTAGGTTCACAGAATAACTCTTTTGATTTCAGAGTCAACGGTAAGCGTTTCAAAATCTCTTATTTATTCTCCATACTATATAATCTTCCTTTAAGAAGATTTAATGAAGTTAATTTGAGCAAGTGTTTAAAAGGAGTCAACGGACAAAACTCTGGTCAATTTACTTTTCCATTTAAATAATCTAGAATGAAATTAAGTTACGGCAAACAAATTGAAATTGATAGACTCTCTGAAGTGACTATCGACATTCTCATATTTGCCAAAAATCATGAAGAAAGAGCACTCACAGCATTTAATTATATATCGGCAAAAACCGATGTTCTTAATGCAATAGCTTTTACTTATGATGACAACACCATTCCAATAGAGGGAATTAAATTTATACATATTGATAATCAGGTTGACATCATTTCTTTTTTGGATGAGTCCATTTTGGATTCTGATTTAACATCTTTAAATATTTTGGTAGATTATTCTTGTATGACGAAACCATGGTATTACACTATAATATTATACCTGAGTCAAAAGAAATTAAATCAACAGGAGCTCAATCTTTATTTTGTTTATACTCCATCAAAGTATAGTAAACCCATGGCTCCAAAGCCAAATACGGTAATAGCTCCCTTGCCAGGCAAGTATGTTGTACCAACGAATAAGCCTAAGGCTTTGATAGTATGTTTAGGTTATGAACAAAATAAAGCACAAGGAATAATAGAACACTTGGATCCCAAAGTTTGCTATATATTTTATTCAAAGCCTGCTTTAGACGATGCGTTTGTTAAAACAATAGAAGAAAATAATAGGGAATTAATCGATCACAATAGTAATGTGATCACATTTCCTTTAGACGATTTAATAGTCATTGAGAGGGAGTTAGTTTCCTTATATCATTTTCTAAGAAAGGATTACAGCATTATTATTGCTCCATTAGGACCAAAACCGTTCACCTTTATGGCTATGTTATTGTCTATAAAATATACTGACATTGATATTTGGCGTGTTGGCTCGGGATCTGATATCAATGAATACGAGAGAAAGCCTGTATCTAACAGTTCGTTTATTGTTAGCTATGTCAATTTTACAGCAAACTGATCTTCACCAGTTCTTACTATTAATTAAGCCTATTAGTATCGACTAACAGGCTTCTATTATTTTTTGATATAGTCTATCTTTTTTTCATAGACTCAAAGCTCCCAGTATGACTGGAAACTATTATTTTATGATAGCCCTGTGAGTAGAAAAGTGTCATTATATTATTTTTTGATAGAGTCTATATGTTTTTTTAATATAAATGGAAAACGTAGGTAGGGTAAGTTGTTTTGTGTGTTCATCCTTTAAAATCTATAAAATAAAAAGCCCCATTAAAATTAATTAACAGGGCAATTAGTTATTAGGTTTACTCCTTAAATATTCAAACAGATCCTTTTGTAGAACTTCTTTCTCCTCTGCATATCCTAGCTATACATGATTTGCTTATGTCCGTTGATCTGCTGGCTTCCGCAATGGATTCAAACTCATTAATTCAGTTACCATCAAGATCCAGTTGGATTACTTTTTTCCTTCTCTTATCATCTGGAAACGGTAAGATCTTAACCTGATCATAACTTCATAAACATCCTGCGAATTCATAATTCACTGACAAAGCAGCTCTTGATATGTCTTGTTTGCTTGCACTACATGCACTAGCTGCACTATTAAGATCAGGAAACTCCTTTATCAATTGACGTGATCTAATATCATATTGATAAACGGTCTTTTTAAACCCACCACCTTCATCTGAATTATATCCGTCAACTTTTGAATTGTACTTCTGAATCCAGTACTTCTCTTTTTTAGCTAATTCATTTATAAACTCTGAAGTATCTATGGTTTGCCATATGAAGGCTTCAGGACCGTAGGTCCTGATTGCCTCATATAGTTTACCTTTTTGACCTCTTTCCGCTCTTTCTAAATGGTCTATTTTTCTTTGCTTAATAGAATTTCTAGTAGCTCCAACGTAAACCTTACCTTCTATAGCATTGTACGCCTGATAAACAATTAGTCTTCTGATCTCTTCCATTGATAAACCCCATTTTCGTTTTCTAGGACACCCTGTTTAAACAGTCTCATTGCATAATCTTTGACGGATCTGGTACTCCATCCAAATTGTTTTTCAAAAATTACAATAAGCATTTTTAAAGGGAATCTTTTAGACTTATTAGTTCTAAAAAATTTTATCATTTCTTGCTCACGATCTGATTTTCTGCCATCTGTGCGACTCAATAAATCATCCTCGTCACAGGTACCTATCTGATTAATTATCTTATCAGAGTCTATTTCAAACTCATGTGATAATTGATCATCAACCGAAGCATATCTAGAAACAACATCTTTGAAGTAACGATGACCTTTACTACTTCTTGCTATACCAATTGCAAAATCTATTTCTTGAGCAAAAGTGCTACTACCTTTTATTCTATCCATAGTTAAATTTCTATCTTTCATTTTATGAGTATGGTGTATACAAATCAAAGTAACTCCAGTTTCATAGGTAATAGATCTAAGATTTCTTGTAATGTATTCTGCATTACTCGAGTCTTCCAATTTTTTGGTATTCAATCTAGTAATACTATCAATAACTACAACTTCAGCTTCTGATTCAATTATCAGTTCTTTAATCAAAGTTCAGTGATCTTCTGAACAAATATGATTAGGAAAGTCGAGTTGTTGATACCTATAATTAGTATTGAAAAGATCTTTTTCTTCATCGTTCAACGTACTAGATTGATCAACATTACGAGATACTCTTTCAGCTCAGAATTCTTCCAATCCAATAAAAAGTGTTCTTTTAGGAATTCCTGAGAGCTTAGAGTCTAAAAAGCTTTTTCTGCCAACAGCAATTGACATTGCTAAGTTTTCCGAAAAAATACTTTTACCACTTTTAGCTGGTCCAAAAATTATCCCGAATGATTTTTCTTTTATTCCTCGGAATAGGAATTCAGTCTTTGGCCTTGTTTTAAGTGCTTCTTGCATTTCTGCAAATGACACTGATTTCATTCATGATTTATTCATAAAATTAGTTTTAATATAATTGCTTCGTTGCAATTATGGCCCAAAGGTAAATCTAGTTTTAGCTACCCATAGGTATGAATAAAGTGATACCCTGAATCAAAACATAAAGAAATCATCATTTTGAAACAGATCTTCTAGCTCATTTGCTGCATTAACCTGTGATTTTTCTCCGTGTTTACTCCCAAAATCTGAAATGAGACTAGCAACCCCTTTCACATCAGAATAGCTCCCCTCATCATTTAAATATGTAGTAGTGAACTGTAAAAATCTAGCCAGCTCAGCATTAGATATGCTACGCCTAAGAATGTTTCTTTCCCTCAACACACAAAATAAATATGTTAATGTGGACCGGTTCAAATTAAAATCCATTTTCATCAAGTTTTTTGGATATGGATTTTTAACGTACTCAGATAATACGTCATTCAAGGATGATATAGCTGATGTTAATTGATTTGTAAGAAGCTCATCTTTTTTGAATAGACTATCCGCGTTATAAATAATATCCTGCAAATGAGAAATCATGTTGTTAGCTAGATGAGAGATGTTTTCAGCAGTGTAGTTTAAGTTTGATTTAATTTGTTCAAAGAAGTAGAATTCTCCACTTGCTCTTTCAGAGTCTATAAATCGAACAATTGTTTCCCTCAAAGTAATTTCATCGTAAATCACCTCACCAGTATCATCAAGAAGAGATCTTTCAATTAAAGCATCCAACGAATATTCTGTCCCATTGAATTCTTTATATCTATTTTGAGTATCATTTTTTAAAAAAGATGCTACTAATGAGTCGTACTTCTGAGCATTACTAAATTCAGAGAATGGTAGTATCATAGACTTGATTTACACATGATGCATTACTTGTTTTCTAAAATAGTGCAAGTAATGCATATATCTAGCTAGTCGTTTTCAGTGGTTTTATTGATAAAGCAGAAACCTTCTAAAAAGTTTGCATCAAAATACAGCATAACTGCTACTAAACAATCTACATAATGTCAAAGTGGAAATAGTGGTATGCTAGTCCTGATATTATATAGACGGTAATTAAATCTTTGGTAACCTTCACGGATGAAACCACCAAGATTTGATTTGACGAATACAAGCCTATTGGTCGAATAACTTGTACACGAAAAGGACAAATAAGCTCCACTAATCTATTCGTCTTAGCCACAATCAAAATGCTATTAGGGGAGCTGTATTTCAATATTTCAGCAATCTGTTCATCCGTCATTTTGGTGATAAAGGCTATGTGTATTTAATCAAGATACCAACTGTGAGTACCTTTTTCCATGCTTTTTCCCAGGTGTTTGACCAATTCAAAACAGTTGGCGTTACGTTGAAAACTGCGATCAATGTAAGATGACTTGTTGGCAGCTGTCATTAAATTGTACAATGACCACAAGGTTATAGACCCATCAGATTCTTTTGCAAAGTTCTTATCCGTATAATAATCTTTTACAATAGTAGAAGCTTGACTTTCTGACAGAGTACAGTTCATCACATCAGGATTTTTTGAACGATCTAAATAGGGCAGCATTCTCAATTTTCCAACCAGTAATGAAAACTGCTTTTCAGACAGCTTATGTTCTATGAGCTGTTCCATATCAAGCAACTGTCTTTGAGCATCAAAGCTGTTAATTAAATCTGATGCCTTTTCTCCCAATTCCTCTAAACTTGATACCCGTACAGAATCCATCAAACCATCTGTACTGATGCATAAATTGGTGCACACCCAATTTTTAAATCCTATGAACAACTTGAATTTCTCCATGGACTTACTGCTATAGAGGTTTTCTTGATTATAGGCTCTAACACCACCAATACTTAGTGATAACTTGCTATTACCAATCACCTGATAAATATCAGGGATATCTATTGTAAATGCGCATCTCTCATAGTATCTAGTCTTTTCGTGCTCAAAGAGATCCTTAACTGATTTACCAATAGCACCAGGCACCCTTCCTTTAATGACATGACTAACTCTTACGGAAGCATCATTCACATGGTAATCAGGTAAGGAGTTTCTAACGCTCTGATTGACCTTATCAATAAATTGAAAATGGCTTATCGTTGTTTCATTGTCTTTGGTGAAAACTGGAACAATGCAATCATCTCTCAGATGTTCCAAAGTGACCACCTCTGTATTAGCCACTATAAAATCATTTCCAATGTGATTATGTTCTTCAATCACCATTTCCAAAGGCTTAGGGTTGTATTCTATTAGATTATTCATTTTACGATTTGATTTGGGTTAATAATATTTGAGTTTTCACTGGCTTTTTCAATGGATTGAAGGATCTCCTTCTTTCTAAGACTAAGCAAAGGGATTATTATGCTATGGTGGTTTTTGTAACTATCATATATTGTCTTTAAATCTGCTTCTGTTCTAGCTGATTGGATTTCCTTTTTGATTTCATCCAGTGATTTACCTGTATTACACCAATTCTTCAACTTTTTGCCAGTTGCTGAATTAATCACAAACTCAGGTTTATCCATAAACAGACCAGTCCTATCCTTTGAAACGCTAACCAAGTGTTTATCATTGATCAACTCAAAGTTTACAGTCAATTCATATTCAAAACCTTCACGAGTAATTTCCTTTGTTCCGTGCTTTATGACTGTGGTTCTACCATTGCCATTTGTATCCAATGAATAATCTATTTTCCTCCTTACAGTCGTTATAATGTGAGCTGTAGAATTCAATATTTTATCAATGAACGATTGATGTCTAGGGGAAACCTTTGCCCAATCTTGAAACCGTCCACCCAATTTTTCGTGAATGCTCAAGCAACCTCCAGCACCTTGCCATTCGTGAGTGATACTATCAACGATAATGACCTCCATGCCTTGTTCTTCACATATAGTGATAGCTTCTATGTATCTCTCTGGAGAATAAGGCTCATTTAGAGTTAATACGTTGTAGTCACCTAGATGAGAGTATAAACTGGCACTATTGTTCTCCGTATCAATAACACAGATTTTTGACCAATTTTCTGTTATTCCATAAGCTAACAGTAGTGCTGACATTGTTTTGCCAAATCCAGAAGCTCCACTTAATCCTAAGCGTAGTTTCACTTGATGCCTTTCGGCTTTAATTAATTTCATTTTGTTGAGTTTTTAGCATAAGAAAAGAGCCCCTCAATAGAAAGGCTCTTGATTTACAATTAATAGGTTGTTTCTAATACACTACTTCAGGTGAAGCAACTTGTTCGTTGATTATGGTGTCATTTTCATCAACATACTCATAGCGGTGTGACAAGGTTATCACCTCATCTGTTCCTGCCACTGTATATTCATAAGGCTCTACCGTTACCTTCTTAACACTACCTTCAATCTGCTGACCAACAAGTGACTTGCACATAGCTTCATCAAATGTGCTAGACACACTCGCAGTTTTTGCAGTGAAGTAAGTTTTGCCTGTTGATTTGCTCTTCTCGGCTTGAAGCCCTCCTTGGACAATCAAAATGTTGAATGACTCTCCGTTTTCTTTTTCAATTGTTTTGTAATCTGTAATCGTTACCATGGTTTTAATTATTTAAGATTTTTGGCGGGGATTATTCCCTTTTATTAAAAAGCATGGGGGTGATTTGTGAGTTGGTGAACGGTGAGAGTTTCAAAAAAAATCTAGAAAAAAAATCAGAAAAAATTTAAATGAGTTTCCAATGCAAGGTGTATACCAATTGAATATTGAGTTCTTGATACTATATTGTCATTTAAATCAGTAATCTTTTGAAGAATTTAAGAGCTCTAGATTTAGATGGTAACCTTATCCATATTGACATGGTGGATAAGAATCAGAAATCTATTTATACATGTTGCAATTGCAATGAACAGCTAATTGCAAAAAAAGGAAAGGTAGTTTCCCATCATTTCGCTCATAAACATGAAGGCAACTGCAGCTATGAATCATATCTCCATAAAGTAAGTAAAATTCATTTTTTCAATTCTTATAGGCAATGTCTGAGTAAAAAGGAGCCTTTCTATATTGAATATCTAGTTGATATGACTTGTTTTTCTTGTGCCCATCACGACATTTCATGTAAAACGCATCATGTCACAAAGAAGTTTGATTTGACCAAGGTATTTGATATTGTACAAATTGAGAAAGGAATACAAGGATCAATTGCTGATATTTTACTATCATCATCCAGAAAGCCGAACGAATATTTAGCACTTGAATTTGCTGTCACCCACAAATGTGATGACACAAAAATAAACAAGGGGTTTAGGATTGTAGAAGTCAACCTAAGTGATGAAGCAGATTTATCTTTCATAAATTCTAGACGTATGAAATTAAAAAATGAAAACCTTTACTTTTATAATTTTCAAGCTAAAGAGACCTCTAAAAAGATATATAACCCAAAGTACTGTTTTCGTAAGTTCGGATTTTTTAGAGTTTTTGAAGATAATAGTTACTCTACCGCTGTTTCAAAAATGTCCGAGATAGAGTCGTTAATCACGGATAAAAATTTGAAGCATTATAAAGTTTACGATAGAAGACTTGGTTTCACTGAAGTATCTGAAAAGTTCAAAAGTCTAGTCAGCTCATTCGGTAAAACTGATAGCTCATTCAAGAATTGTGTGGCATGTAGATTCGCTTTTAAGAAAACCTATGATGGATATTGGTGCAACAAGCACAAAAAAACCATTGAATCTCTTAATGAAGCTAATAGTTGCTCCAATTTTTGGTTGATAAATTGAATCAAAGTCCGTGCGTACTTATCATGCTATAGTTTTAAACAGCTTGAACCCTCCTTTTTCGAATCTATTTAATTTGGCAAATAAAACTTGGCCAATTCCTTACTTACCTGTTTATTTAAAATTTTACCATAACTCTGTTCAGTTATCGTAATACTGGAATGTCCTAATAGCTTTTGAACAATTTCCATGGGAACATCATTATAAAGAAGTACGGTTGAGGCAAACGTTTTTCTAGCTGTGTGGTGAGTTAACCTTTTATTTATATCTAAGATGACTGCAATCTCCTTTAAATAGCTATTGAAACGTTGATTTGAAAGTTTAGGTAAGCTATTGTTACTGTAAAAATCTAAATCAAGTAGTACACGATTTGCTTTTGGAAGTAAAGGGATAGATATAGTTTTGGAGGTTTTCAATCTGGTTATGATGATCCAGTCCTTACCATCAAATCCTTTTTGAATGTGTGTTCTATTCAATGCTGTCATTTCTGCATATGCAAGTCCAGAATAACAACAAAATATGAATAACTGCCGTACTAAATCAAGTCTGCTTTGAACCAAAGTAGTATCCTGAAAAATTACAAGCTCTTCAGGTGTCAAGAAAACAATACGATTTGAAACTGTTTTAGTTTTGTAGTCTGCAAATGGATCTTTTGGTAACAACCCTTGATTAACTGCTGCCTTAAATGGTTTTCTAAAACGTTGAATCGTTTTATTGATAGTTATTTGCTTCTGATTTTTTGTCACCTTAAGCCAATACTCAAATTCCTCTAGAAAGGAAATATCTAGCTTATCAATAGCTGTGTTTTTTATAGTCTCTAATTTTACAAATTGAGCAACATGGTCTTTGATATATTTGAATTTTTTCCACGTTGACAACTTGATATCCTTGTCAATAAGCTTTTCTAGCTTGTTTACGTAGGTATCGTAGAATTCTGTTACGCTTATGGCTGATTGCCTATTAACACCTTTATATCTATCGTAAATAGCATTTATATTAATCAGCTGGGATTCCAATTGCAGTTCTAATTCAATTCTTTGCAGTTTAGAAGATATGGTTTGCAGCAATCCATTTTTGGCAATATGATCTACATCACCTTCTGTCACAGTCTGATCATCTTTAGACCAGTTACTGGGATCTATAAATATTCCTGTAGAGAACTTCTTTGATGCTTTATTGAAGGAGATAATGCAGCGGATGGGGCAATAACCTCTTTTATTTTGTTTGCTGAGGACTGCAAAGAATCGGATGTAAAGTTTAGTGTGTTTCATGTCTAATTATTTGATTGTTAATAATTTGACACAATACAGAAGGGTAGACTAAAATTAATTAGAGGGTATCCTTATTGTTACCTTATTTAGAGCTAAAAGCCTATTTCTAATGAACTGATCGTTTTGTAACTTACTGAAAACCAGTAAAAACAAAAATCCCAACCATTGCTGATTGGGATTTTGCTCCTCCTCTTGGGCTCGAACCAAGGACCCTCTGATTAACAGTCAGATGCTCTAACCAACTGAGCTAAGGAGGACTGTGATAAACACAAACTCAAGCTATTTGCTTAAGCGAGGGCAAATATAATACGTTTTCAAATTTGAGCCAATATTTTCAGTAAAAAAATCAAAGGCTTTTTTTACTCAAACAACCAGCGGTAGATATCATTCCCGTTAGCATACACCATCAATGCCAATAACAATAAAATCCCAATGATCTGAGCACGTTCTAAAAACTTATCGCCAGGCTTACGGCCGGTAACGATTTCATACAATAAGAACATCACGTGACCACCATCCAGTGCAGGAATAGGCAAAATATTCATAATCGCAAGTATAAAGGATATCAATGCGGTAGTTCTCCAGAAACCAACCCAGTCAAAGGTATCTGGATATAGTTTTGCGATGGTTCCAAAACCTCCCAGTTGTCCTGCACCTTTTGAAGTAAAGATGTATTTCATTTGTGCGATGTAGTCATACATGATCCAGTAGCCCATAGAAACACCTTCAACCAGGCTTTCTCCAACTGCATATTTCCGTTGCTTAATATTCACTATATCTCTGATGGATTCAGCTCCTTTAGTATAAATACCAAAGCCTTTTTCCAGCTGGGATTCTGACAAAGTAATTTCAAGGTCTTTTTGCTCGCCATCCTTACTCACAGTCGATAGTATAAAAGGAACATTAGGTTCGATTTTATTGTTCACAGCATAGGAAAGATCTGTCTGATACTCGATGGGATACCCTGCGACAGAAATAATATCAGCTCCTGCATTGATACCCAGAGAATCGACTAGGCTATTTACACCTATAGAATCTACAACAAAAGGATACCTGTATTGAAGTCCCGGACTAACCCCAGCGTCGAATATTTTATCATCTGTCCCCTCTGGCACCGCTATTTCTACCAGTTCGCCATCACGCAGCACAGTCACAGTTTCTACATCCCTAAAAAGGATTTGGCGCGTTAGCATTTGTGCTTGTGGCAGCGTGTCACCATTGACTAGTAACGGATTATCTCCTTGTTGAAACCCGATATCCTCCAATACTTTTGGAAAACCGAATCCATATTTGAAATCGTCACCGGTAGCAATTTGTGTTCCCTGCGTATAAAGCAAACCAGCGCAAATCACAAAACCTACAATCACATTGACCACGACACCACCTAGCATCACGATCAATCGTTGCCAGGCCGGCTTTGATCTAAACTCCCAAGGCTGCGGTGGCAATGCCATCTGTTCCTTGTCCATGCTCTCGTCAATCATCCCGGCAATCTTGACATAACCCCCTAATGGCAACCAGCCTATCCCATATACGGTATCACCTATCTTCTTCTTAAACAAAGAAAATTTGATATCAAAAAATAAATAGAATTTCTCCACCTTGATTTTGAAAAGTCGCGCTGGGATAAAGTGACCCAATTCATGAAGAACGATGAGCAGGGACAAACTCATCAGGAAGTTTATAATTAATACAATCGTAGGATGCATGTGTTCAATCAATTTTAAAGCGGCAAAAATAAGGGATTAGGTGCTGCCAATGCAACATTCACGCATTTAACGGACGACCAATTGTTTATGAAAGATCCCTGAGACAGTTTTAACCGTCACAAAATAAATTCCGCTGGGTCGTTGCAGCTCAAAAAATGAAGCGCCAGCAACAATAGGCGAGAGCTCAAAATCTATGATTAAACGCCCTTGAAGATCCCACAACTGCACCGATTCTAGTGGCTGGTCCGACTGGATATTGAAACCACCTCGTGTGGGATTAGGATAAAGTCGCATGCGCGGTGCAGCGGCGCTAATTTCAGAATCTAGAGTGGCTGTATTTTGTTTTGAAATGATGTGCGTTTCTGGGTCGATGATGATATCGCTTACGCGAAAGGGAACTTCCACCGTAAATTCCTGCCCGTTTTGAGCAACGTCTAGCACGATTTTCATCATTTGACCATCCCCTTGCAGTTGCAACGGTACATTGCCTTCAAAAAAAGACACGCTGGGGTGACTTGTTGTTTGATTCACTGTAATTTTTACTTGCCCATTATCCTCAGGCTTAAAACGGAGCTGATACGATGGATGGCCCTCTCCATAAATCCAGTCTGCAAAAAACTCTTGTAAATCAACACCGCTGGTCTGTTCCACAATGCGGATGAAGTCTTCCGTTTTCGCGTAAGCGAATTTCAACTGGGGATCCTGCAAGTAGTTTTGCAACGCTTGATTAAAAATCTCAGTTCCCAGGCGTTGCTCTAGCATGTGGAGCACCATTGCTCCCTTGCGATAGGACAAGCGGCCGTTGAATACTCGGCTAACTGATAAGGTATCGGCAGCGGGAACGTAAACACTACCGCCATCTTGAGAAGTGATAGAATTGACAGTTGTCTCTCGCCAATTCTTAAAAGCAGAAGCTCCATCAATAACCTCAACTGATTTCCCAGTCGCATAGGTAGCAAAACTCTCATTAAGCCAGATATCTTGCCAGCTACCGCAAGTGACCAGGTTGCCAAACCATTGATGCGCCAGTTCATGAGCTATGAGATTTTGGGAAAAACTACCCATAAATGAAATGGTGGTGTGCTCCATCCCACCACCCCAGCCGAATTGGGCGTGACCGTACTTCTCCTGATCAAATGGATAGGGACCAAAGGTGTTCTCAAAATACCTCATCATAGGCAGCGTCAATTGAACAGATTGTTTTGCAGTCTCAAAATTCTCTGGATAGAAATAATTGTCGATAGGAAAGCTGCTTCGAGAGCCTTCAAAAACTTGAGTATAGGTTTGATAATTTGTTACTGCAAAAGCGATGAGATAGGCGGGAATGGGATAATTATGCTCCCAGGTAACTGTTTTGCTGCCGCCCGCAAGGGTGGTTGCGCCTTTCAGACCGTTAGCTACAGCTTCATAACCCTCTGGAACAGTGATCTCAAATGACGTTTTATCAATCTTATCATTCAAATCTTGCTTGGTAGGCCACCAGGATTTTGCCCCATAAGGTTCTGACAATGTCCAAATAATACCTATCCCGTTGTGTTGCTCCCGTGCATAACTGCCAAAACCTGTTCCTACTGGGTCACCATCGTATAACACGGATATCATCCTAGTTTCCCCTACAAGAATGGTAGTATCAAAATCAATTTGTAGCAAATCATTAGGGATATGGCTCATAGTCACGTTACCGCTATCACTAGTTATATTTCTAACATTCATACCATTAGCAAAATCAAGGTAAATGGTAGTTAAATCGCGCATTGCAGTGAATGTAAGTTTAACTTCACCTCTCAATACAGCAATATCTGGGTCAACCGTTAAACTTAATCGAACCGCTTTCAGGTCATAATTGGATTGGTCGACCAAGGCGTTTTTAGCGGGAAGATTGGGTAGAATTTTGGCTTTAGCTAGACAAGCGTCTATCCCCTGGGTTTGTAGAGAGTTTGAAACAATTTCAGGAAATTGAAAGGAGTACGCTTTCGCGAAAGCGAAAAATAGCAACATCCCTGCAAGACATTTAAAATAGAACTTCATTCCCTCATGTTTAACTCTGTTAGTTCTCGTCTAAAGACTCCACTAATAGACTCTAAGATCGTAATTTTGTAGCAAAATTGAAGCATGCTTAAGTTTATTAAAGACAACAAATACCGCATTCTATTTATGGTCATGCTGTGTGCGTGTATTATGGCAGCGTTCCAGTATGCTTTGACGCCTGAAAGAAAACTGGCGATTCTTCAACCCGACCAGTTTGACCCGTCGTTAGTCGATGACAGCATGTTATTTGTGAAAAAATACCACAAAATCGCTCCTTTTTCTCTAGTCAATCAAAACGGTGACACCATCACTCAAGCCGACTACGAAGGCAAGATCTATGTTGCTGACTTTTTCTTCACCACTTGCCCTAGTATTTGCCCTGTGATGACTAAAAACATGACACTACTACAAGAGGAATTTAAAAATGATCCTGAAGTGATGTTGTTATCTCATAGTGTTACCCCTGAAATTGATAGCGTGTCTGTACTGCGAGAATATGCGGACCGTAAAGGTGTAATGGATTCCAAATGGAATCTAGTGACCGGCGATCGCCAGCAGATATATGATCTAGCTAGGAAATCCTATCTCGCCGTTAAAAAGAACAAATACGGCGGTGAAAACGCCATGATCCATACAGAGAATTTCTTATTGATAGATAAGGAAGGCCGCTTAAGGGAACGCTCTTATGACGGTACGGACGAGGAGGAAATTGAAGCGCTTATTGAGGACATTTATGTGCTGAAACAGAGTTATAAGTAATAAACTTAGGCTGCATTTGATAGCGAGAGGCTATTGCTTATTTTTGCCAGCTAATTGAGCGCATGAGTTTTTTCGGTTATATTTTTCTTTTTATAGTCCTGAGGTGGCTGTATTCCCTATTTGTCAATAGTTCAGCTACTACCCAGCGTACTGGGGCTCCTTTCCAGCAGCGATCAACTACCGTAAGTCCTGAAGATTTTGAACTTCATTTACTGACTTTATCGTCCATCGTAATGAAGGCCGACGGTAAAGTGACGGAAAGCGAAATGGCTTATGTACAGCAGTATTTTGTAAGCAGTTACGGTAAGGATCGTGCAAATGCCATATTCAAAGTGTTCAATGAGGTGGTAAAAAAGCGGGAGATCAATCCTGCTCGGGTTTGTCAATACTTGAATGCCAGGACGCGTTATGAATCCAGGTTACAGATATTGCACTTCCTATTTGGGATCGCACAAGCAGACGGTCATGTAGGGGAAGCGGAAGTTCGCATGCTGGATCAAATTGCTAGCTATTTGCGATTAACACAGCGTGACTTTATTTCTATTAAAGCGATGTTTGTTAAGGATCAAGACAATGCCTACAAGATCTTAGAAATAGACAAGTCTGTTCCAGATCACGAGGTGAAAAAGGCGTACCGTACCATGGCTAAAAAATACCATCCAGACAAAGTCATCGACATGGACGAGGCGTATCGCAGGGGTGCCGAGGAGAAATTCCGCAAGGTGCAAGAAGCTTATGAAACGATCCAGAAGGAACGTGGTATGGTCTAGCTCGCTGCGATTTAAACCTCAAACCGCAAGCTTCAATCCTGATAGCTTCCATTACCGATTCTTGATTTGCTGCGCAAACTGTGATTGCCAATTGTCTATTTTTTATCTTTCTAACAGGACTTACAAATGTCCTGTAAACCAGTATCGAACGGCAGTCGAGATATGGTTCTTGGTATGAAGCTCATTGTTTACACCGCTCGTTCTCTATCCCGATAACTATCGGGACTCGAACCGGCTGGAATTGTTCAATAAGCAGTCAACACTCCCCAATTTATCTACGAGATTAAGCCGTTATTCAATTCCCACTTCCTACTAATTCACTCAAAAAAGTCTTACGTCATTCGGCACAAGAGTTCCCAAAGGGAACTTGAGTTGTCATTTGTCGGTTTCGAGTTGGAAATTTTAAACTACAGACCTTAAGATTAGATATTTTTAGTCGTGTCTAAATATTTATTTTTGTAAATCGAATAAATAATTTACCTTTGCCGCATGCATTCAGTATCAGAGGAAAATTATATTAAAGCCATTCATCACCTACAAAAACGCAGTGAATTAGTCTCTACTAACGACATCGCTGGCAAAATGAATACTAAAGCTTCATCAGTCACCGACATGCTCAAAAAACTAGCCGACAAAAATCTGGCGGTATATGTTCCTTATAAAGGAGCTCGACTCACGCAAAACGGTGTAGACTGTGCAAATCAAATCGTTCGGAAGCACCGGCTGTGGGAAGTTTTTTTAGTGGAAAAACTCGATTTTTCTTGGGATGAAGTCCATGACGTGGCAGAGCAACTAGAGCACATCCAGTCTAGAAAACTCATAGATGAACTCGATAAACATTTAGGTTTTCCCAGGCAGGACCCACATGGAGATCCTATCCCTGATAGTGAGGGGAATTATGAAAAAGTAAAACAGGTCCAACTATCCAAATTAGAAAAGGGAGCGACAGGAACAATCACTGGCGTCATTGACACCTCAAAGGATTTTCTTAAATATCTAGACAAGCACCAGATACAACTGGGCAGCAGTATAGAAATATTAGAACGCGAGGATTTTGATGAATCTTTTACCATAAAAACAGATCATAAAACACTACACATTTCCCAGAATATTGCTAATAATATTTATCTAAAGACCAACTCATGAAAAAACTTCTCCTTTTATTAATTTCGATAATTACGTTTCCTGCAGTAGCACAACAGTCCCAAAATACGGATGGCCCTTTGATCACTGATCGCCCAGACGCAACAGAATCTCCCAGCCTTGTTAGAAGAGGTTATCTTCAAATTGAGACGGGTGGTTTTTATACTGAAAGTGAGGAAAACGGTATCGATATCAAGGAAACTACATTCAATACTACGCTACTGCGTTATGGGTTGTTGGACAATCTAGAATTGCGTTTGGGTCTTGATACTCGTCGTACTGAGTTTGAAGTGAACGGCCAGCAATTAGGCGATGACTTAAGCGGGACGTCTCCTATGTTATTGGGGGCTAAAATAGGAATCGCTCCAGAAGATGGCTGGAAACCTCAAATCGCTTTATTAGGTCATATTTATTTACCATTAACCGCGAGTAGCGACTACCAACCAGAGACTACAGGGATGGATTTCAGGTTTGCTTTCAACCATACCTTATCAGACCGCTCTGGCCTTGCCTATAATCTCGGAGCAAGGATTGATGCAGATGACCCTGAACTCAAGTACTTGTATACCATTGCATATGGTTATAGCCTTAGTGATAAGATAGGAACCTATGTTGAAGTTTACGGTGATTTTCCAGAGGACTCTAGCGCTAACCATTTGTGGGACGCAGGATTCACATACCTAGCGAACGACGACCTGCAGTTTGATGTGACCTTCGGCTCTGGATTTACTGATGGGCAAAACCTATTGCTGAGTGCTGGATTAAGTTACCGATTCAGAAATTTATAATTGAAAAAGTCATAATCCCGCTTTCGCGAAAGCGAATTCCTCCAAAATATATTACCTATGAAGAATCTTTTATATTTATTTCTAGCTGTGTTGCTCGTTTCTTGCGGAAACACTGGAAGTAACGACGGCAAAATTAAGGTTGTTACCACAACCACCATGATTACAGATATGGTCGAGAACATAGGTGGTGATAAAGTACAGGTAGAAGGACTGATGGGTAGTGGAGTAGATCCACACCTATACAAAGCCAGTGAAGGCGATGTTTCAAAACTATACAATGCAGATATCATTTTTTATAGCGGCTTACACCTGGAAGGTAAACTAGTGGAGGTTTTTGAAAAGATGTCTGCTCAGGGTAAAAACACCATCGCTATTAGCGACGCTTTAGATAAAAAAACGTTGATAGGTAGTGAGTACTTTGCTAGTAATTACGACCCACACATTTGGTTTGATGTGGATTACTGGGCAACAATGACCCATTACGTTACCGAAAAAATCACAGAAGCAGATCCTGAAAACGCGGCATATTATGTTTCTAATAGAGATGCCTATCTCGAGAAGATCAAGGTTTTGAAAGATGACTTGACTGCTAAAATTGATGAATTGCCGCAAGAAAAACGGATACTAGTCACTGCTCATGATGCATTCAATTATTTCGGTCGCAGGTTTGGTTTTGAAGTAGTAGGCTTACAAGGCATTTCTACCGCGACAGAAGCTGGAGTTCAGGACGTACAGCGCATCACTCAGTTCATCATTGACAACAAAGTGAAAGCTGTTTTCATAGAGAGCAGTGTGCCACGTCGTACCGTAGAAGCTTTACAAGCTGCGGTCAGGGATCAAAACCATGAAGTTTCTATAGGCGGTGAGTTGTATAGTGATGCTCTAGGCAGCGCCGGAACTGCTGAAGGTACCTATGTAGGCATGTACAAACACAACGTTGAAACTATAGTTAATGCTTTGAAATAATGGAAGAGAAAATAGCCGTTGCCGTAGATGACTTGACTGTAGCTTACAATTATAAGCCCGTATTGTGGGATATTGACTTGTCCATTCCAGAGGGCGTTTTGATGGCTATTGTTGGTCCCAATGGTGCTGGGAAATCTACATTAATCAAATCTATTTTAGGTATTATAGATCCCATAGCAGGATCTGTTGCCATTTATGGCAAACCATATGCTAAACAACGAGATAAAGTAGCCTACGTTCCCCAAAAAGGAAGCGTAGATTGGGATTTCCCCACCACAGCCCTGGATGTGGTTATGATGGGAACCTATGGCGCACTAGGCTGGATCAAACGTCCCGGAGCTAAGGAGAAAAAACAATCCTTAGAAGCGCTGGAAAAAGTCGGCATGCTGGCTTTTAAAAGCCGCCAAATAAGTCAGCTTTCTGGAGGTCAACAACAGCGCATATTTCTAGCACGGGCACTCGTTCAAAATGCAGCCATCTACTTTATGGACGAGCCTTTTCAAGGGGTAGATGCGACTACTGAAATTGCGATCATTAATATTTTGAAAGAGTTGCGTAAAGCAGGGAAAACAGTGATCGTAGTTCACCACGACTTACAGACCGTTCCAGAATATTTTGACTGGGTCACCTTTTTAAATGTCAAGCACATCGCCACAGGACCGGTAAAAGATATTTTCAATGACGATAATTTGACCAAGACTTATGGCATTAACTATAAAGTTGCGGTTCAGAAATAGTTAAGAGTTAGGAGTTAAGAGTTAAGAGTTAAGAGTTAAGAGTTAAGAGTTAAGAGTTAAGAGTTAAGAGTTAAGAGTTAAGAGTTAAGAGTTAAGAGTTAAGAAAAATGCTTTTAAACCTGTTTCGAGCGGCAGTCGAGAAAAGGTTTTGTTCAAAAGCTTTGAACATTACAAGAATATTTAAAGCATTGCGCAGGGCTACAACCGATTCCGTCCTCGCTTCAACAAGGTCAGCGAGAGTTGGCGGAATGACATTTTAAGTGAGTACCGCTTTCGCGAAAGCGAAAAAAGATAAGTAAAACAACAAGTGAGATGCTGAAATGAATTCAGCAGGACAATAGACATAACCTAGAATAGTGGACATTACACAATACTTCACAGATTACACCCTAAGAACCATAACGCTGGGAACAGCGGTTTTGGGAGCTATTTGTGGTATGTTAGGAAGCTTTGCTGTATTGCGTAAGGAAAGTTTATTGGGAGATGCGATCTCTCATGCTGCTCTGCCTGGTATTGCCATTGCTTTCTTAATCACTGGCGCAAAAGACTCTAACGTATTGCTGCTAGGTGCTCTAGTTAGCGGCTTGATAGGCATCTGGTGGATACGCGGCATTGTTTCTAAAACACACTTGAAAACAGACACGGCTTTAGGCTTGATCTTAAGTCTGTTTTTTGGATTTGGAATGTTGTTGTTGACTTACATTCAAAAGCAACCGAATGCTAACCAAGCAGGACTGGACAAGTATTTATTCGGTCAAGCGGCAACCTTAGTAGAGAGCGACGTGATCCTGATGTCCGTGATTACCGGAATCAGTTTTCTAGTCTTATTGCTATTTTGGAAAGAGTTTAAGCTATTGCTGTTTGATCAAGATTATGCCATGACCTTGGGATTCAATACAAAATTCATTGATGGGCTTATCAGCTTTTTTATTGTGGTAGCCATAGTTATAGGCCTGCAAACTGTAGGTGTGGTACTCATGAGTGCGATGTTGCTTGCTCCAGCAGCGGCAGCCCGACAGTGGACTAATAGCTTGAGCGTTATGGTTTTACTCGCGGCTATTTTCGGAATGTTTTCTGGAGTTTTTGGAACAGCCATAAGTTCCAGCCAGCCTAATCTTTCTACGGGCCCAGTGATCGTATTGGTAGCGGCTGTTTTTGTGGTCTTCTCATTTATTTTCTCGCCAGGTCGTGGAATTCTATTCAAACAAATACGACTGCTGCGCAACCGTAGAGAGTTAGAGCTTCAAAAAACACTGTATTTCATGTACTCGATTGTGCGCAAACACGATGATATTTCTAGACCTCATGCGATCAGGATATTGAATAACTTTCAAGGGTTTACTAAAAACACCTTATCTAAATTAGAACAAAAGCACTGGATCACCGTAAAAGGCAATACGTGGTCACTTACCGACTCTGGCTTTGAGACAGCTTCTAATTTATATAATACAAACAATCCCCTGGTATGAATCCATCCATAGAAATACAGTTGATTGCCCTTGTTACCGCAGCAGCTTGTGCTATACCAGGAGTGTTTTTAGTGCTCCGCAAAATGGCCTTGATCAGTGATGCTATCAGTCATTCTATACTACCAGGAATTGTCATTGGGTTTATGATTACTCAAGACCTTGCCTCTCCATGGCTCATTCTATTGGCCGCCATCAGCGGAATTATCACCGTCGTTTTAGTCGAGATGATTCAAAAGACGGGATTGGTTAAAGAAGATACTGCTATAGGTCTCGTCTTTCCCGCACTCTTTAGTATTGGGGTTATATTGATCGCGCAAAATGCCAATGACGTGCACCTTGACGTTGACGCCGTATTATTGGGAGAGCTTGCCTTTGCCCCTTTCGACAGGTTGTTTTATGAAGGAACGGACTTAGGACCAAAAGCGCTATGGATCATATCTGGGATTTTACTACTCACGATCAGTTTAATGCTGGCGTTTTACAAAGAATTAAAATTGAGCACATTTGACATAGGATTGTCCTCCGCACTTGGCTTTTCTCCGGTGATTTTACATTATGGATTGATGAGTGTCGCCTCAGTAACTACAGTTGCCGCCTTTGATGCGGTAGGTGCCATTTTAGTTGTCGCCTTGATGATTACACCGGCAGCAACGGCCTATTTATTGACAACGGACTTAAGGAAAATGATTTTACTGTCCTTACTTTTCGGTATGGGTAGCGCTATAGGTGGATACTGGTTAGCGCACTGGCTGGATGCTTCCATCTCTGGATCCATCACAACGGTTTTAGGATTATTGTTCTTGGGAGTTTATCTATTTGCTCCTAGTAAAGGATTAATCGCGGTGCTACTGCGCCAAAATCGTCAGCGCAAAGAAGTTTCCCTTTTGACCTTTCTACTCCACCTTAACAACCACGACAGCAAGGAAGAACGCCATGTAGCACACTTGCAGGAACATATCAATTGGCAAAAAGTACGGGCAAAATCCGTCTTAGATCTCGCCGTTCAAAACAACATGATCACGATTGAGAATCAAGTAGTTTCCTTGACTCGAAAAGGGCTGGAATTTACTGAAAAGGCTCTAGAATACATCATTACCAACAAGGACGAGAAGATCGAAGCCATGAAAGATGACTTCTTCTTGTTCAGGGGTTGAAGGTTATCTACTCTTTCCTATTTCGACTGCGCTCAACATGAACTTCAGCGAACTAAAACTCAGCTCTACGCTTTTCTAAAAATGCTGTGGTTCCTTCTACAAACTCCTCCGTTCCAAAGCAGCTCCCGAAGTTATCGATCTCGACCTGATAACCGTCTGTTCCATCCACATAACCCGCATTCACACTATCAATCGCTGCGCTGATTGCCATAGGACTGTTGCGCATAATTTTTTTGGCGATACCGTATGTGAATTCCAGTAACTCCTCTTGAGTTACCACGTGATTGACTAATCCATAAGTCAAAGCCTGGTTAGCATCAATCATACCAGCAGTCATGATCATTTCCATCGCACGTCCTTTGCCTACTAATTGAGGCAAACGTTGTGTGCCACCATATCCCGGAATCACACCTAAAGAGGTCTCTGGCAAGCCCAATCTAGCGTTGTCACTTGCTACTCTAAAATGAGCCGCCATAGCAAGTTCTAATCCACCGCCTAAAGCAAATCCATTAACCGCCGCGATAATTGGCTTAGAGCAATTTTCTAATAGATCAAATAACTCTTTCTGGCCTTTTCCTGCTAGCTTTCTACCTTCAGACTCATCATAATCAGCAAATTCTGAGATATCCGCTCCAGCTACAAATGCTTTCTCTCCTGAACCAGTCAGTACAATCACTCTCACATCATCGTCATCCTCTGCATTACCTACTGCTTCTGCCAATTCGGCAATGGTCTCGGCATTTAAAGCATTAAGCTTGCTAGGTCTATCGACCGTTATAGTTGCGATATTATTTTCTGTAGAAATAAGGACGTTGTTCATGACTGTATTTTGAAGTTGATACTGCGGTCAAGACCGCATTACCAAAAATAGAGAGAATTTAAATGGAAGACAATGTTCCTTGATCAATATTGGGGAGACCAGGCACCCTCAAATTTGAACTTGGAGATTTTGCTGTAAATTCAAAAATGTGCTATCGGCTTATGGGCAAGCTCACGGTAAAGGTGGTTCCTTCACCATACACTGTCTTCATGGTTACGTTCCCGTTATAATTCTCAACGATTTGTTTTACCATGGCTAATCCTAATCCCATACCACTCGTTTTAGTAGTAAACTTAGGCTCAAATACCTTGTGCTCGTGGTCTGGGTCGATACCCGTCCCATTGTCGGAAACTTTTAAATAGATGTTTTGATCATCATGCGTAACGGAAACCTTGATGACCGATTTCCTTTCTGGAACTGCCGCTTGCATCGCATTTTTAACCAGATTTGTCACTACCCGTATCAATTGCGTACGGTCAAAAATAGCCAGTAATTCCTCAGCATCTTCTGTGTACTCAATATTAGATTCATTGAAAATGTCTAGTGCGAGCTGAGTGATTTTTGGGACGTTAGTCACTTCTGATTTTTGAGCTGGCATGGTAGCATAGGTAGAGAATGCACTTGCAATATTGCTCATCACGTCAATTTGCTCAATTAATGAGTTGGAGAATTCGGCAAGTTTCTCGTTGACCTCTGGATCCTGAGGATCAAATCTACGTTCAAAACTTTGTACCGTCAGGCGCATAGGTGTTAGCGGGTTTTTGATTTCATGAGCTACTTGCTTCGCCATTTCTCTCCAGGCCTGCTCCCGCTCACTGGTAGCTAGCTTTACAGCACTTTCTTCCAGCTCATCCACCATATCATTGTACGACTCTACTAAAGTGTTGATCTCTTCAGTTCCTGAAACATCGACGCGTATCTTCTGGTTGCGCTTGGCTATACTCAGTTCCTTAATTTTGTCGCTTATTACTCGAATAGATTTTGTAATGTATCTAGAAAGCAAATAAGCAATCAAGATGGAGAATAAGAACATCAGCACATAAACGATCCCTATACGGTATAAAAACTCTTTTAGTTCGTAATCAATGAAGTCGTCATTCTCCAGATAGGGCAAGTGGATGATAGCAATGTTTTTGAATTGATCATCCATCAAGTAGGTGTAGCTGGATCGAAAAGTCTGCCCGTTTTCATCAAACTGATAAACAAACCTACCGTCATCAGAATTACGCAAGTTTCTAAGCGTCAAAGAATCTAATTGTAAAGTGACATCATAAGGGGGAAGCTTTTTGCTGGATGTTTTGATCAAATGACCTCGCAAGTCATACATCACCACCGGCATGCTGTGAATGTCACTTATTTCATAAATCTCTGAGGCAAAAATAAAAGGCAGGTTAGACGTCACTACCGGGAAGTCCGTCTTTTTGAGTACATACTTAAAACTCTCAAGAATCGCTTCTTCCTTACGTTGCAGTCGTTTGTAGTGGTAATCCTTCCCTTGTTCTGAATATTGATAAATCGACATTCCTGCGATCAATAAGCTTGAAATAAGCGTCAACAGGATCATGGAGAAGAAAATCCGGTTTCGCAGGCTGTTTCTGTACAATTTCATAGCCTTGAAAATAGCAATTATTGCGCCAGTCTTCGCAGGAACTTCTTCAAGAAAGTTTAAGACGGGTTTAATATCGCTTTCGCGAAAGCGAAACTATCTTCAACATCAAAACGTATAAAATGGCCATCGAACGATACTATACACTAGGAAACACCGGATTAAGAGTAAGCCGATTAGCTTTGGGAACCATGACCTTTGGTGAGGAATGGGGCTGGGGAAATGCCAAAAAAGATGCTGCTCAAATATTTGATTACTACCTAGATCATGGCGGTAATTTTGTGGATACCGCAGATATGTATACCGGCGGAAGCAGTGAAGAATTCCTAGGTGATTTTATGAAGGAGCGTCAAAACCGAGAGGAAATCGTGCTTGCTACTAAGTTTACATTTAATACTAGTAAAAACCAGCACATCAACGGCGGCGGTAACTCGCGTAAAAACATACGCCGCACGCTAGAAGAATCTCTCAAAAGACTAAAAACCGATTATATAGACCTTTACATTCTACACTGTTGGGATCGCATGACACCTGTGGAAGAAGTACTGCGAACCCTCAATGATCTTATATCTGAAGGAAAGATTTTGCACTACGCGCTTTCTAATGTTCCTGCTTGGTACGCCAGCAAAGCACAAGCATTGACTCGCCAATTCAATTATGAGCCTATTAGCGCATTGCAATTGGAGTATTCGTTGATCCAGCGCAGTATTGAACACGAGTACATTGATCTAACTCAAGACATGAATGCTGGGATCATGGCCTGGTCACCGCTAGGTGGCGGGTTACTCTCTGGTAAATACAAACCTGGAATAGATGATCAAGAAGATGTAAAAGGTCGCCTGAAACACATTACCGATAATGGCGGCGAGGTAAGTTCAAAAGACAATGAGCGCAACTGGAATATCGTCAAAACACTACATGAGGTAAGTGAAGAAATTAACCAACCTATGGCAAGCGTTGCGCTCAACTGGACGGCCAGCCAGCCTAGCGTTGCCAGTGTACTTGTAGGTGCAACTAAAATGAATCAGATTGAAGCCAATATGAAATCTCTTGATTTTGAAATCCCGTCAGAGTTGATGAAAAAACTCAACGAGTGCAGTGCGCCCGACGTTCCTTATCCTTACACCTTTTTCCAGCCCAAGATGCAGGAACGTATTTATCCAAATTCTAAAGTAGGTTTGAAGCCAGATAGTTATTGGAAAGATTTGAGAATTGGATAATAAAAAGAAACCCTATGAATTGGAATTTCATAGGGTTTATAAATTTGGATTATCGCAGTTGAGTTATGAAACCAACGCCGGTGTCACCCACTTAAATTTGTGAGATTCTGCTGGAATTTTCATGCGTTGTGCAACGCGCTCCATACGAGCAGGTAATTTCATCAAATAGTCACGAGCCTTCTCCGCCTCCTCTGTAAGATCAGTGATATTACCGATATCCCAAGTATCAATCAAATTTTGCAAAATATCGATATAATCTTGAGCGGTGTAGACACCTATACGTTGCGCACTGTTAGAAAAATCTTCAAACGCAGCACCAATAGTTTGTCCAGATTCTCTCAAGAAATGGGCTGGCATTACAATCTTGTGAACCATCATTTCTTTAAAAGCAATCATCATGTTGCTAGGGTCGATCTTAAAGATCTCATCTACAAATGTGGAATAAGCTTTATGGTGACGCATCTCGTCTCCAGAAATTATACGGCACATGCGAGATAAAGTAGTACTACCGTATTCTCTAGCCATTTTGGCCACACGGTTGTGCGAAATGTAGGTTGCTAATTCCTGGAAGCTCGTGTATACGAAGTTTTTATAAGGATCGCGGTCCGTCCCAATGTCAAAACCATCAGCGATCAAGTGTTGGGTAGTTACTTCTACCTCGCGCATGTTCACACGACCTGATAAATATAAATACTTGTTAAGCACATCCCCATGGCGATTTTCTTCAGATGTCCATTGACGCACCCACTTAGACCAGGCGTTGCCTTTCCCTTCCATTTGGTTCACACCTTCCACGTCCATTAACCAGGACTCGTAGGTTGGCAGTGCTTCTTCAGTAATGGTATCTCCTACAAGAGTTACCCAGAAATCATAAGGCAATTCCTTAGCAAGCTCACGTAGTTCTTTCAATTTGTCGTAGAAACCATCCACAGTGGAATCTGGCAAAAAGTCCGTTGGCTGCCATATCTTCTCCACAGGAATCAGGAATTTGTCCATGAAGGACTCCACCTTAGATTCTAGGGTTTGCATGACTTCGATTCGAATGTTTTTAAGAGGTTGTATCATTTATTGTATTAAAAATGTAAAATTAAGTGATTCAGGTGAGTACGCTTTCGCGAAAGCGAAAACATTAACAACTCTCCTGCATTAAAAGGCGGTTGATGTGATACTGTTATGTACCACAGACTGTGCCGTTTGTATGATTTCAATAGGATCTTTACCAGCTATGGGCATAGGTTCATGAATCGTAACCTTGATATGGTTCCCCATCCCGAAGGGAAATTTACCGTAGCGATCCACTTTCCAACTGTTGTTGACTGTAACAGGAACTATCACCGCATCTGGAACATATTTAAAAATAGTTTGTAAACCTCTAACCTGAAATGGCTTAGGAACACCCGTGCGACTACGCGTGCCTTCAGGAAAGATAACGACACTGCGGTTCTTTTCGTGGACGTTTTTAGCAAATTTAGATAGAGCGACTACAGCTTCTTTAGGATTTTTACGGTCGATGGCACAGTTCTCTCCTATGCGTAGATTCAATGAAATGCTGGGAATGCCTTTGGCGAGTTCTTTCTTTGCCACAAATTTGGGATAGTATTTTCTCAAATAATAGATTAACGGCGGTATGTCGAACATACTTTGATGATTGCTTACAAAAATATAGGAAGGTCCAACAGGTAAATCGGTTTTATAATTGATCGAGAAGCGGTTGAAGAGTACCAGCTGTGTTCCCATTAGAAACCAATTGAGTAAAGCGACACTTTGCTGATGCAGTTTATGACCGCCTAGTTTGTAGCATATCAATTGTATGGGATGAAAAATCAACAGGACCAAAAAGAACAAAATCAGATGAATAACTGATAATGGATAGGAAATAATTTTCTGCATCCCGCAAAGATAGTCTGTGCGTCAACGTTGTAATAGTCTGTAGGAAGGAATCAGTATGCATGCATAGTATTTTCAAATTTCTAGGATCCATGCTCGAGCATGCATTCATCTTAATGCAAATAAAAAACGCATCCCGATCAAGGAATGCGTTTTAGTCATTTAAACAAGGTTTGCTATCTAACAGTTCTCGTTATATGCTTCTTTTAGGTTTTCTGCGATCATCTCCGCAGGACGTCCTTCAATATGATGACGCTCTAACATGTGAACCAATTCACCATCCTTGAATAGTGCCATACTTGGGGAACTAGGTGGGAATGGAACCATAGCCGCTCTCGCTGTGTCTACCGCCTCGCGATCTACACCTGCAAAAACAGTTACTAAGTTGTCTGGCTTCTTGTCGTTTGCTAAAGACATTTTAGCGCCTGGGCGTGCATTTGCTGCCGCGCATCCACAAACGGAATTTACAACTACTAGAGTAGTTCCTTTTTTATTTAACGCCTCTTTTACGGCATCTTCTGTATATAATTGTTCAAAACCTGCGTTTCCTAAATCATCACGCATGGGTTGAACCATTTCTGCTGGGTACATAGTTTTAAATTTTTACAAAGGTAATGGCAATTATTGAGTTGGCTAAGGAAGCCGTCATCATTTGTTCCTATCGTCTGGTATGGGAAACTGATGTCTATTCTTCCTCGTCTTCCTCTAGTAATTCGTCCAGTTCTTTCTTATAGAGTGTTTCTGCCAGGTCTTCTGGTGTACGCTCGTACAAATTTTCAATTTCTGGATCTGCGCCATGCTCTATAAGCTGGCGTACTAGTCTAAAATCTCCTTTAGAATTCATGAGCGCCACCCATAATGGCCCGTTTTCATGCTCATCTAAAAGGTTAGGGTCTGCAAAGTTATTGAGTAGTACCTGTGCGGTTTCTGTTTGCTTTTCAAGGCTGCAGTGGTGCAATGCGCTGTAACCTATCTTATCTTGATGGTTCGTATCAGCGCCTTTTTCAATTAAGGTTTTAAGTAATTCTACTTTACCAAAAAATGAGGCGTGTATCAGCGCTGTTCTTCCATCAGCATCTTTTGCATCGACTCCATGATCATCTAGTAAAGTCATTAATTCTTCTGTTGCATCGCGGTCTACAAGACTGCGCATACGTCTCAACGCATCGAAGGGGACCAATGGTTGTTTAGGTGTTGCCATTTTTTAATTAAACGTGTTATTATATCTATTGTTCACTCTATCTGCAATGTCTTGCATCTCTTCATTTTCTAAGGAAACCTTGTTGCTAAAGCGCATGTCTTCCATATCTCGCAATGGGATTAGATGTACATGTACATGTGGTACCTCTAGGCCTATAACAGCCATTCCCAATCGCTTACAGCTCACTTCTTCCCGTAAACACAACGCCACATTCCTAGAAAATTGCATTAAACGGGTGTAAACGTCTTCTTCTAGATCAAAGAGCTTATCGGTTTCTTGTTTAGGAACACATAAGGTGTGTCCTGGTGCATTAGGGTTGATATCTAGAAATGCGTAAAAGTCAGCAGTTTCTGCCACCTTATACGAAGGGATTTCTCCAGATATGATCTTTGTAAATACACTCATTATTTAATCTCTAGATATTTCTAAGATTTCTAGTTTGATGGTTCCTACTGGTACCGTAACCTCAGCCATATCGCCTACTTCTTTTCCTAGCAAGCCTTTACCTATAGGAGAATCCACGCTTATATGACCTTTAGAAAGGTCTGCCTCGCTTTGTGCCACTAGCTTGTAATTCATCACCATTTTATTGTTATGGTTTTTGATTTTTACCGTACTGTGGATCAATGCTTTAGACAAATCTAGCGAATTCTCATCAATTATCCTCGCGTTAGAAACGATAGCTTCTAATTTAGAAATGCGCATTTCCAGCATTCCTTGCGCTTCTTTAGCCGCATCGTACTCTGCATTTTCACTCAAGTCTCCTTTATCGCGGGCTTCTCCAATCGCTTGGGATGCCGCTGGTCGCTCCACATCTTTTAAGTGGTGTAACTCATCTTTGAGCTTTTTTAAGCCTTCTTCAGTATAATAGGATACGTTACTCATGATTCAAATGGTTTAGATAATGGTGTGGAGTTTACGCTTTCGCGAAAGCGAACTCATTAACACAACCCGTAAAACACACAGGTCTCTACAAAACACAAAATCCCATCATTGCTGCGGGATTTATAGGGCAAATATACGAAATATGAATAGTATCGTTATACTTTTAACCTCTTAGAGAACTCCCATGAAAAAGATTTTGTTTCTATTCGCTGCCCTAGTAATGCTCTCTTGTGAAAGTGATGACGGGCGCCGTGGCAATCCTTTCCTGATTGACATCTCATTTCAAGCCAGTTTGAACACTGATTTGCCACAATATTCTAGCCTTAATTTTGCTGGAAATAGCGTGATTGTTAGAAATCAAGGCATACGTGGTTTTGTAATTTACAGTCTGGGTAATAATCAGTACAGCGCTTTTGAGTTGAGTGATCCCAATCATGCTCCTAATTCATGCAGCACTATGACAGTAAGCGGCCTTACTGCCACTTGTCCCTGTCCAGAGGATTCAAATTCTTATGATATCACCTTCGGCCAGCCTAAATCTGGTAGTGGAGAATATGGCATGAAAGCCTATCGAGTCAATCGTAGCGGGAGCACTATCGTTGTGTCTAACTAGCATCTCATGCTTAAGTCTTCGTTTGAATTGTTCCAAAAGTATACTCGTTAAATGAACTGATATTTCATTGGTTTGAATAATAGAGGTGAATCTTCATTGATAATTGGGCAATCTGCTTTTTATATAGCTATTGAAAACAGGGGGTATCCTTAGACCCTTGTATACCAACCATTTATTTGAATTTTATAATAATTTTGTAATGCTAAACTCCATAAATAAAGTAGATTCCTACTTAAATTACCTACTCACTTATTGACAAGTAAAGCTTAAACACAACTATTAACCTTAAAAACTGAATTATCATGGCAGAAATTAAAATTGAAAAGAAAAAACCAGTTTGGCCCTGGATACTTCTAGCGATCCTAGTCCTAGCAGCAATTATTTACTTTTTTGTATATGCAAATGACGAAGACGATATGGACGATGAAGTTCTAACAGAACAAGTCATGGAAGGTGATGGGATGGATGATCAAAGTGATGACCTAAATACTGCAGCAATTTCCCAATTTGAAACTGCATTGGAAAACTACTCTACTTATATAGGTGATACTGGCCAAATGAGCATTGACCATGAATATAGTAATGGGGCTCTACTATTACTCATTGATGCCGTACAAGCAAAAGCAGATGTTCATGATGTGGAAGTTACAGCTGATCTTAGAGAGGCTAGAGAGAGTGCTAAACAAATCATGGAAAATCCATATAAAGTGAATCATGCAGATTTGATAAAACAATCTGGTGGTATTATCACTCGTGCACTTTCCACATTGCAAAAAGAAAAGTTCCCGAATCTTACTAATGAACTGTCAGCAGTAGAGCAAAATCTCGCCGACATTATAAAAAGTGAAAAAACTTTGAATCAAAAAACTGACGTTAATACATTTTTTAAAGCAGCTGAATCTTTGCTTTTAAAAATGAAATAAAAAACTCATTAATCATGAATACAGATAATAAAAAGAACTTATATTATTTAGAAGAATTAAGTAATTACAAAGTCGCTGACGACGATAAGGATGTTCGTGGCTGGGAAGTCATGGACAATGACAATAGAAATATTGGAAAGGTGGATAACCTCTTAGTCAATAAAAATACAGAGCGTGTGGTATATCTAGATGTAGAATTAGATAAATCCGTTATTGATAATAATTATCAACCTTACAGTTCAAGGGCTAAAGACGGCGTACACAATTTCATTAATAAAGATGGCGAAAACCACGTGATTATTCCCATAGGAATGGCTCACTTAGACTTAGACAATGAAACTGTCTCCACGACTAAAATAAATCACGATACTTTTTCACGAACTAAGAGAGTGAAAAAAGGTACTCGTATTGATAGAGATTATGAGGTCATTATTTTAGATACTTATGTGCGTTCAGAAAATAAAACGGATTATCCGCAGGATGATACCTTTTATGAGCGAGAAGAATTCAAACGCTAAAAATTTCTTCAAATCCAAAAAACCCGAAAGTCAACTTTCGGGTTTTTTCTGACTCAAAGTATTACACTCTGCAATTATTTCTAAAAACTAAGTGTCATTCCTGCTAAGAAATTAATTCCTGCCTGTGGGTAAAAACCAGCGCCTTCCACCGTATTTACAATTCCCGGATTACTAAAATCATCATCAAATGTGAAATAGTATCCATTAGACACATACTTTTCATCAAAAATATTATTGACTAGACCAGTAAAAGTGATGGTTTCAAAAATAGACTTGGGTTCTATGGTATAAATCAAGTTGATGTCGTTAGTGAAATAACTATCCAATTTTGAAGCTGGCGCCTCCGTATTGCTCATGAATTGCTCACCAACAAATTTACTAAGCAACGAAACTTGAAAATTCTTTACCGGCTGGAAAACGATAGCATTTGCTCCTACCACACTAGGCGAGAACGCAATCTCCGTACTTCCCAGATTTTGGATCTCGCCATCAAATGAACGGATAGTTTCCGTATTCTTATTGCTGCTCAACGCAAGATTAGGTTGTAAGGTGAGTTGAGGCGTTACAGGGATTACTGCTTCCAGCTCTAAACCAAGGCGGTAACTTTGCCCACTATTGGTTCTTAAGGGTGCTCCTACATCATTGATCTCACCACTCAGTACCAGCTGCTCGTCGTAGAGCATCAAGTAACTGTTTGCATTAAAGCTGAAATTACCTTTCTTATGTCTCCATCCCAATTCAAAATCATTCAATTGTTCTGGATTGATGTTTGGGTCGCTTTCAAAATCGTTCCTGTTAGGTTCGCGATTTGCTCTAGCATATGAGAAATACAAGTCGTTTATCTCATTCAATTCATAGGTGATACCTGCTTTAGGATTGAAGAAGGTAAAATTCTCGTCCACCACAAAATTCGAAAGATCAGAATTAATTCCTGAAGTACTATAATCCACATTCCTCACTTGAAGATCGCCATATAATTGCACCCTATCATTAAGTTTGAAAGTAGCTTTCGCGAAAGCGGAAAAATCATCTTTCTTCCCATTTCCATCATAATAGCGATCTCTAATATTGCTCTGGCTGGCAAATCGTGCCCAGATCACTTCGCCAAAATGGTCTCCATCATAATGACTATACGATGTTCCAAAAATCAGGTCGAGTTCATTAGTCTTATAATTGGCATTTGCATTGATTACATAATAATCATTGTCCAACCACCTGCGACGCACTAAGTCAGTAGAGTTTACGAGCTGACCATTCACTACTAATGGGTTAAAACCGTAGGTGTCAAAATCATCATCTTCTCTATACTGTTCAAAGAAGCCACGTCCATAGGTATAATTCAAACCAATGTTAGTAGACCAATTCCCATCATATCGCTGATTCCAGTGCAACTGATAGTGATCCTGTTTATAATCATCCACTTCATTGTCATAAAATCTGGTAACACCATTCTCATCTTCATATTGACCAGCAGGATTGAAGGTGCGGTCGTTTTCTAAGGTTTCTTTATCTATACCAAACCAAGACTGATAAGTGACCTCGCTACCGCCAAAAGTGACGGCCTTGATCAACGTATTATCATCCACATAGGATCCTTGTAAAAAGTAGGATTTTAAATCAGTTGAGGCGCGATCAATGTAACCGTCAGAGGCAATATTAGACAGGCGCCCTGCAATTTCAAAATGATCGTTCATCAGTCCTGTGGAGAATTTGACCGTGTGTTTTCGGCTATTGAAACTTCCAAATGAATTGGAGATTTCTCCGCTGGCATCCTCATTGACCACATCAGTCAATATATTGATACTCGCGCCAAAGGCGCCACTACCATTCACACTGGTTCCCACACCACGTTGCAATTGCAAACTCTCGACGGAGGATGCAAAGTCACCCAGGTTCACCCAAAAGGTTCCTAGGGATTCTGCGTCAGAATAAGGAATACCGTTGATGGTGACATTAGTAGACTGCGAACTTACACCGCGCACCCTCAGGCCTGTATAGCCAATTCCTGCACCAGCATCACTGGTAGTCACTACAGATGGTAAAAAATTGAGCAACATAGGAATGTCTTGCCCCAGGTTACGTTTGGCAAGTTCTTCCTTGGACACATTGCTGTGGGTAATGGGTGATTTAGCATCTACCCTTACGGCTTTTACAAGTACTTCACCCAGTTGTTCTGTTTTGGTGGTGTCTTGTGGTTGTTTGTTTTGTGCTGATACCGTGCTCGATAGTGTTAATGCAACGGCTAGTACAGCGACAGAAAAATGTTTCATATGAACTTAAATTAGTTCAAATAAAAGGGGCATTTATTCGGTCTTGGTTAAAATAAAATGTTTGAGAGGATTCTCGTTTATTGATGGCAAGCCGATTCGAGCGACAGTCGAGAATGGCTTGTTATCAAATCCCTTGGCAGCATTACCTGCCCAGGTTCCTCGGGTATAATCTCAGCCTTCGGTTAAAAAAGCACCCCTTGAGATGCCGCAAAAGTACAGTGTAAAATCAGAATCGAAAGTAAAATCAAAAATAATTTTAAGGTTTATTTCGCTTTCGCGAAAGCGGAATATACATTATCCTTAAATTGAACTTTTTAAGCATATACATGTTCAAGTTTTCGACGAAATGGCAAAAGATATACCTGCCATTTATCGCCTTATTGATAGGTTCATTTTTTAGCTACAATATCTTAAGATGGCTATTAGATTTTGAACTTGGATGGGTCACTTTACCAAAATGGGCTTGGAATTTCTGGATCCCTTTTTTCTTTCCTTGGATACCAATATTTATTTGGTATAGAAAAAAATTGAACTTGCTTGACTACAGACATGACAAGCTGCGCCGTACGATTCCTTTTCTCTGTGCTTTTCTTATCTCCTTACCTCTAATCATAAGTCAGTTTAACTTACATAAAGCAGCTTTTGAAATCATCACAGTTCAGGTACCCGCTACCATTAAAAACTATCCTGAAGAACGCTATTTTCGGATTAATAGATTCGGATTGGAAAAAAAATTGACCTGCGAAGACACATTGCTCTCTATAAATATTAGAGGAATGAGAGGAGGCAATAATGCGAAAATCTATCTAAACTTTGCTGGACGTTTTGAGGGTCAAGAAACCATTTATTTTGGCGTTCATTATCAGGACCAGTTAAATAATATTAAAAAATATGAAAAACAGAATGAGGAGGTAGCGGTATTTTTGAATGAATCGAGACTGGCATTTACCAAACAAGACTTTCAGGAGTTCGCATATTTTGAAAAGGTTGTTGCTCCAGTTGACAAAAAACCATATATCGATGCATTATCTGCTTGCAATATTGATGCGGGAGAAGATTCGTTGATTCTTATACCTAGGAAGCGTTCGCACCATTTTGATTTGGGTAGATCAATCTTTGATTATGGGATCGCCTTTATAGTATTATTTAGCATATTTTTTCTTTTTACATTTAGAAGAAAAATCTCAAACTCAATGAACTAAACTTCCAAAGATGTCCAACACGGGTTTAATTATTGAAGAGCGCAGTCGCGATATAGGCGACTTTCTAGTGGGAAGATTGATTCCTTTCCGTAAGAAGCGCATGGTAGGTCCATTTATTTTTATTGATCATATGGGACCTGAAGCGTTAGGTCCAGAGAAATACATGGATGTGGATCAACACCCGCACATCGGGTTATCCACTTTAACTTATTTGATGGAAGGCGAGTTGCAACACCTAGATGGAATTGGGACCAACCAAACCATTTTACCTGGATCAGTCAACTGGATGGTAGCCGGAAAAGGAGTCACACATACCGAACGCACGCCTCAACACCTACGCGCCTCCAATACCGAATTTACCATGCACGGCTATCAAATTTGGGTCGCACTTCCAAAAGAACTGGAAGATATCGAACCCGAATTTTACCACATAGAAGCCGATGCGTTGCCCGCATGGCAAGATCGTGGCGCAGACTTCAAACTAGTCGCTGGAAAAGGATATGGTAAGGAATCACCCGTACCTGTGCATTCAGAGCTTTTCATGATTGACATCAAAACCACAACCGATTATCAATTCAAAGCCGCCGGAAATCTATCTGGTGAAATAGGCATCACCATCGTCACAGGAAGTGTTACCGCTTGCGGTGACGTGATTGAAGCAGGAAATATGCTGGTCAGTAAAACCGAAGATGTCTGCGACATAACCATCAAAGCCGGCAGCCACATACTGATTTTTGGCGGTGAGCCGTTCCCAGAAGAGCGGCATATCTACTGGAACTTTGTAAGCCATTCTAAAGACAAGATTGAAGCGGCTAAAGAAGCCTGGAAAGACAAGACTTTCCCTATGATGGAAAATGATGATACTTATGTGGCGTTGCCGGAATAACTTATAATATTCAAGAAATACTTGTATTTTTAATAAATTCTTGAAAATGGACAGTTTCTTGCCTGCTAGCTTTATTTTAATATTAGTTCTTTCCTTAATCGGATTATGGATTTATTGCATCGTTGACATCGCGCGGAGCACCTTTAAAAAAGATGACAACAAATTAATCTATATTCTAGTGGTTGTTCTTGCGCCGGTAATTGGAATTCTACTTTATCTAGCCCTATGGCAAAAAGAAAAGGTTAGAGAACTTCAATAATATTTTATTCGATTTCAATCCCAAGAAATCGTAAAGTAATGTTAGCAACCACAAAACTTGACCTCATTTTCTTTAACTTGTAGGAAATCGCTTTAGAGCGATGAACTAATTAAAAAAGAAAACTATGAAAACGCCAAACTTCGAAGAAACTAAAGGAAAACACCCAATACCTCACGCTAAAGGAATTGCTAAGGACGATAATCTACAACCAGATTCCATCAAGAAAGGTGAGGCTGCAAAGAATAGTAGCGAGGAAGAGTAGTTAAGTTTCTATATGAAAACAGAAAAGGCGCAGAAATAATTCTGCGCCTTTTCTGTTATGAAATTAACATGAGAAGCAGACTATCTTGGCTCTACATACTTGAATTTCTCCCATTTTTCTGGAAGCTCATTGGTGACTTCTAATTTGTTTGAAGTAATGTTTGGCCTGATCATAATAACCTTAGTCTGTGAATTAACAGTGACATCATGGGAACTTCGCATATTTACTAAGTCAAGATGCAATACGTCAAACTTGTAATCTCCATCAGTTAGATTAATGATTACATATTCACTTCCACGTAATTGCCCTAAAGCTTTATCGTTTATGTGAATATTGAGCCTTTCTGTATTATCTGCTTTATGAAAAACATTGGAGCCGTTATATATCATAATCTTTCCGTTGCCCAGCTGATCTAATTCAACATTTTCAATTTTTTGATATTCCATCTGGGATGGAATAGGCTTCAAGGCACAAGAAGTCAACAAGGCAAATGAAGCAATTAGCATTACGCTTTTTAAATTCATAATTAAAAATTTATTTAAAGTTATGCTATCGTAGCTCCATTCACTATAGCATCATCTAAAATTATAAAACCACATTTTCGCCTTTCCTTTCAAAAGTGAACTTTGATTTTAATTATAACTCTATTGTTTTAAAAGTTCAATTAAACCAAGATTATAGGGTTGATCTCAGATTAAAATAATTAGTAGTTTGAACTTTGTGATAGATTGTTTTTCCGAGGGTAAAAATTCTGGCACTTTTCAAATCCAATTCTTCTGAATCAGTTTGCGCGTAGCTAATTATTTGCATTTGCTGATTATTTAGTGCTGTTTGTAATGACTGATGGGTTTTATCATTTGGTAATAATAAGTACATAACATCCTGATTGTTTTTGGTTATTGATTGAATTGTCAGCTTGTATTTTTCAATTTGCTCCAATTCTATCTTTCCAGATTGAAAAGCGATTCTTGCCTCTGCAGAAAAAAATTCAAATTGTTGTATAGATGAACTATAACTTGAAATAGCATTTCGAAAATCATCGAGCCATTTATTTCTTGCATTTTGTTTCGCATTTAGATAAGCCCCCATTATAGCAAAAAACGAAGCTAAAAAAACAGTGAATATCGATAGGTATGGCAAAAATTCTTTCATAATAATTACATTATGCTATGGTCGCCCCATTCACGATTGCATCATCCGGATTTACAAAAACCAGTTTCCCTTCAGGATCTTCAGCTAATAAAATCATTCCTTGAGATTCTACGCCCATCAATTTTCTGGGTGCGAGGTTCGCCAGAACGGTTACTTTTCTGCCTACTAATTCTTCTGCACTGTAGTGCTTTGCTATTCCTGAAACAATGGTTCTTTTGTCGATGCCCGTATCTACGGTCATGACCATCAATTTGTTGGACTTCGGCAATTTTTCTGCGGTTAGGATTTCTGCAACGCGCAGGTCCATTTTCATGAAATCATCGTAGTTAGTTTCTTCTTTCTGTGGCATAAGATTAGGTGTTGTGGATTTGTTGGCAGCTTTGGTTGCTTCCAATTTTTGCAGCTGCGCTTCTATTTGTTCGTCCTCGATTTTTGAGAATAGCAATTCGGCTGTATTGATTTTGTAGCCGTGGTGCAATAGTTCTTGTTTCTCAGCAATGTCGTTCCATTCGATCTTGACTAGATCTGTACGCAGTCTCGCTGCAGGATTTGACGCGATGTTGAGCATGTCCTGTAATTTCGTAGCCGTATGCGGTAGGAATGGTTCTGCAAGAACGGCTAGTGCTCCTGCAATTTGTAGACCAATAAACATGATGGTTTTGACACGTTCTGGATCGGTTTTGATGAGTTTCCAAGGTTCTTCATCGGCTAGGTATTTGTTTCCTAGTCGTGCGAGATTCATGAACTCGTTTGCGCTTTCGCGAAAGCGATATCGTTCCAGACTATCTTCTATGCTTTTGGGAAATGCATTAACGGCATCAAGCGTTTCTTGATCGACCGCCGTAAACTCGCCAGGCTGCGGCACTACTCCATCGTAATATTTATGCGTCAATACCAGGGCGCGATTGATAAAGTTCCCCAGCACGGCCACCAATTCATTATTGTTACGCGCCTGGAAATCCTTCCAGGTAAAGTTATTATCCTTAGTTTCTGGAGCGTTTGCAGTCAATACATATCGCAACACATCCTGTTGATTAGGAAAGTCCTGTAAATATTCATGCAACCAAACCGCCCAATTTCTAGAGGTCGAGATCTTGTCGTCTTCCAAGTTTAAAAACTCGTTTGCTGGAACGTTGTCTGGCAAAATAAATTCACCGTGCGCCTTCAACATCGCTGGGAAAATGATGCAGTGAAAAACAATGTTATCCTTGCCTATAAAATGAAGCAGTTTTGTGTCTTTATCCTTCCAGTAATCTTCCCAATTCTTGTCATTATCTGCTGCCCATTCTTTAGTAGCTGATATATAGCCTATAGGCGCATCAAACCAAACGTACAACACCTTGCCATCAGCACCTTCTACAGGAACTGGAATTCCCCAATCCAGATCACGGGTTACCGCGCGTGGCTTGAGACCGTCGGTCACCCAACCTTTTACTTGGCCCAATACGTTAGTTTTCCAATCAGCCGCATGGCCTTCCACAATCCACTCATTGAGCCAGTCACTATATTGGTCCAGTGGCAGGAACCAGTGTTTGGTCTCGCGCAATTCTGGAACGTTGCCAGTGATGGCGCTTTTGGGCTCGATCAAATCGGTTGCGTTGTGAGAAGTTCCACAGCGCTCGCATTGATCGCCGTAGGATTCTGGATTGCCGCATTTCGGACAAGTTCCCACGACAAAACGGTCGGCTAGAAACTGATTAGCCTCAGCATCATAGAGTTGTTCTGTGACTTGCTCGATAAACTTGCCATCATCGTATAATTTAGTAAAGAATTTACTTGCTGTTTCATGATGAATAGGCGCACTAGTGCGGCTGTAATTATCAAACGAGATACCAAATTCTTCAAAAGAATCTCCAATGATCTTATGGTAACGATCCACGATTTCCTGTGGTGAGACGCCTTCTTTTTTGGCCTTAAGCGTAATAGGCACCCCATGCTCATCGCTCCCGCAAATAAAGGCAACGTCTGCACCTTTTAATCGCTGGTAACGCGCATAAATATCTGCCGGTACGTAAACGCCTGCTAGGTGACCTATGTGAACCGGTCCGTTAGTATACGGCAATGCCGCGGTAATCGTAAATCGTTGTTGATTGCTCATGAAATCGTATCAAAGCCACAAATTTACAATAACTGTAGCAGCTTTGATGTGCTCATGAAAGCAGTTATGGTTATCGTTAGTTCGCTTTCGCGCCTGCCTGTCGGCAGACAGGAAAGCGAAAAAACTATCCCACAACATAACAAGTAAAAGGTATTAACGATTGCTTTTGGTATACAAGGCGTAGGTCGCATTGAAGCCAAAATGTTTATTGTGGTATTAAAAAGTAAGGGCGTATAATTGATAAAATTTGCACTGATAGTAGATAGATGTCAATTTGTGCCTTTAACATATTTAAGATAGAGGTTGTTTAATATCGCTTACAGATAAAAGAGCTATGGAATTAAAAATGACCACCCGCTTAAGCATAAAAAACCGCAGCATGTCAATGACATACTGCGGTTTCATAGAAAACTAAACTAACTAGTCTGTAATGGTAATTGTTCCTGTCATTGAACCGTGAAATTCACAGTTGTAAAATAAGGTGTTGGGTGCATCCATAGGAACTGTAAAGGTCAAAGCTCCTGATACTGCACCGCTGTTCGTTACTCCATTGGTATACGTATTTGCTTGTCCTGTACCCTGAACTGTTTTGATCAAAAATGGATGTCCTGGAGTATTTAAATTGAAAGTATAGGTGCCTCCTCTTTTAAATGTGAAATTAGGATTGACTGCATTTGTCTGTCCATCTCCATTAAATATATATGAAGTCGCCCCATTATTAGTCACATTAAACGTTTTTGACTCTGCACTGCCCGTATTATTCCCTTCATTTGCCCCTATGTTTGCTTGTGCGACTACTGTATTATCACTCAAATGAATATTTACATATGCGTCAATAGTTAGGAATTGTGAATATGTTACGGCAGCTCCTCCAACGAGTTGAGAAATTTGAGTCTTGCTTATTCCTGTGGTACCGTCGATTGGGTTTAATCCAGCAATAATAGCACCTGTAGCCGCTATATCATTTTCATGAATGTGAGCTGGATAACTAGCACCATTAGCAGTACCGTTTAAATTAACTGTAACAAGTGTTGTAGCGTTTACACGCTGAGCAAATTGCACGTTACCACTAATTCCTGAACCACCAGTTGCATTGAGCGTATAGGATTTAGTTTCACCTGTCAACTCGTTCTGGCCTATATCGCCTTGTGCAATCAGGGTAGACAGATTAGTAGCACTTTCATGAACATTAATGTAACCGTCAAACCCTAACAGACCTTGATAAGTTATAGGCGTTCCATCTTTAAGAGTGCTAAAGGTGGTTGTACTTTTTCCAGTGGCTCCATCAACGGCCTCAAGATCAAGAACAATGCTACCAGTTTCAGCAGCCGTATTCATATGGATGTGCGCTGGATGTGTATTGCCTGTGCTTGTGTTTTGAAGAGAAAGCTCTATACTTAAAGTAGCGTCGCTTTTTTCTATAAATGTAGCAGTGCCCGATATGGAAGGATTGCTAACAGAACCTAATGTGTATACTTTAGAATTTACAACGGTCGGCTCACTTGCTTCATCTAAATCGTCATTAGAATCGCAGCTCAGGAATGCCAAAGGCAAACAAAACAAGGTCAGCAATAATTTTTTTGAATTTTTCATTTTTTTTGAATTTTCGTTTTGTTTAAGGCGTACTAAGTTCTTTTCAGTCGCGATTAATAGTGTTTAATAACTTAGGTACGTAAACACAGGGCTTTAGGTTGTAAAAAGGTAGAGGAAAATGAGATTATTGGATCTCCGTTCAAATTAATATACACATCAACCTTCTATAGCATCATTCCATCCATCCTATTACTATTTACCATTCTTAGATATTGATGCCATGAAAGGACTTTAGATCATTTTTTTAGCAATGGTCATTTATTCCTGTAGATAAGATGAGCCTAAAAAAGCTGTAAAAGCTGTAAATTGTAAGCTTTCGCGAAAGCGTAAATACCACTACACTCATGAAAATAATTCTCTTTTGTGCTTTATTCGTCTGTTTTGCAAGCTGTAAAAAGGAATCTCGAGACACCCCTATCAACGCCGGGTCAAGTGATTTGTCCCCTGTGGAAGCTAGCGAAATGAAAGTGGATACTCCAGAGGAAGTTGCCTATTGGACTCTCGAGAATCTAGCTGATGCGATTAGGGAAAATAGGCTGGCTAGCGCTTATCCTGACTTGATTATGGAAGAAGATGTGATGCTCTTCGGTGAGGGGACTATCGAGCGGCCTGTCAAAATTTTCAATAGCGGGACTGATGATCAAATCCTAGTTTCTTACGAGAATGGAAAACCTTTTGAAATGCTTTATGGCGATCGTGGACGCTGGCGCACTAGACATCCTATTTATATAGGACTGCCTATAAAGCAACTGAATGACATCAATGGAACTGCAGTACAATTTGCTGGATTTGGCTGGGATTACAGCGGCCTTATACGTTTCAATGGAGGTTCTATCAATGAGGATAGGTATTCCATTTTTGTATCGCCTAGTTATAACGACATCAATGAGGAGGACGCATATGAGTTTATGGGCAGTACTTTTTTTGATTCTGACGCGGCAAATGTTGAAAAACTTCATTTATACGTTTCCAGCATTACCTATAAGTTTTAAAAGCACAGTTATCTTTGTGAACTGAAAAATTCAATTCCATGAAACGATTTTTGATTCTATTTCTTGCTATTACTTTGATTGCCTGTAAAGATGATCAAGAATCTGTGGATCCTTGGGATGCAGAGCGATTGGTCAGTTTAATATCAGCAGGTCCAAATTGGGAAAAAGAATACAATGATGCCAACATATCTACTGAAACTAAGTTTCTAGACGAATACAATGCCGAGCGTACCGTCAAAACTTTATATCCAGAAACCGAAGATGAGCTGGTCATTATCTACAACGGCGATACTCCGGAAACGCTTTATTGGTATAAGTCTGGACAATGGACCACGCCTTATGGAACCGTAGGCGACCCTATCACAAAGCTAGTAGAAGCTAACGGTGCGAGCGTTAAATTTTACGGTCTAGGCTACGACCTACCTGGTAAAGTGAAAATTGATAACGGCAACCTGGTCGATAAAAAAATAACTTTTGCGGTACGTCCAACATCAGATCTTATCCCAACAGAATATTACAGTTATAATAGCTTTGACTCTTCCAGTCCTGAATCAAAAGACCTCAAGCTTTACATCACCCGGGTTCAAATGGATATTCCTGTTACTAACGGCCCTGCTACAAAATAACTTTAGGTACAATAAAAAGTTTACACCCTGTTCTGGTAGAAGTTTTTATGCTGTAGCTATAAGATCCTAGTGCCTACAGTTGAAGTAATATTCCTTACTTTTTTACCTCTTAGGGTTAAAGGTGCTGGTGCTGTCGAGGGTTCAGGTTCTTTGTAAGAATGTCTTTGAAAACTCCTATGGCGGTCCCTTGATGTTTTGCCCCCCAGAGTCGTCATCATAATACAGGTACAATTGATAGGTGATCTGGTTTAATAATTCGTCTGTTAAAAGATTTTAAGAGGTGGGTATTTCGCTTTCGCGAAAGCGAACTTTCCCACAAGCACAAAGCCACATGGGCTTTCATTTTACAACTGCGGTTTATATTGTATTTTTAATAAATTCCCTAAAACAAGTAATGCCCTATTATCAGTCTTTCTCACCGCTCGAATCCAACTCTCACATCCGTATTCTTTGCACCGCTAGAATTGCGAGTGTAGAAAAACTTGCCCCTGCGATAGGCTGGCTCAAATCACAAGGGTATCAAGTAAGTCTAGGAAAAACGATAGGTAAAAAACACCATCAATATGGAGGCTCAAACGAGGAACGCCTTGCTGATTTTCAAGAAGCATTAGCAAATCCTGCCATTGATGCGATCTGGATCGCTCGTGGTGGTTATGGAAGCATCAAGATTGTAGACGATATTGACCTGAGTATATTGGAAGGTCGCAATAAGTTGTTGCTAGGCTATTCTGACGTTACTAATTTGCATGGATTGTGGCAGCGACATGGATTGCAAAGTGTGCATTGTTTCATGCCGCAAGAGTTTCCTGAAAAATCAGAAGAATTGTTGCGCAGCTGGAGTCGGGTTGTTACTGGACAGTCGCAATCTTTGACTTTTGAAAATACAAATGAAATAGAGGAGCAAGTGATTACTGCGCCAGTGATAGGCGGGAATTTATCAGTTCTATTGAGCATGCTATCATCCCCAACTTTTCCTGATTTGAAAGATCACATCTTGTTTATAGAAGATCTTGACGAATACCTATATCATATCGACCGGATGATGACGACGCTTAAACGTTCAGGGAAGCTGGATGATTTAAAAGCATTAGTCATAGGTGGAATGACTGACATGAAGGATCACGAGATACCATTTGGTAAAAATGCCCGAGAGATTATTGAAGAACATACGGCAGGCAAGAGTTATCCTGTGATTTTTGACTTTCCTGCTGGGCATCTTATTGATAATTATAGTTTCGTTTTAGGCAAGCCTATTACCATAGATATCCGTTCTCTTACTGTTACCATATCACAATAAAATCATGGCAGATCACAATGATCTAGGAACCGCTGGAGAAGAACTTGCTGTAGCCCACTTGCTGAAATCTGGCTATCAAATACTTGCACGGAATTATGTGTATTTAAAAGGTGAAATAGATGTGATTGCAAGAATGGGTAACACAGTTGTTATTGTAGAAGTAAAGACTCGCTCTACTCCAGATTTTGGTGATCCACAAGACTTTTTAAAGCCCGGCCAAATCAAACGATTGGTGGACACATCAGATCATTTTGTACATGAGCTAGAAGATGTTGATGTTGAAGTACGTTTTGACATCATTGCTATCATTAAAAATAAACGAGGTACTCAAGTAGAACATCTGAAAGATGCCTTTTATCATTTCTAATAAAAAAATGCGTCTGTTTCCAGACGCATTTTAACTGCACTCTATAATTTCAGAATTTAATTCTTCTTTAATTCTTTGACGGATTGCTTGGCATCTTTCAAAGCCGCGTTCATCGTTTCGTCAGATGTAATTTCTCTCACTAAATATACATATACAGGAAAATGGTCGCTGTAACCACCAGTAAATGTGTTGCCTAAAAAACTGCGGTACGGATACCCTTTGTAAGATCCTGTTTTATTTGTCAAAAAACTAGGATTGTAAATGTGAGCCTGCCAATATATATAACCTGGTTGATTTGCTTCCGCTAGCATTGGGTAAGTGAACATGATCTGGTCAAAAATATTTCCAGAATCCCTATACAATAGGGTATTGTAACCATCCTTCAACATTTGCATATAAGGATTGTAAATCATTTGAGGCTTCACCGTCTCTCTGTCCAGCTGGGCATTCAATATCGTTTTAACACTTTCATTTGTAGGGTCATCGTTTAAATCTCCCATTACAAAAATCTTAGACATCGCATCGATGCTGTGCAAGCTATCGATAATGGACTTATTCAACTGGGCAGCTGCATTACGCTTGCTTCTACTTTTCTGCTCCCCACCACTGCGCGATGGCCAGTGGTTTACAATAAAAGTCATTTTGTCGCCATTGAGCTCTCCTGTAACGACTATAGGATCGCGGGTATACACACGATCACCGTCTTCTAAGTCGTAAATCAATAATTCCTTAGAAACACTGTTCAACACTTTAAACTCTTTTTTCTTATACAGAAATCCTGTATCAATGCCACGACGGTCTGGAGAGTTGAAATGCTCAATGCCGTAATCAAACTCTCTTAATAATGGGTGGCTAACAAGGTCTTCCAACACTTTTCGGTTTTCTACCTCACACACCCCTAAAATCGTGGGTGCGGTTTGAGCTTTATCGGCTCCTATTTTACGAATGACCCGAGCCATATTTGAAAGCTTCTTTTCATAAACTTCCTCACGGATTCCAGCGTCCATTTCCAACATCGGACTGGCTTCATCGTTGATGCTCGTATCGTCTTCGGTATCAAATAAGTTTTCAAGATTGTAAAAGGCAACTGTCTGAACCTTATACTGTTTCACCTCTGTAGTTTGTGCGTGGCTCGCTTTCGCGAAAGCGAAATAGAAAAACACACTGACAATCATGTATTTAAACATATGAGAAATAATTCTAAGTTTATGTTATTGTAAAATTTGTTGCAAACGACTTGCCAAAGGTACGCTAGCCGATATAAAAACGTAGTTTTGCGCGATCACAGATAACGTTATAATAATATTAACAACGAATGAATCAATTTTACACAAGGCTTTTGCTCTTTTCGTTTATGCTGGTTTCTACAATGGGTATGGCTCAGGAGCTTTTGAAAGGTCGCGTCATTGACGAAACAACAGAGGAACCCATCCCTGGAGCGATAGTTACTATAAGAGGTTCGCAATATAGAACTACCACCGATGCTCAAGGTTATTTTGTCTTTGAAAGAGACTTAGAGCCTGGTGATCAAATGCTTATCATTGAATCAAACGAGTATTCTACCCGCAACATTCCTATTGTTATCATCATAGGAGAAACGGTCAATCTAGATCCTCTCTATCTTCAAATTGATAATGTACAGCAAGAACAAGCCATCGGTATTGTTTCCCTAACAGAAAATGACCTGGCAGAGGATGATAATGCGGCAAATAACGTTTCTGGTTTGTTACAAGCTACAAGAGATCAATTTTTGAGAGCAGCTGCTTTTGACTTTAGCGCCACTTTCTTCAGGCCTAGAGGTCTAAATAGTGAAGATGGTAAAGTCTTGATCAACGGACTAGAAATGAACAAGCAATTCTCTGGTAGACCACAATGGTCCAACTGGGGAGGAATCAATGACCTGCAACGCAACCAAACCTTTACTATGGGATTGACGCCAGCTGACAACACGTTTGGAGGTTATGGTGGTGTGCAAAGCATTGATATGAGAGCATCACAGCAGCGCGCTGGATCACAAATTTCTTTTGCGTCTGCTAATAGAAGCTATCGCGCTAGATATATGGCTACTTATAAGAGTGGGCTCTTAAGCAGCGGTTGGGCTTATGCAGTTACTGCTTCCCGTCGTGCTGGTGAAGAAGGGTTTGTTGATGGTACTTTATATGATGCGAATTCTTTCAGCTTAAATGTTGAGAAAAAGATTAGTGAACGTCATTCTTTAAATTTTACAGGTATATACGCTTCCAACCGTGTAGGTCGTAGAACGGCGATTACTCAAGAAATTAAAGATTTGAAAGGCATCAGCTACAACCCATTCTGGGGAATTCAAGAAGACACACAACGCAATTCCAGAATACGGGAAATTGATGAACCCATATTAATGTTGAATCACTATTGGGACATTACTCCAAAAGTGAAATTGAATACGAATGCTTCTTACCAATTCGGTAAAATAGGAAACACTCGAATTGATAATGGCGGAACTAGATTAGTAACTTTAGATGGGCAAAATGCATATATAGGTGGTGCGACTAACCCAAATCCAGATTACTACCAGAACTTACCTAGTTATTTCCTAAGAAATGGAACTGATGCTCAAAACTTAGCCTCAGCTTACCTTGCTCAACAAGAATTCGTTAACGATGGGCAGTTAGACTGGGTACAATTGTATGATGCGAATAGAATTGTACGCAACAATGGCGGCAACTCCATTTACATTATCCAGGAAGATCGTATTGACGACAGGCAGATCCAGGCAAGTAGTATTTTAACAGCTGATCTTGCTGACAACATCCTATTAACGGCAGGTTTGAACTACCGCAATCTCACTAGCGAAAACTACGCTATGGTTCAGGATTTGTTAGGTGGTACCGGATTTCTAGATGTGGACTTTTTTGCTGAAGAAACAACACAGGTAACTCAAGATCAAGCGGCACAATCAGACATCAGAAATCCTAACCGTATTGTAGGTGAGGGTGATCGTTACAAGTATAACTATGTCATTGATGCTGATGTTGCTTCTGCCTTTGCGCAAACACAGTTCAAGACAAATAAGGTTGATTTCTATGTGGCGGGTAGCGCTACTAGAACAGCATACCAGCGAGATGGAAAATATGAGAACGGGAACTTTCCAGGTGCTGCATCTTTCGGCAAAAGTGAGAAGGTAGATTTCATAGACTTTGGCGTCAAGGGTGGAGGTACTTATAAGATCAATGGATTGAACCTATTGGATTTTAATGCCGCTTATTTGACTAAGGCGCCTTACATAAGAAATACATTCGTCAATGCTCGTCAAAATAATGAAATTGTAGATGGGCTTGAGTCAAGCAAAAGCTATAGCCTAGACGCGAGCTACATCTATCGCTCGCCTATCGTTAAGATGCGCCTGACTGGTTATTACCTACAATTTAAAGATGAGAATGATATAGGTTTCTACTTTACTGAAGACTTAACTGGATTACCTAGTGATGATGGATCCGCTTTTGTTCAAGAAGTAATGACTAATGTTGACCGCCGCAATGCTGGTCTTGAATTAGGTATTGAATACCAAGTGACGCCTACCATCAATTTAAAAGGTGCGGCAGCAGTAGGTCAAAACGTATATACGAACAACCCAAATCTTTATCTGACTAGTGATGATTTTGCTGGACGTCAATTGACTTTTGGTGATGGAACTACTAAACTTAAAGATTTACATGTAGCTGGAGGGCCTGAAACGGCTTTACAGGTAGGATTCGAATACCGCGATCCAGATTATTGGAACATAGGTGTTACCGCAAACTACTTCGCAAACGGCTATTCAGACATTAGTAATTTGCGCAGGTCAGACAACTTTGCGTTAGATTTTGATGGTCAACCATTCACTGATTATGATGAGGATGTAGCAAGAGACTTGTTACAACAAGAGCAATTTGATGACTATATGCTTGTGAATGTAATAGGTGGTAAATCGTGGAGAATTGATAATAAGTATGTCGGTTTCTTTGCTACTATCAACAACGTATTTGATACAGAATATAAAACTGGCGGATTTGAGCAGTCTCGTAATTCCAATTTTAGATCAGTAAGAGAAGATCAAAACAACCCGACCGAAGTTTTCGCACCGCGATACTTCTTTGGTAATGGGACCACATATTACCTAAACGTATACCTAAGATTTTAAAAAGCTATAATGAAATTTATAAATAACAGAAAAATGAAAAATATAAACAAACTCTTTGCTTTGCTAGCAGTGGTTGCGATGACCTTTTCTTGTGTAGAGGATGATGACTTTGCCGTTCCAGAAACGAGTCAAGCAGTAATCGATGCTCCTGCAGGAACCATCGATTTACAAGCTGTCGTGAATCAATACCGTACCAACTCCACTCCTATCACTTTCGGTGAAAATGCTGGATTTATTGAAGGTTATGTGATTTCTAGTGACGAAGGCGGGAACTTTTTCAAAGAATTGATCATTCAAAACAAAGCTGAAAATCCAACAGCAGGTGTTAATATCAAAGTGGATGTTACTCCATTGTTTACCAGATTTGAATTTGGAAGAAAGGTGTATGTGAAGTTAGATGGATTGACTTTCGGAGAGGCAAATGGTGTTTATGCTTTAGGTTTCGGAGAAGATTTCAATAGAATACAAGAGTCTAGACTTGATGAATATATCCTGCGTGATGAGGAGACAGTTACCATCGTTCCTATAGAAGTGAACGTTTCTGACATTTCACAATCTCAAGAAAACCAGTGGGTACGTGTAGTAGATGTTCAATTCCCAAATACAGAGCTAGGGAAAACCTTTGCCTCAGAGCAAGGTGACACTTTTGATGGAGATCGTTTGTTACAATCTTGTGCAGACTTTTTTGCAGCTCCAATAGTGTATCAAACTTCAACATTTGCTGATTATAGAGCATTACGCCTACCTGGTGGCAGTGGATCTGTTACTGCGATTGTATCAAGAGATTTTAGAGATGACTTTTTTGTACTGAACTCAAACAGTCCTGAGGATATCAACTTTGACCCTAATACACGATGTGATTTCAATGTAGTTCAATGTGGTCTAGCAAATGGACCAGGACCTATCACCTTATTGGATGAAAATTTCAATAATGGCATTAATAATCAGCCTACAGAACCTGCTGGTTGGACTAATTATATTGAGGCAGGAAGCATTCGCTGGACGACCTATTTTAACAGCGATAGAAACAGTCCTGGAACACGTGCAAACAACTTCAACTCTGGTGACGCTAGTTCTATTGCCTGGTTGATTACCCCACAAATTGACTTTGACGCACAAGATGGCGAGGTTCTTAACTTCTTTACTTCAAACAGTTTTGCAGATCAATCCTCTATGGAAGTGCTGTTCTCTAACGACTGGGATGGAACACCTGCTGGTGTAGAAACTGCGACCTGGAGCGCTGTAGCAGATGCTACTATCGTTTCCAACAGTGAGAACTTTAGAAACTTCGTTTCTTCTGGAAATGTGTCCCTAGATTGTGTAGACGGTATAGGAGCAATCGCTTTTAGATATCAAGGTAGTGAGGCTGATGGAGGCGGTAGCAGCGGTGGAGCAAACGGTACTTACGAGCTGGACGACGTTAAAATTACAAGCAACTAATCTTATAAGAAAGTTCGCTTTCGCGAAAGCGAAATAAAAACAAAACCACTGCTCTCAACTGGCAGTGGTTTTTTTATGGTTAATTGCGACGCAACACCGCGTACACTGGAAAGTGGTCGCTGTAGCCACCAGCATAACGCTTTCCAATAAAAGTTCGTGCCGGTTGACCACGATATTTACCTTTCCATTGGCGCAACATGATATCGTCAAAAATATCGGCCTTATGTAAAAACAGGCTTCCAGGAATGTCGTTGTGTAGGTTTTGGCTGACCATGATCTGATCAAAGAGATTCCATTTGAACTTATGGTTCAAAGAGCCACGATGACCCTTTTTTAACGGCCCAATGACATTATCAAACCCATATGGTAAAATCCCTTGAGCAATACTATCATTATCTGGGTCGTCATTAAAGTCGCCCATAATCACGATAAAGGTGTTGTCTGCATCTTTCTTTTTTAATCGATCCTCGTCCTTATCCACTTGTTGTATATGTTGAATAAGTTGGCGTGCTGCCGCTTCTCTCTTATAGTTGGTAGATTTAGAGCCATCACGTCTAGACGGCCAGTGATTCACGTATAGATGGATAGTGGTACCGGAGAGAACACCTTTGACATATAAAATATCCCGAGTCGTATCGCGTACTCCTAGCTCATCCTCGAGTAATAAAGAGATAGGTGTGGCCTGGATTACTTTAAACAAATCCTTGCGATATAGCAAAGCGACGTCAATACCGCGCTCATCTGGGCTATTAAAGTGGACGTAATCGTAATTAAATTCTTTGAGTTTAGGCTGATCGATCAGGTCATTGAGTACCTTTTTGTTTTCCACCTCGGCTACCCCTAATACCGCAGGAGGTTTTCCAGTGTATTCTGTTCCAATTTTAGAAATAGCATCACTTAATTTTTGCAATTTCTTGAGGTAACGGGCTTTATTCCATTCATTACGGCCTAGTCTCGTAAAATCATCGTCTAAAATATGAGAGTCGTTTTGAAAATCGAAAAGGTTTTCAAGATTGTAGAACCCTATAGTATATTGTTCAAAAGATTGTGAGGGAACTGCCACGTTGCTTATTTATCTCAAAGCTAATCATTATTTAGGATCAGGAAGATCTAGTAATACTGAAAACCCATTAACTCCAGGCCTATCCCTTATAGTAAACTACATAAATGAATCAGACTACAACTCTAAAAATTGGAAACAGAAGTACCAATCCACTACAAACTATCTTTGTGTAACATTGAAATCTATGCTTGAACTTTCAAATACACTAATGGAAGGACCGGGTGCCACCGTGCTACTCCTTCACGGTTTTTTAGGTAGCGCACAGCAGTGGCAACCCATCGTGAATGATTTAAAAGGCAAGCACCAGTTGTTACTTATTGAGCTTCCAGGTCATGGAAAGAGCCCTGATCCAAATCCATACAACCTCAGCGACGTGGCGAGTGCCATTCATCAAATACTTCAAGATCTTAATATCGCGCGAGTTCACTTTGTAGGACACAGCATGGGTGGTTATGTGGGTTGCGCTTTCGCGAAAGCGTACCCTCAACAACTCTTGTCTCTCCACCTCATCAATAGTTGCGCAGCAGCAGATACTGATTTGCGTAAGTCTCAACGAGATCGTTCTATCCAACTAGTTTCTAAATATCCTAAGGCATTCATCAGCATGGCAGTCAGCAACTTATTCACGCCCGCTGAAAAGGAACTATTTGAAGCTAAAATTGATCTCATAAAATCTCAAGCGCAAAAAATTTCTAATGCTTCCATTATTTATGCGCTCATGGCCATGCGCGATCGAGATGATTATTTGGATGAATTGAGACAATCACATTTTCCAATCACCTATATATATTGTAATGCAGATGAGATCATTCCGTCAGACTTAGTGCAGATAGAGTTAAAGTTGTTGAAAACTAATAGCTTTCAGATCCATTCCGGTCACATGAGTATCATCACTCATCCCAATGAAATTCTAGATAAAATGCATTTAATCGAATAAAAAGATCGTTAAACGTTGTTTTGTGAATAACTTTTTCTATTTTAACAGAACTTTTGAACTAATAGCTTTCGTTTATGGCAAAACCTACCCCTTTTATTCATCCCCTAAAATTTTTGACTTGCAGCATAACAGGTCATCAAATGGAAATTTCTCACGTCGTCAATGATCGCGTGAATGAATTGTGCTGCAAAAATTGTGGTAAGCAAATGACTAATAATATCTATGGCGAGATCGTACCGCTCAATGATAGATATGAAAGAATCAACCGCTCCCTAGCACAGTTGGCTCGTAAAAAAGGATTGCTGCGTACGAGAGCTGCTTAGTTCTCAAAGCTATTCCATCCCATTGCCTTGATTGCAATCTGTTCTCCCCCACGGGTAACTAGATGGATGCCATCGCTTTGCGGCAATACATGACCAATAATTGAAAGACTAGGATTTGCTTTAATCTTAGGAAAATCTTCCTGCTTTATTGTAAAGAGTAATTCATAATCTTCACCACCACTCAAAGCTACTGTAGTACTGTCCAGATTAAATTCTTCACAAGAACTAATCACCGTTGGATCCAGTGGCAATTTATCTTCATAGAGTTTCATTCCCACACCCGATTGTTTGCACAGATGAATAATTTCTGAACTTAAACCGTCTGAAACATCAATCATACTGGTAGGTTGCACATCCAGCTCTTCTAATAATTTGGGAATATCCCTTCGTGCTTCTGGTTTTAACTGTCGCTCAATCAAATAACTGTAAGCTTCAATATCTGGTTGGCTGTTAGGATTTGCCTTAAAGACTGCCTTTTCTCTTTCTAAAATTTGAAGCCCCATATAGGCCGCTCCTACATCTCCTGAAACAACTAACAAATCAGTGTCCTTAGCTCCTGACCTGTAAACGATCTTATCTTTCACTTGTTCACCTAGAGCAGTAACTGAAATAATCAAGCCGCTCGTACTGGCTGTAGTATCTCCACCTATCAAATCGACGCCATAATTGGAACAGGCAAGTTGTATGCCTTCATATAACTCTTCCACCGCTTCCACAGGGAATCTATTAGAGATCGCTATCGATACCGTTACTTGAGTGGCAACTGCGTTCATGGCATACACGTCTGACAGATTGACCATAATAGATTTGTAACCTAAATGCTTCAACGGTACATAACTCAAGTCAAAATGAATGCCTTCTACTAGCATGTCTGTCGTGACGACCGTGTGGTTTTCAAACTTTACCACAGCTGCATCATCGCCTATGGCCTTGACCGTACTGGTATTTTGAATTTCAAAGGATTTGGTAATATGATCTATCAGGCCGAATTCGCCCAACTGTTCTACCGGAGTTCTTAATGGATTTTTATCTTCAATCATCCTACAAAATTACGACTATGATTTGTGATGCACTAACTATCTGTCACATGCCTTAATAGGTATAGTCTTTGCACATAAGCCTATATGAGATTCTCATGGCATCCTCGTCCTTACCGCGGTTTGTATTGTATCTTTGTACACATTTATTTAATCGATTGACCCTATGATTAATGTTTCAGAAACAGCAAAAAACAAGCTGACCTCGCTCATGAGTGAGGAAGGTTATTCTATAGATCAGGATTTTGTTCGTGTAGGCGTTAAAAGCGGCGGCTGCAGCGGTCTTTCCTATGATTTGACTTTTGATAAAAACACGGTGGAAACTGACAAGGTATTTGAAGATAATCAGGTGCGCATTGTTGTGGACAAACGCAGCTTTCTTTATTTGGTGGGTACTACCCTAGAATTTAGTGGTGGTTTAAATGGGAAGGGTTTTGTTTTTAATAATCCTAATGCCCAGCGAACTTGTGGGTGTGGTGAGAGCTTCTCGTTGTAAGCAAAATGATAAGAATTTCGCTTTCGCGAAAGCGAACAAGCCTCCAGCTATCGGGCTTATAATTGAATAGCAGTAAAGTTCCAGTTTTTAACCACTGGGGTTTCAAAAACGAAAACTAGTTATGGCAAAATATACAGAAGAAGAATTACAGAAAGAACTTGAGACTAAAGAGTACGAATATGGATTCTACACAGATATTGAATCTGACACTATCCCCATAGGACTTAGTGAAGATGTGGTACGTATGATAAGTGCCAAAAAGAATGAACCACAATGGATGACAGAATGGAGACTAGAGGCGTACCGCCACTTTGTTTCCATGCACGAGCCTGAGTGGGCAAATGTTACTTATGAGAAACCTAAGCTTCAAGACATTTCCTATTATTCTGCTCCTAGCAAGAAGCCAAAGTATGAAAGCCTGGATGAGGTAGATCCTGAGTTGTTAGAGACTTTCAAGAAATTAGGAATTTCAATCGACGAGCAAAAGAAACTAACTGGTGTTGCTGTGGATATCGTGATGGACTCCGTTTCAGTAGCAACGACTTTTAAAAAGACATTAGCAGAGAAAGGAATTATTTTCTGTTCGATATCTGAGGCTATTCAAGAGCATCCAGAATTGGTAAGAAAATATCTTGGAACAGTAATTCCACAACGGGATAATTATTATGCGACTTTAAATGCAGCGGTATTTTCTGATGGATCCTTTTGTTATATTCCTAAAGGTGTACGTTGCCCTATGGAACTAAGCACCTACTTCCGTATCAATCAAGCAGGAACCGGTCAGTTTGAAAGAACACTGGTGGTGGCAGACGAGGGAAGTTACGTAAGTTACCTAGAAGGATGTACGGCTCCATCACGTGATGAGAATCAATTGCACGCTGCTTGTGTAGAACTAGTTGCACTTGATGGTGCTGAGATTAAATACTCTACAGTTCAAAACTGGTATCCTGGAAATAAAGAAGGAAAAGGTGGGGTTTATAACTTTGTGACGAAGCGCGGTATCTGTGAGAAAGATGCTAAAATCTCTTGGACACAAGTAGAAACTGGTAGTGCCATTACCTGGAAGTACCCTAGTTGTATTTTGAAAGGGGACAACAGCGTTGGTGAATTCTATTCTATCGCCGTGACCAACAACTTTCAGCAGGCAGATACGGGAACTAAAATGGTTCACATAGGTAAAAACACTAAGTCTACCATTATTTCTAAAGGGATCAGCGCCGGGAAATCACAGAACTCCTATAGAGGTTTAGTTCAAATCAACTCTAGAGCAACAAATGCTCGTAACTTCTCACAGTGTGATAGTTTGTTGATGGGTAATGAGTGTGGAGCGCACACATTCCCATATATTGAAACTAAAAATAACAGTGCCAAAGTAGAGCACGAGGCGACCACAAGTAAAATAGGTGAAGATCAAATTTTCTATTGTAACCAGCGTGGTATCGATACTGAAAAAGCCATTGCGCTTATCGTGAATGGATTCTCTAAAGAAGTCTTGAACAAGCTTCCTATGGAATTTGCAGTGGAAGCTCAAAAACTTCTAGAAATTAGTTTGGAAGGTTCCGTAGGATAACAAAATTTCAACACCCAATCAAAAACAAACATGAAACAGATTATTTACATTTTTGCTACTGCTCTTTTATTGATCTCTTGTGAAGATTTCAAAAAAGGCTATGAAGATGGAATGGCTCAAGCGGAGGCAGAAGCTGCCAAACAAGACAGCCTAGCTGCGATGCCAGAAGTTGAACTTCACATCTTTGACGGTGGCAGTATATTAGCCAAGCAAAAACAAATGTTCTCTGCAGGAGATAAATATGCAGGAGAAACACAAGAATTAGCAAGTCCTTTTTACATCATTAAACACCCAGACGGTATTCTTTTATGGGACACAGGTCTTCCTGAAGGGCTTGTAGGTCAAGGCGATGTTACACCAGAAGGTGATGCATTTACTATTTCACGTCAGGAAAAAATTGTGGACCAATTGGCTAAAGTGGGTTTAACTCCAGCAGATGTTGACATGATCGCGTTTTCTCACGTGCATTTTGACCATACGGGAGCAGCAAACAACTTTCCAAATGCCAAATGGTTGGTACAACAAACCGAAATGGACTTTATCAAAAGTGATGCTATTAAAGACAATGCATTTTATGCACCAGACTCGTTTAGCAAATTGACAAATACTGAGGTTATTGAGGGCGATGTTGATGTTTTCGGTGACAGCAGCGTGATGATCAAATTCTTTCCAGGTCATACCGCAGGACACCAAGCATTATACTTGACTTTAAAGGAATCAGGACCAGTATTACTTTCTGGAGACACCTACCATTTCCAGCAAAATCGTGAGGATGCTGTGGTACCACAATTCAACTACGACATGGAAGAAAGCAGAGAAAGCATTAAAGAATTTGAGGATTTTGCTGCAAAAACAAATGCTAAGGTCATCATTCAACATGATCCAAAAGACTTTAAGGCTTCCATGACTAAAAACCCAATGAAGTAATGAAATACGTTTTAATAAGCCTGTTATTCTTGACCCTAGCCACCAGTTGCAAGGATCAAGAAACAGTGGAAGATCCAGCAGTAACATTAGCTCCTGGCGAGGTTGCTTATAAAGGTGATTACATCCATATAGGTGACGCTGCTGTATTGAGTACAGAAGATGCGATTTATGCCGTAGAGATTGATGATCGCGCTGGAGAACTAGATCAAAGAGCCGAAGAATTTATGCGCACCCCATACGATATGGTGCAAGTAGTAGTAACAGGAGAGTTAATTCCTAATCCTCGCAAGAAAGAAACTGGTGAGGGCTGGGATGAAATGCTCCTGATTGATAAAATTATTGAAGTACGCAAATCTTCATCATCTAGCGTGATGCAGGCGCCCGTACCAAACCAAGAAGACAACTAACAACTATGTTAAAAATAAAAAATTTACACGCGTCTATTGACGACAAGGAGATTTTAAGAGGAATTAATCTAGAGGTGAAAGCTGGCGAGGTTCATGCCATCATGGGACCTAACGGTTCTGGTAAATCCACTCTAGCAAATGTAATTGCAGGTCGTGAGGAATACGAAATGACCGAAGGTGAAATTACAATGGACAGTGCTGATATCACAGACTTGGATCCAGAAGAACGCGCACACCGCGGGATTTTCTTATCCTTTCAGTACCCAGTAGAGATTCCAGGCGTGAGCGTGACAAACTTCATGAAGACCGCGATCAATGAGACCCGCAAGGCTCAAGGAAAAGACGATATGCCGGCTAAGGATATGCTTAAAATGATCCGTGATAAGTCAGAGATGTTAGAAATCGATCGCAAATTTCTATCCCGTTCCTTAAATGAAGGGTTCTCTGGTGGTGAAAAGAAACGTAACGAGATTTTCCAGATGGCGATGTTAGAACCTAAACTAGCGATTCTGGATGAGACAGATTCTGGTCTTGACATTGATGCCTTGCGCATTGTGGCAAATGGAGTCAACAAACTGCGCACTAAGGACAATGCTACTGTAGTTATTACACACTACCAGCGTTTATTGGATTATATCGTTCCTGACTATGTGCATGTATTGTACAACGGTCGCATCGTGAAATCTGGTGGTAAAGAACTAGCGCACCAGCTAGAAGAGCGCGGGTATGATTGGATCAAAGAAGAAGTAGAGGCTTAGGCTAGTGCAATAGAACATCTATTTTTTCGCTTTCGCGAAAGCGAACTAAATAAAGTTTATCCCGCACAAGATGCGGTATCAAAGCCTAATCTATCACCACTTCAAAAACAATTGAAATGAGTTTTAAAGAAAATATATTATCATCCTTCCTAGCCCTTGAAAACGAGGTCGACACGGACAGCTATGTGCACGAGTTGCGCAACAAGGCGTTGAGCAGCTTTGAAGAAAAAGGAATACCTGCTCGTAAGGACGAGGCTTATAAATACACCTCGCTGAAATCTCTTTTTAACAAGGATTACAGCCTGTTTGCTAAAAAAGAATCTGCCATTTCTTATGCAGATATCAAGAAATACCTGGTGCATCAAATCGATGCGTACCGGGTCATTTTTATTGACGGTATTTACAGCTCGCACTTATCACAAACCACGCATGATAAGTTTGACGTGTGTTTAATGTCCAGCACGCTGAATAATCCGAAGTATGCTCCTGTCATTGAGAAATATTACAATACACTGGCTGGTGATGATAGCTTAACCTCTTTGAATACAGCCTTTGCAAGAGAAGGTGCTTACATCCATATTCCAAAAAATATTCAGGTGGAGAAACCTATTGAGATCGTTAATTTCTCTACCGGGAATGAGGCAGCATTGATGGTGCAACCTAGAAATCTTATCGTTGTAGGTGAAAACGCTCAGGTGCAAATCATTGAACGCCAGCAAAGCTTATCAGACAATCCTGTTCTTACAAATAGTGTTACTGAGATTTTTGCAGACAAACGATCCATGATCGATTTTTATAAAATCCAGAATGATTTAGATAGTGCTTCCCTTATCGATCATACGAGTGTCGAGCAACAAGCAAACACTGAAGTGCGCTTGCACACCTTCTCATTCGGTGGTTCATTGACTAGAAATAACGTGAAGTTTTACCAGCGTGGTGAACACTGTAATTCCATTTTGAATGGAGTCACCATCATTGAAGGGAAACAACATGTAGACCACTCCACCCTTGTGCATCACACGGCTCTCAATTGTGAGAGCTATCAGGAATACAAGCAAATATTTGACGATAGGTCAGTTGGTGTATTTAATGGAAAAGTATTGGTAGATAAAATTGCTCAAAAAATCAACGCTTTCCAGCAAAACAACAACATTCTAGTAAGTGACAAAGCGACGATCAATGCAAAGCCGCAACTAGAGATTTTTGCAGATGATGTGCGCTGCTCGCACGGCTGTACCATCGGTCAACTGGATGAAGAAGCGTTGTTCTACATGCAATCTCGTGGTATAGGTAAAAAGGAGGCCAGAGCATTATTGATGTTTGCTTTTGCAAATTCTGTTTTAGAAAGCGTAAAAATCCCAGAGATTAAATCTCGCATCACGAAACTCATCGCTATGAAATTAGGCGTTGAGATTGGTTTTGATTTGTAGAATCATATTCCTGTAAATTTAAAAGCCCGATCCGTTGATCGGGCTTCTCTTTTTAAGGAAATCAAGGTGCTGCATCGTACCTTTGTATTCATGCTAGATATCAAAAAAATACGAGCCGACTTTCCGATTCTGAACCGTGAGGTGAATGGTCATCCTTTAGTTTATTTTGACAATGCAGCGACTTCACAAAAGCCTTCGCAAGTCATTGACAAGATTGTGGAATATTACACGATGTACAATGCTAACATCCACCGTGGTGTCCACGCTTTAAGTCAAGAGGCTACAGATCTATTTGAGGCTTCACGTGAAAAATGCCGTGCTTTTTTTAATATCCCAACAGCTAGGCAGTGTATTTTCACTTCAGGAAATACGCACAGTATCAATGCGGTGGCAAGCGGTGCTCACGTTTTTGTGAAAAAAGGAGATGAGGTTATTGTTAGCGCAGTGGAGCATCACTCGAATATTGTTCCGTGGCAAATGTTGTGCGAGCGTGTGGGAGCACATTTAAGAGTGATTCCAGTATTGGACAACGGTCAGTTGGATATGAAAGCATATCACGAGCTATTGAATCCTAAAACGGCTTTTGTGGTCGTGAATCACATCTCAAATGCACTAGGAGTGACCAACCCTGTGAAAGAGATCGTTGCAGGAGCACATAAGTATCAAGCAAAAGTTCTCATAGATGGCGCTCAGTCCTGTGGACATATGAAAGTTGATGTACAAGACATCAATGCAGATTTCTATACCATGGCAGGTCACAAAATGTGCGGGCCTACAGGAATAGGTTTATTGTATGGAACGGAAGAAGCTTTGAATGAGTTGCCTCCATATCAAGGTGGTGGTGAAATGATCGACCAGGTAACCTTTGAACACACTACTTATGCTGGCTTACCTCATAAGTTTGAAGCAGGAACGCCTAACATTGCTGGCGGTATCGCTTTAGGCGCTGCGGTGGATTATCTGAATGAAGTAGGTATGGACAACATTGCTGCCTATGAGAATGAACTGCTAGTTTACGGTACAGAGCAAATCAAATCTATACCTGGAGCGGTGATTTATGGAGATGTCACTGACAAAGCGGCGGTAATTTCTTTCAATGTAGAAGGATTGCACCCTTACGACCTAGGAACTATCATTGATAAGCTTGGAATTGCGGTGCGCACTGGACATCATTGCGCACAACCCGTAATGGACCGCTATCAGATTGCAGGAACCATAAGAGCAAGTTTTGCCTTTTATAATACTAAAGAAGAGATTGATGTTATGGTACAGGCTTTGCAACGTGCTGTAAACATGTTATCTTAACGACAGTAACTAACCTTAAATGAAAGATTTATGAAAGCACGTATTTTATTTTTTAGTTTGATGGCTCTAGCTTTTGTTAGCTGTCAGGAATTGGAAGATATTAATGGTTCTTATGAGGTAGTTACTGTAGACGGTCAGGACATGACTGGGGAAGGTATCACGATCAACATCGATATGTCTGAAAAAGGCAACAGCATTTCTGGAAACAACAGTTGTAATCAATACAGCGGGAACTTTAAGAACCCTGAGGGTAATGAGGTAGATATGGGACCTATGATGGGAACTAAGATTTACTGTGTTGAAAAGGCACAAATTGAGAAAAAATACATGACCCAACTTGCCCTTGTTAAGAAAGCAGAGTTAAAGAAAAACTATTTGAGGTTGATGGATGAAGATGGAAATGTGTTGATTAAAGCAAAAAGAGTGGATGAGTAACATAAAGGAAATACAAGAAGAAATCATTGATGAGTTTGCCATGTTTGACGACTGGATGCAGAGATATGAGTATATGATTGACTTAGGCAAAAGCCTACCAATTATTGATGAGCAATACAAGGACGAAGATCATATTATCAAAGGTTGTCAATCTAAAGTATGGGTGCATGCGGGTTTAATGGACGACAAAGTCATCTTTACTGCCGATAGCGATGCGATTATCACTAAAGGCATCATCGCCATTCTCATACGCGCCTGGTCCAATCAAAAACCTCAAGATATCTTAAATGCAGATACCAGCTTCATCGATGAGATAGGCCTTAAAGAACACTTGTCTCCTACCCGGGCTAATGGTCTTGTATCAATGATCAAACAACTTAAAATGTACGCTGTGGCGTATCAATCTCAATTGAACTAAGCTATGGAAGCAATAAACGGACAAGAACTAGGAGAAAAAGTCATACGTGTCATAAAAACCATTTATGACCCTGAAATTCCAGTAGACATCTACGAGCTAGGTTTGATCTATGACGTTATGGTAAGTGAAGAGGCTGAAGTAAAAGTGCTCATGACCTTGACATCCCCTAACTGCCCGGTAGCCGAGTCGCTGCCTGCGGAAGTAGAAGAAAAAATAAAGTCTCTTAAAGAAGTGAAGGATGCTGAGGTCGAGATCACCTTTGACCCGCCATGGAACAAAGATTTAATGAGTGAAGAAGCAAAACTAGAGCTAGGAATGCTCTAAATCAAACCCAACTGTGAGAGAAGAAATCATCAATAGAGTAGCTAGTTCTAAACTTAAGAACTTTGATCTGGAGGACTTTTATGCGCCAGGCACTCGCAGCTCCATTGATATTTCCCAATGGCTCATGGAAGGATTGGTGCTTGTGGAATCCCGCTTTCGCGAAAGCGTAAAAACAACAGATTTCACTGCATATAAAAATCACCATGTGGCACTGCACTGCTCTACTGATGCCATCATCCCAGCATGGTCGTGGATGTTATTACAAGCAGAACTTTCAGGCATAGCGACAACTGTTGTTCAAGGTTCTCTAGAAGATCTAGAAACCTTGATCTACCGAAGGATTATTGAAGATCTTGATGTTTCCATGTTTGAAAATTTACCAGTTATTGTAAAGGGTTGCTCTAAAAAACCTGTACCAGTAGCTGCTTACATGATGATTACAGAAAAACTACAACAAGTAGCAAGCAGCGTGATGTATGGCGAGGCGTGCTCCTCAGTTCCTGTATTCAAAAAGAAAAAGAGTTTATAAATTCTCTTACTTCCCCAGTAAAAACAACCAATTCCTACAAGCTTTATAGCTAAACGACTTAATTTTGTGTCTGATCAAACTTTAATTAGACATGAAAAAGTTTTTACTATCTGCTTTACTGGTATCCTCAATCACAGTAGCCCAAGCACAAGAAGACGATTCCAAAGAGCCTAAACAAGGCTGGACTAAAGGAGGTACCTTCCAATTACTGTTCAATCAATCTGCTTTTAATGCAGAGTGGACTGGAGGTGGTACTTCTAGCATAGCTGGAAATGCGGGAATCAATTATGATTTCAATTACTTAGAAGGTCGTACTACCTGGGATAACAAATTTATTGCTGAATATGGTATTACTAAACAAGATGGTGATGAATTCATACGCAAAACAAACGATAGGCTAGAGTTCAACTCGGTTTACGGGTATAAAATATCTGATGATAGCCGTTGGTCGTATTCCTTCTTCTTAAATGCGTTGACTCAATTTGCTAAAGGGTACACCTTTAGTGAAGATCCTGATACAGGTGAAACCATACGTACTGAACGCACTCACATCCTATCTCCTGGATATTTTCAAGCGGGTCCAGGTATGTTGTACAAGAAAGGAGAAAGCTTATCTGTCAACATTGCTCCAGCAACCGCACGCTTGATTTTAGTAGATGACCAATTCACATCTACTGCAGGCTATGTAGATGGAGATTATTTTGGAGTGGATGCGGGAGCGAGTTCTAGGTTCGAATTCGGTGCTTCAGTAAATGCGCTGTACAAGTTGGAATTGGCAGAAAACATTACTATGGACAATGTACTGCTGCTTTATTCCAATTATTTAGACAAACCAGGAAATGTAGATATCAACTACTCCGCAGCGGTGAACATGAAGGTGAATGAATGGTTAAGTGCCAACTTAATTTTTCAAGCTATTTATGATGACAACGCCGTCGGTGCCTTTCAGATACGTGAAGTTTTTGGTTTAGGACTTAATTACAAGTTGTAGGTCTACTTCATATATGATTAAAAATCCACTCATAGAAGAGTGGATTTTTTATTGAATCAAAGGCATCTTAATACAAGGTTTTGAAACTCTCAATAGGTTTTTATATTTGTAAAATCACTACTATACCCATAGCTTATGAAATTTTGGATGTCTCTGGGCACACTTTTCACCTTAGTTTTAACTGTCAGCGCTCAAGATGCTGGCGATGAGGATCAGCTGGTTGACGGCTGGAACAATCAAGGGAACTTTCAGTTTTTATTTAATCAATCAGCATTTAATAAGGACTGGACCGGCGGTGGGACTTCTAGTATAGCGGGTAATTTGAACGCAAACATAGAGTTTAATTATACTAAAGATCGCGTGACCTGGGAAAATGATATCATCCTTGAATATGGCTTGACTAAACAAGATACCGACCCATTTACTCGTAAAACCAATGACCGTATAGAAATCAATAGCGTTTATGGATATGAAGTAAATAAGGATGATGACACAGCCTACTACTCCTTTTTCATTAATGCTATGACACAAGCAACTAAAGGGTATACCTTTAAAAAAGATAGCTTAGGAAATACCATTAGAACAGAGCGCACTAACTTTTTCTCTCCTGGATATTTACAAGCAGGACCTGGATATTTGTACAAAAAAGGAAGCTTTTTAAGCATCAATCTAGCTCCATCAACGGCACGAATAATTATGGTAGACGATAAATTTACCAGTGGTACAGACTATGTGGACCGCAGCTACTTTGGAGTAGCATCTGGAGAAGAGCGTCGCTATGAGCTGGGAGCTTCCTTAAATGCTTTCTATAAACTTACCCTATTGGAGAACATTACAATGGACAATAAATTATTGCTGTACTCCAATTATTTAGATCAACCCGGGAATGTGGATATCAACTACCTAGCACATATTAAGATGAAAGTCAATGACTGGGTGAGTGCTAAATTTATTTTCCAAGCCATTTATGATGACAATGCGGTGGGAGCTTTTCAGATCAGAGAGGTTTCTGGACTTGGCTTGAGCTATACGTTGTAGAAGGGCTTGGGTAATTTCGCTTTCGCGAAAGCGAAATAGTTCCAAAAAATCGCTACGTCAAGGTTTTAAGCAATCCTGACAAGATACTGACCCAAACGAAATTGAATATAGATTTAGTCTTGTTGCGATCTGAATCACCACTTCCTTCTCGGTAATGATTGCCATCTTTCTCGCTGTTTTTAGCCACAAATAAGTTGACGATGCCTGATACTAACTTATTCTTCCCTTTGCCGTTTTTACGCATTACAATGACTTTAAAATCCTCGTATTTCATCTTGATGGAGGTCTGAGAATGGCTGTTATCTCCTGAGATGTCAAAATAAACCTCGTCTAAGGTTCCTTCAAATCCCACGTTGAGATTAGGTTGTACAAAGGAATTGATGTTTTGAGCTGGTAATTTTCCCAATCGACCACTAAAACGGAAGACGTCGCTGGTATTATGTACATCAAAAGTCCAATCTACATGCAGCTTACTTTGCTGGAATTTGCCGTCAACAACTATTGTAGTCTTTTCCCCTTTTGCCTGCGTATTACCTACTCTGGAAAGGTCAATATCCATTTCCGTAAACTCGATACTTCCTGCAGGTTGATCTGCCTTAGCTTTTTCCTCATAAACGATATGGGCTTTTGAAACTTGAATGCTGTCTACCATTAATTCCATCTTCAAGTCTCTTAACATCTTACTATACAGGGGTTTGAAAGACGTATCATCCGCTACTAATTTATCCCTGTAAATAGAAAGATTCGGCTGATCTATGTGGAGTTGTTTTGCTTTGGCAAATAGTTTTCCATTTGTGAATCCAAAATCGTAGTTCAAAATAGATGCTGAAGGAACTTCTAGTATGGTATAGTCTCGTTCTGTTGGGATCATTCTAGCGTATTGCTGCTTGGAATATTTAGGCTTAATAGAAAGGTCTTTCAAGTAAATATCATGATCTTCTAGCTTGAGGTTTTTCACAGTCAGATCCTCATAAGGGCTTATTTTCATAAACATGGAATCACTTTGCAACAACACATGCTCATAGATAATAGGAATACGCTTCTTGATTCTTGAAGCATCAGTCCTGATGTCTTTTACGGCAAGAGAAGCTTTTGAAATGTTGAGAACTACAGAGTCTTTACTCTCATCATAAATAGTCAATGAAGTATCCTCTATATTCAGTGCTTTGATCAAGATGGTTTTATCAACGGTAGCTAACGGGTCTTGATCAATACTATCTGTCTTAGAAGCACTGACGAAGCGTTCTTTGAAGTAGACGATGTTGTTTTTATCAATATCAATTTGATCAAATTCAATTTCTTCATTAAAGAAAAACTCATAATAACCAAAACCAGACAGTCGCAACTTATCGATGGTAGCTCTGGTATGAATAACGGTATCTGTTTGATTGTGAATGCTTAAATCTATACCCTCAATAGAAATAGTACCAGTGAAGGTGCTCATGTACAGATCCCCATAAGTTAAGTCTACCTGCGGTGATAGTTGCTCTGCAAGAAAGTTTTCAACTTTAGTTTTAACCAAATGATTGGCATAGAAATAACCACTTACTGCAAGAAGCAGCAACCCTAAAAAAATGTAGAACAGAGTTTTTTTCATGGTCAGTGAGTGACGCAAGGCCTAATAAAAAGTAGTGTATTTCTATTCCTCCTCACCCATAACATCTGGATATAAGAAAGCATTGTATGGAAACCTAGAGACATGAATTTCACGAACTTTATCATAGACTTTCTTACGAAACTCGTCCATGTTTTCCTTTTCAATCGCACTAATGAATATAACGTCGTCCCCCATACGAGACATCCAGGTTTTCTTCCACTCTTCCAGCGAGTAGTGCACTGAAGAGCGGTCTGTCATTAGATCGGACTCATCATATTCCTCCGCTTTATATTGATCAATCTTATTAAAAACCATGATGGTAGGTTTGTCTATCGCATCAATTTCATCTAAGATTTTGTTTACTGAAGCAATATGATCTTCAAACGATTCATGAGAAATATCTACCACGTGAAGCAACAAATCTGATTCTCTCACTTCATCCAGTGTTGATTTAAAGGACTCTACCAATTGTGTAGGTAACTTTCGTATAAATCCTACGGTGTCAGTCAGTAAAAAAGGAAGGTTTCCTACCACTACTTTACGAACGGTGGTGTCCAGCGTTGCAAAGAGTTTGTTTTCAGCAAACACATCGCTTTTAGAAACTACGTTCATCAGGGTACTTTTACCCACATTTGTATAACCTACTAATGCGACACGGACCAATTGCCCACGATTGCCACGTTGGGTGGCCATCTGCTTGTCAATTTTTATCAGTTTTGCTTTGAGAAGGGTGATTCTATCGCGTACAATCCTTCTGTCCGTCTCAATTTCTGTCTCTCCGGGTCCACGCATACCGATACCCCCTTTTTGGCGTTCCAAGTGTGTCCATAACCCAACCAACCGCGGCAATAAGTATTCATACTGCGCTAATTCTACTTGAGTTCTTGCATAGCTGGTTTGAGCGCGCTGCGCAAAAATGTCCAGGATCAAATACGTTCTATCAATGATTTTTGCTTCCAGCACTTTTTCAATATTGCGTTGCTGGGCAGGCGATAATTCATCATCAAAAATGATGGTATCAATATCATGGGCTTTAACATAAGCATGGATTTCTTCCATCTTACCTGTCCCGATAAAAGTTTTAGGATTAGGCTTTGCCATTTTTTGGCTGAACCTTTTGTGAACGGTTGCGCCAGCCGTGAAGGCAAGGAATTCCAACTCGTCCATATATTCATTGAGCTTTTCCTCATCTTGTGATTGCGTGATCACTCCTATGAGTATGGCCTTTTCGTACTCGTGATTATCAGTTTCTAGCATATATAAAACAACTTATCTCAAAGATACCTTTTAATGCAAGCGACACGGGTATCTTTGAGATAAGGTTAAGATTTGTGAGGTTATTCTTAAGCGTCGCTCAATAGTTGTTCTGCGATAGCTATAGCCTCATAAGTTTGTTCTTTTACTGCCTGGATTCCTTCATAGGATTCCTGAAGTATTGGCATTTTTTCGTCAAGATCCTCTTCAGTGGTTGGAGCTTTCGCCTCATAAGGGAATTTAGTGGAATAGTCTTTCATCCAGTCCATCATTGCAGCATGAGCTTCATCCAACTGCGTTTTAGCTTCTGTCAATTGAGCAGCAGTGGACTTTGGAACATTTTCTTTTCTTAAGTGCTCATCAATAGCCATACTTAAATCCATCAAGGTTCCCATGTCTGCCATAACCTCATCGTGGGTTTCAATGGTTTTCTCAGTCAAATTTTCAAAAGCTTCGATTCTAGCAGAAGTAGGATCTGCCTTTTCCTGCTTACAAGAAAGCAGCAACACACAGATAAGCAGCAGATGTATGGTATACTTTTCCATAATTGTTTGATCAAATTACTAAAGCATCTTGAAAATAAGGTGCTCGTTAACAAAATGTTGCAAATGTTAAAAAAGCTTGCCGCTTAATAAAAACTTAAATCCATACAGCTTCAAGCAGCTAAAGCTGCAAATATACCTAGCATCGTTTGTTGATATACAATCGATTCAACGACCATTGTTTATAAAAGCAGATTTCCTATTATGTTTGGTATTCTGTAAACAGCTATAGATGTTCCCCATTGCCTTCCATCCTATTTACAAACACCCTTTGCCAGAAGGCCATCGATTCCCTATGATTAAATACGAATTGTTGCCACAACAGTTGCTACATGAAGGAATTGCACGACAAGCAGATTTTTTTGAACCTAGCAAATTGTGTAGTGATGAAGACGTGTTGCGAGTTCATAACGGCGAGTATCTGGAAAGCTTGAAAAACTTGACGCTAGACAAACGGGCCGCACGTAAACTAGGCTTTCCATTAAGTGGACAGCTGGTAGAAAGAGAATTGCGCATCGCTCAAGGCACCATTGAAGGTTGCCTAAAAGCCATGCAGCATAAAGTGGCAATGAATATTGCTGGTGGGACACACCACGCTTATACAGATCATGGAGAAGCCTTTTGCTTGTTAAATGATCAAGCCATTGCGTCTCGATACTTGCAACATCATAATCATGCAGAGAAGATTTTGATTGTAGATCTAGACGTGCATCAAGGAAATGGTACCGCTGAAATCTTTCAAAATGACGACAGCGTTTTCACATTTTCCATGCACGGAGCCGGAAACTACCCCTTTAAAAAAGAGAAGTCTGATTTAGATATTGCGTTACCTGATGGGACAGATGATGCCACATTTTTGGATGAATTAAAACAGCATCTTCCAGACCTGATTGCGCAAGAAAAACCAGATTTTATATTTTATTTAGCTGGCGTTGATGTGCTCTCTAGCGATAAATTAGGCAGGTTAGGAATGACCCTGGAAGGATGTAAGCAGCGAGATGCGTATAGTTTTTCCGCTTTCGCGAAAGCGAAACACACCTCAAAATCTTTCATACCAGTACAATGCAGTATGGGAGGCGGTTACTCGCCAGACATACGACATATCATCGATGCTCATGCCAATACTTACCGGGTAGCAAGAGATATTTTTAACTGATCCAGCGTTTTCTAGAGGCGTGAATGGCAAACAACACCAAAACTACATCCAGTAACATCACTAGATAAAACAGAGTTTGATCTACAGTGCCAACCAATTCTAAAGCTCCAGAATATACAGTTTGTGCTGAGCTGATTAAAATAGAAATCAAAGACACCACAGCAAGGGTGACCGCAAACTTTTTGCGAGCAAGTAGTAAAATACAGGATAGGGTACCAGATATTACAGCAATCGCAAAGTTGAACATATACCAGGATGGGCGATTGTTGTACATCTCCATCTGTTGCTCATTGAATCCAGCTGTTAGCGCTTCTGGCATTGCGACCTCTGTTCCAAATGCGATGAGCCCTATAAGATTCCAAAGCAATAGAATCACAGCCACTATCCAGAACCAAACAGGCGGTTTTATTTTTGTTGATCTCATTATAAAGTTTTTAGTTGATTACCTAAACATAGCCTTATTTTTTTGAATCGTCAAATAAGCGAGAACTCTCGTCGTTTAAAATTGGCACCCTTATTGAAATTATCCAGTACTTATCTTTACACCCTTATGAAATTTTTAATTTTAATTTTTGGATTCCTAATAACCTCGTTGATAAGCGTGAACGCTCAAAACCGAGTATCGATGAGCATCGTTGATAATGAAGATTGTGCAGCACTAGCTAAACAAAAAATGACGTTCCTTTCAGACGGATCCCTGCAGAGCGACCGTGTAGTGGCGTTAGAGATGGAAAAATTGAAAGCGTGTGGCATCGATGATTATGACGTTCGGTTTTTTGGAACTATTGATGCGTTGTCCTCTTTGCTCAAGAAAATGACCAAGGAAAAACGATTAGAGTTTTTGACATATGGCGATTTGATTACCAACATCAAGCGCATGAAAGAAACTGAGAATTTCCAAAAACTCAAGAGCCTTACGCAAATAAGCCAGCAGCTTGCAGAACGACAAGCAAATATTACAACCTGGTCTAAGGACGTTCAACTTTTCAATGAACTAGGAGCCTCAGAAACTGTTAAGGACAAAGTCTACCGTTATTTAAGAGAGCATCCAGAAAACACCCTTACCTACCAAGAATTATTGACGAAACTGCAAAAGTAGTTTTGTCTATTTTTAACGAGTGAGATATTCAGGACTCAAATTATGGTTTGCGATGCGAGTTGCGTTTTTCTCTGCTGCAATTTCGTTCCCAACATTAGCTAGCGGCCGCCCAGAAATTACCATTATAACTTTTGCTAGTATAGGAGTTCCAGTAGGAATTCTGGTATATCACTATTTCTACAAACAAGAGCGTTTCGTCTTCCTAAATGTTGGGATTAAGAAACGAGAACTTTACCTATTTGCTACCTTATTTATCTGGATCGTCTCTATTCCCATGTTTCTTATGAATTGGTGGATCAATGGATAAGTTGAACCTACATATCAGCGATTTACAATTGGCCTATGGCAATCTCACGATTTTGAACGGCATTGATCTAGAGTTGGAAACTGGTAAAATCTACGGATTGCTGGGTAGAAATGGCGCAGGAAAATCCTCGTTAATGCAAAGTCTGTTTGGAAGCATCAAAAAAGCACGCTTCAACGCTTATTTGAATGGACTTCCACAAAATATCCTTCAGCCAGAAAATCAGCTTATCAGCTATTTACCCCAAGATCCGTTTTTAATGAAAGGTCTTAATGTGACTGACGTTGTGCAGTATTGGTTTCCTGACCCTGAGGATCAGGACAATATTCTATATGAACCCATGATACACCCCATGCATCACAAAAAAGTAGGGGTGCTTTCTATGGGAGAACGACGTTTTCTTGAGTTTCTTTTGGTTTTCTACTTGCCTCAACGATTGCTATTACTCGATGAGCCCTTTTCTGGACTGGCACCCTTACAATTACAAAGAACTCAAGAGTTGATTCTAGAAAAAGGGAAACACAAAGGAATTCTCATTTCAGATCATTATTTTGATAATGTGCTACAACTAAGTCATCACAACTGGATGTTGCGCCATGGCAAACTAAAAGCAATAGCTGCTGAAGCTGTTCATGCGGCCTACAGCAATGTCTGATTAATTCTGCGTGATGTATTTTTTAGGCGTCGTACCATACTTTTTCTTGAAGGCGCTGATAAAGTGGCTGCCGGTACTGTAACCTACTTTCAAACCCACCTCGTTTACATTATGTTGGCCGCTATCTAATAATTGGCGAGCGTATTCGAGTTTATGTTCTAACAAGAACCCGTAAACGGTATCTCCATACACCTCTTTAAAACCTTCTTTCAGCTTTTTGAGTGGTAATGCGATTTCAGTAGCAAGATCTGCAAGAGATGGTGGGTCTGTCATGCGTTCGATGATAATGTCTTTGGCCATTTTTATTTTAGCCATATTTTTCTCGTCTACTAAGAAAGGACAGGCCTCCACATCTGGATCATCTTTAGTATTAAAATACAGTGACAATAATTCATAGGCTTTACCCTTAAAATAAAGTCGCTTGATGGCATCGTTCAAGTTATAATTCATCAATTGATGCAAAGCAACCGCCATAGACGGTGATACTTTCCCGTCTACATAGTATTTTTTATCCCGATTCTCCGTACTTAAAAAGCTCACATGATCTGCGTCTGGGGAGAACAAAGAATGGAATTTTTTGATAGAAACCAGCACCACGACAACCCAACTGTTGGGTGCTACATTGAGGTTCACCGGTAAATCACGTGTAGGGTTGTACAACAAATAAGAATTTTGCTCTTGTAAGGGCAACTGATAGCTCCCCTCGTTAAAAGCCAACTGCACACTGCCTTTAAGACAGAAATGAAATTGTATAAAACTATGGTCTACTGCATGCTCAAACTGCTCTTTTTCAGCAGTTTCGTTCTTAATGCGTACCACTTGAAATCCCTCTTCTATGTGCGTTACTTCTACAGCACTTGTAGCGGTATTTAACATATCCTTTCTTATTTTTAATCATTATAAATAGTTCGCTTTCGCGAAAGCGAACTCCTTCACAACACCCTATTTTACTAGAGGTTATCTTTTATTAGTATAAATGTAGCACATTGCGACGAAAATGAAACCTCTAGCGTTATTTTTAACGAAATGCACCAGCTAATTTTGCGACTTATTGCAAATGCAATTCATGGCGAAAGCTTCAAGCAACTTGACAACATTCTACAGCATCGGGATCAGCTATAAAAAAGCAGATGCCGAAATGCGTGGTTTATTTGCATTGAGCGAGACCGCCATTCAAAACCTGATTCAACAAGCCAAAGAATCTGGAATCCCATCACTTGCCGCCATTTCTACCTGTAATCGTACAGAGCTTTATGGTTGTGCGCCTAGTGCTAATCACTTGATTCGCTTGATATGTGAGCATTCCCACGGTACTGTTGAAGAATTTGAGCAAGTAGGTTACGTTCATGAAGATGATGCAGCTAACCGTCATTTGTTCCAAGTGGGAACTGGACTGGACAGTCAGATTTTGGGTGACTTTGAGATCATAGGACAATTGAAAATCGCCTTTAAAAGATCTAAGAAAATAGGGATGCTCAATCCTTACATGGAGCGATTGATCAATGCCGTGATCCAGGCCAGTAAGCGCATTAAGACAGAAACTCAATTGAGTAGTGGCGCTACATCAGTATCCTTTGCGAGTGTTCAATATATTTTGAATGAAGTAGAGCGTGGCAATGAAAAGCGCATTTTGCTTTTCGGTACTGGAAAGATAGGTCGTAACACCTGTGAAAACCTCATTAAGCACACCCAGAACAAACAAATCACGCTTATCAATCGTACAAAAAATCGTGCGGAACGTATCGCTGGTAAATTTGACCTGGTCGTTAAAGATTATGCAGAATTAGAGGAGGAGATCGCTAGTACGGATATCATGATCGTCGCAACAGGTGCTCAAAACCCAACGGTTTCTAAGAACTTGATCGTAACTAATAGGCCTTTACTTATTCTGGATCTTTCCATACCGCGTAACGTAGATCTGGATGTGAGCGAATTGGATAACGTAAAACTCATTCACCTGGATGAATTGTCTAGAATGACAGATAAGGCTTTGCAAAACCGGGAACAGTTCGTACCACAAGCAGAACAAATTATTGAGTCTATCATTTCTGAATTCGGTTTATGGCAGGAATCTCGCAAGTTTGCGCCTACCATGTTTGCTTTAAAATCTAAGCTTGCCGCTCTCAAGGAAGCTGAAATCAAAAGCAACCGTACCAAAATCGATAACTTCAATCAAGAACAAGCAGATGTGATTGCAGACCGCATCATTCAAAAGATTGCAGGTCATTTTGCAAACCATTTGCGGGATGAAGACGAGAATACTCAAGAAGCCATTGAACTGCTCAACAAGATCTTCAAACTAGAAAGCCAGTATTCCATACTACATGACTAAACAAATACGCATTGGAACCCGGGACAGTGAACTGGCTATGTGGCAAGCACGCACGGTTCAAAATGCGCTAGAAGCCTTAGGCCATCAAACCTTACTCGTACCCGTCAAATCTCAAGGCGACCTGAATCTAGACGAGCCGTTGTATGAAATGGGAATCACTGGTATTTTCACTAAAACACTGGACGTGGCACTGGTGAAAGATGAGATTGATATTGCCGTCCACAGTTTAAAGGATGTTCCTACCCAGTTGCCAAAAGGTATGATCCAGGCAGCCGTGATGGAACGAGCAGACCATCGGGATATACTGGTTTATAAATCCAGTTTCAATCCAGACGATCAAATGACCATTGCGACTGGTAGTTTACGCCGCAAATCGCAGTGGCTGAATATGTATCCATTACACAATGTGGTGGACTTGCGAGGCAACGTGAACACGAGACTCGCAAAGCTTCAAAATAATGAGGATTGGAATGCGGCTATTTTTGCCAAAGCAGGACTGGAACGCATTAATATTCTCAAAAATCTACGAGGTTCTTACGGTCTTGAGTATTCACATCTGGACAGTTTTGTACCTGCACCAGCACAAGGCGCCATGATGATCGCAGCCATGGAGCAGAATACCACCGTGGTGGATGCTGTAAGCCAGCTCAATCATTTAAGCACACAAAAGTGTGTAGATGTAGAACGATTATTCCTGCGACGCTTAGAAGGCGGCTGTACGGCTCCCATAGGTGCTCACGCCAGCATACGTCAAGGACGTTTGCATTTTCAAGGGTGCCTGTTATCACTTGATGGCAAACAGCGCATACAGACTACTGGTGTCTGTGAAAGCCTAGAATGGAAAGCGTTAGAGGAGTTCGCTTTCGCGAAAGCGGAACACATATTAGACAACGATGGGTTGAAGCTTATGGCTAGCATTAAAGAAAGTTTGAAATAGTCCTTTCAAAATTTTTGTCCTCCCATTTTGTTATAACTCTTGAAACGAGGCAACTATTTATTATCGATTATATTTTCTCCTCCAATCTATTATGTACGTTTCAAAACCATAGTGATATATTAGCACTATGAATTGGTTAGACATTGCATTATTGATCCTGCTGTTGATAGGGTTCTGGAAAGGGTTTTTGAATGGTTTTTTTGTAGAATTGACCTCTCTCGTGGCGCTCGTGGCCGCAATTTATGGATCGATTCACTTTTCCAATTATGCAGGTGACTGGCTCATGTCCCATACAGAATGGGAAGATTCTACCATTACCATTGCGAGTTTTGTTATTACGTTTTTAATCATAATTCTAGTCATCACTTATGCGGGAAGACTGGTTACTAAACTGGTTAAAACCGTTCAATTAAGCTTCTTGAATAAAATTGCTGGTGGCGTTTTTGGACTTCTCAAGCTTGCTTTTATTGCCAGTGTCCTTTTGATGTTCCTGAATTCTGCTGCTGGTGAGATTGAAATTGTAAAATCCGAGACTAGAGAAAATAGTTTGCTCTATCCATTTGTGGAACCTGTGGCACCTTACCTGCTTCCTAAAATATTAGAAGAGGCAGATAATCTAGACCGCCACATACGTGGTGAAGAGGAAGAAATACAATTAGAGAAGGGTACGGATAATACAATAAACTAAGTCTCTAAACCGGCTTCCCGTCAGGTCCCACAACATCTTCAACGTTTGCAACTATCCATTGCAAACAGTCACTGTAGGTATCGAACAGTTGTCCTTCAGACACCAAATCAGGAACTATATCAATCGCCTCCATGCGATAACGTGGTTGTTCTTGTAATCCCACAATCAGTGGTGTTACTCCTTGAGCGATTAAGGATTGAAATACATCTTCAAAAGCAAACAATCCAGATTGATCCATAAAAGGAACCTTTTCCATGCGGATGACCGCATGAGTCGCTTGGGGTGGGATATCACTAGACATGCTTTGGAATTCGCTAGTATACCCAAAAAATAGTGGCCCATTCAATTCCTTGATATAAACCTCTTCTCTCAATTTTTTCGGTATTCTTGAGTAGTCAGCGTGGTCCTCATCATTTAAATCTTCTAGATTGCGGATTCCAGATTTCTCAGTGTTTACATCGCCCATTTTTTTCATGAAAATCAAACTCGCGATCACTAAGCCTATCCCTACTGCATACACTAAATCCCAAGTTACCGTGAGTATCAATACCGTAAACATGATGAGCACATCACTTTTTGGGATGGATCGTAAAGCTTTCAATCCTTTGTAGTCCATTACTCCAATACCTACAGTTATCAGTATTCCAGCAAGTACAGCGCTAGGGATCTCACTGGCATAACTTCCTAAAGCTACTACGACAACTAGTAGTAACACTGCGGCTATCATTCCAGACAACCTAGTCTTTCCACCTGAGTTGATGTTGACAACAGTACGAATGGTCGCACCAGCTCCCGGAATTCCACCAAAAAGAGACGCTACACTATTACCTATTCCCTGACCAACCAATTCTTTATTCGGGTTATGCCTAGTCTTAGTCATGTTATCTGCAACAATACTTGTCAATAAAGAGTCAATAGATCCTAACAGCGCCAGAGTCAAAGCCGTGAAGATATAAGGAGAAATTTGTCCAAAGCTAAATCCTGTGATGATCTCAAAATTAGGCATTGGAAATCCAGTCGGGATCTCACCTAATTTACGAGCATCAATGTCTACAAAAAACACCACAAGCGTAACGGCAACTAAGGCGACAAGTGTAGACGGAATGGCTGTCGTAATTCTCTTGAATCCAAAGATGATGAGTATGGTAGCTAGCGCTAGCAATAATTCTGTGATGTTTATATTGTTAATCGCCTGCGGTAATGTCTTGATAGTCCCCACTACTCCACTGCTGTAGCTTTTGGCTAAGGTTTTAGCCTCTGCTTCTATTTGTTCTTGAGTAATTTCTTGTCCACGTTGAAAAGTTTGCTCAAAATTTTCCAATACCAACACTTCATTATCTGCCTCCTCACTCAAAATATTCTTCAGGATCACTTCCTGTGCTTGGATTTCAAAAGTTTTGACAAATTCAGGATCATTTGCAGGAACGTAACCGATTGCTGGTAGAATTTGAGTAATAAGAATAATGACACCTATACCCGTCATAAAACCAGAAACTACTGGATAAGGAATGTATTTAATATACTTCCCTAGTTGAAAGGCTCCTAAACTTATTTGGAACAAGCCCGCCATTAGAAAGACAGCAAGAATTGCCGGTAAAGCATTTTCTAACGAGCCTTCATTGAGCTGAACGATCCCTGCTATAACCACCATGCTCACCGCTGTCATTGGGGCAGTAGGTCCAGAAATCTGAGTGTTAGTCCCTCCAAAAAGAGAGGCAAAAAACCCAATAAAAATGGCTCCATACAAACCAGCAACGGCTCCCATACCAGACTGCACCCCAAAAGCTAGCGCTAACGGCAGCGCCACAATTCCAGCTGTTAAACCTCCGAATAAATCTCCTTTTAAATGCTTAAAAAATGCGGCCATAGTATCGATTTTATAAGTTAAAGTAGCTCCAAGAGCTATGATCTATTATTTAAGATACGCTTTTCTTCCGTGGGTATATTTTCTCTTGTTGAAAAAAGGACATGTAACTGTCTGGATTCTTTTCAGTCCCGCGTTGCGAAATCAGAGTGATATTTATATTCCGGCTTTTAGCCTTGATTTTAAACTCATCTAAGATCTCTATAATGTCAAAATCCATGAAGGTAGTCTTGGTCACGTCTAGTTCTAATTGTGTTCCCTCTGGAAGCTCGTCCAGCTCTCGTTTGATAGCAGCTTTATTGAAGAAAGTAACTTCTTCGGCAAGGGTCATTTTTACTCTAGGACCTCCATCATCTGGATCTTCTTTATGCAAGAAGTGACTGTTACGGTAACTCTGGTATAAAGTGATGATGATACCTAAGACCAAACCGATCCCTATTCCCCACAGTAGATCTTTAAATACAATAACGATAACCGTTACAATGAATGGAACAAACTGTTTCAATCCTGCATTCCACATGGCTTTAAACGTGGATGGTTTAGCTAGCTTATACCCTACTACAAAAAGTACCGCAGCAAGAACAGACAATGGAATCATATTCAAAACTACAGGAATCAGTAGCACCGAAATAAGCAACAAAAACCCATGAATGATGGCGCTCATTTTTGTTTTTCCTCCTGACTGGATATTAGCACTACTTCTAACAATCACTTGAGTGATAGGAATTCCCCCTATAAGTCCCGAAAGAATATTACCAGTACCTTGAGCATATAACTCTCTATTAGTAGGGGTGATTCGTTTTTCTGGGTCTAGCTTATCCGTCGCCTCTACACATAATAAGGTTTCTAAGCTAGCTACCAAAGCGATGGTGAAGGCAGTAATCCAAACCTCTGGCGCATAAATGGCACTAAAGTCAGGGAAAGTGAATTGTCCAATAAACGACTCAAAGCCTTCTGGCACTGGAACACTGACTAAATGAGAGCCCAAAATTTCCAATTCTGTTCCCACTGTAATCGCATAAAAAATGATTCCAGCTACCACAGCCACCAACGGCCCTTGTATGAGTGTAAATAGTTTACCCTTTTTAGAAAGTACATTAGACCATAGAATCAATATGGCCAAACCTATAAATGCGATTATTGTACTACCCCAACCTATGCTATCTGCTATATTAAATATCTCAGAAAACGTGTTTTCACCATCTACTTGAAAGTATCTAAAATCGCCTTCAGGATCTTTATCCACCCCAAAAAAGTGAGGGATTTGTTTCAAAATAATGATGATCCCGATACCTGTAAGCATGCCTTTAATAACACTGGAGGGAAAATAATATCCTATGACTCCAGCGCGAGCAATTCCAAATACCAGTTGGATCACACCACCTAAAACAACAGCTACTAAGAACTTCTCATAACCTAGAGAAGCTATGGCAGCTAAAACTATAGCAGCAAGTCCAGCAGCAGGTCCACTTACACCTACTTGAGATCCACTTATTGCACCCACAACAATTCCTCCGATGATTCCAGCAATAAGCCCGGCAAATGGTGGTGCATCACTCGCAACCGCAATACCGAGACATAATGGGAGTGCTACAAAGAATACTACAATACTTGCAGGAATGTCCTTATTCAAATGCTTAAACATAAAGTCAATTTTAGATAGTAATAGTATTACTATTAACGTTTACCTTAAAAGTAGTTTAAGTTTAATAAATATGGTAAGAAAATGATTAAAGTTTTTTCAAATCAGCAAGTGGCATCCAGGCTTCAGATCCGTTTGCTAACTGAATGTGAGCCCAGTTTTGATACTCTTCTAGAATGGACACCTTTGTGCCTTCATGAACCGCAAAACTAGGGTCTGCATTGGACTTAGGTTCTGCTCGAGTAACTGTTTCTTGACTAAAGACAATAGCTTGATTACTGCTATTATTCAAATTATGAGCATAGGATGCCGCAACAATTGACAGCACCACTAGTAAGAACAGAATTAGTGATAGTGTAAAGAACAATCTCTTTTTTCCCGTAGTCTTTGCATAATGATATAGCAAAAACATTAAAACCGCAATAAGCGCCAGTATAATACTTATGTATGCCCAGTTATCTACTGTTGTAGATGTTGCGGTATCTTTTAAGAACTTTTCTATAGGGTTTTCAGCTAGTGGTTGTATGGCATCTATCCGCAACTGTTGTGCAAATCTCAAATTATTTTTAACCTCTTTATTCCCAGGATCCAGCTGCAGTGCCTTTTCATAATTGAAAATGGCTGGTCCTACTTCATTTTGCTTGTAATACGCATTCCCTAGGTTAAAATACACCTCAGCACTTTGTAGGCCGGATTGCAAAATACTGTTGTAAGAATTAATAGCTTCTTGATAATCGCCGTTTGTGTAAGCAGTATTCGCTTTCGCGAAAGCGGAATACCCAGCGTCATTCTGCGCTATAGCAAACGCAACCATTGAAAAGAAGGCAGTACATATCCAGAGTTTCATGGTCGTTAGTTTAATTGTTTATCCAGTTGATTGATGACACGGCTGGCCTTTTCATAATCTTGTTGCATGTCTGTAGCTGTGGACGGAGCGTATCTAGCACGCTCTGCAGTGGCTAGCAATCCTAGAAATTCTAGACGTACTTGTTGCTGCACGTAACGTTGCTGCAAGAGTTCATCGACACGTTGTTTTGACATTTCTGACGTTGTAATGCGCAGTTTTGATTTTAAGAAATTGTGCAATGCACGTTCCAGACTTTCATAGAACGTATCAGAATTACCCATGTTTTTGCGCGCCTCGCTCAGGTACTTCTTACTCAGCTTATTGGCTGTTTTGATTTTTCTACCTTGAACATCAGATGCTACCACTTCCTGTCGTTTTCTCACTAAAAGGAAGATAGGAATCAGCAGGAATAAACCTCCCAGAGTGCACCAATACAGCAGAGTGTCAAAGAATCGATCAGCATCAGCCGACTCTAAATCTGTTGTTGTTTTGATAAACGCAAAAGTCTCGTCTGCCTCCAGCACGTTTGTCCCACTGGTTTGTGGCATAAACGCGTCGCCGGTAACCTCAATTTGCGACTCGCCGCTAGTGATGGTTTTATAAGTTCTAGCTGCAGGATCAAAGTAACTGAACTCTACAGATGGCAAGGTGTACGTACCGCCATATTGCGGCACAATCGTATAATTATCCTGAATACTACCGCGTATGCCGTTGTAGGTGGTATTGGTATTGTCCACACGTTCTGGCTCATAGGTTTCCAACCGATTGGGAACTTCCAGTTTAGGTAACTGCATCAATTGAAGGTTTCCAGTTCCCTTAGCAACTACACTTGCCGTAAGGCTTTCACCTGCTTCTAATTGCGGTTTAGTCAAGTTTACAGCAAAATCAAATTGGCCTACCGCACCCGTAAAGCTCGCTGGTCGTCCTTCTTGCGGTAAGTCCTTTACATTGATAGCTCTACCGCCTGCGGTGACTCGCAATTTTTCCGTAGTCATAAAACTCCTGCCAAAAAAGTCTGTCCTTCCAGAAGGTACTTGAACATTTACATCTAGTTCTAGAGGCTCGATCGTTAATTTACCGGTCTTTTGCGGGTATAAAATAGCTTCACGTAGCACCAGATATCGGTATTGCTTGCCTTGATAAGTTCCTACTCGTACTTGTTGATCGCGGTTATCTATGTTTTCCGACCAAAAGTCAGCATACTTAGGACTGTTAGTCTCTGTCCAGCCATTGATCCCTGCGTTGTTAGAAACGTAGAGTTTGTAAGTGACACGAATCGCTTCATTTAAGTAAGGAGATGCATTAGAAACTTCAGCGACCAGGTGGATATTTTGGTCAGCGATCTCTCGCACGGGCTCATCACCTGCAGTTTCTCTGGGCTCCTCAATCGCCTTAGTAATTTGAACACTGAAAGGTGAAGTTCGATATTCTTGACCTTTATAATTCATGGTAGCCTGGCCTATGGTTTTAGAGCCCGTACTTTGTGGAGCCAGTATATAGGTATAGGATTTTGCAAAGCTGCCTACACCATTCACATAACGTTGCTGTACACTGGTTACTGGGCCGCTTACCACTTGAAAACCATTGAAATTAGGCGGTAAGAAGTTATCACCATCCACATCCATCTTGAACTCCACCCGCAAGCGCTCGTTCAAAGCGATACCATCGCGAGTAGCGCTGGCAGTAAAGGAAACCTGTGCCTGTGCTATTGCAGCTGTAATGCATAAGAAGAATACTCCTATCCACTTCATGTTACCAGTCTTTTTCAGTTGTTTTTTTACGTCCTTTTACTTTTTGAGCATTGATTTTATCTTGAATCTTCTGCTCCTCATTGTTCATGGCTTCCAGAATTTGACGTATTTGTTGCGGTGTCATTTGTCCTTCTACCCTTTTTTGTTGTTGATCTTTTTGCTCATTAGGTTTGCCGTCTCCATCTTTTCCTTCTTGGTTTTCTCCTTTAGGATCGTTCTTGTCATCGCCCTTATCGCCTTCTTTATCCTTGCCTTCTTTCTCGTTCTCCCCTTTATTATCGCCACCCGACTTCTCGTCTTGATCACCATCTTTATTCTTATTCTCGTCTTTATTGTCTCCTTTATCAGGCTTATCATCGCCACCGCCGCCACCGCCTTGCTTTTCTTTTTCTTGCTTGGCAAGTGCTAGGTTGTAACGAGTTTCATCGTCTGTAGGGTCGTTGCGCAGGGCGTTTTTATAAGCTTCTACCGCTTGCGAAAACTGCTTAGCTTCCATAAAAGTGTTGCCTAGATTATGGAACGCTTTGTGTTTCTCTGCCTTGGAGGTGCTTTTTGTAGCGGCTGCGGTATAGTTTTCTATCGCATTGTAGCCTTTTTTATTCTCGTAATATAAATTCCCAAGATTGTATGGTGCTTCTACAGACTGCGGATTCACCGCTTTTGCCTTACGATAAGCGGCTTCCGCTTTTGGGAAGTTGCTGTCTGCAGCATAGTCCAATCCTTGAGCCATAGCAGATTCATAGGCTTTGTTGTCGGGCTGTGGGGATTGCGCTTTCGCGAAAGCGAAAACTCCACAAACCATGACCATCACTAAAATATGTTGCACTCTATTATTCATTAAACAAGTTTAATTTTTTAATCCAGCCCGTTTTACGATTAGTATAGAACAGTTCCAATACCAAGAAAAATAGCCCAATACCCAAAAACCATTGAAACTGCGAGGCAAAATCAGCATACTGTTGGGATTCAAAAGCGACTTTATCGATCCCGGAGAGGTCGTCTTGCAGTTCCTCTATAGCATTTGCAGTAATCGTACCATCTATGTAAACGCCATTTCCCGCATCTGCAATTTCTTTAAGTGTCTCGGTATTCAGTTTTGTAATGACCGTATTGCCTTCATTGTCTTTTTTGAAGGATTGGGTGATGCCATTGCGTTTTACTGGAATGGTGCCTCCTTTTTCAGTTCCCACGCCTATGGTGATGATGCGCACGCCTTCATCTGCCGCATCCTCAGCCATGCTGATGGCCTCGCCTTCATGGTCTTCCCCATCGCTGATGATGACCAATACTTTTGAGGCTTGACTGTCGTCGCTGTAATAGCTTTCGGCCAGTTGGATGGCCTCGGCAATGGCGGTTCCTTGACTGGAAACCAGATCTGTATTAAGCGCTTGAAGGAACATTTTGGCACTACCATAATCGGTTGTGATGGGCAATTGTGGGACTGCACTACCGGCATAAGCAATCAACCCGATGCGATCGCTTGCCAGATTGTTGATGATTTGGGTCACCAGCTGTTGGGACTTTTGCAAACGGTTGGGAGCAATATCCTCCGCCAGCATAGACTTTGATATATCGACTGCAAAAACGATGTCGACACCTTCCCGATCTACGGTTTCTAGCTTAGTTCCAGCTTTAGGGTTCACTAGAGCGATCACGATAAAAACAATTGCCACACAAATGGTTACCAATTTCAAAATAGGCTTGAACCAGGAGCGATCTGGAATCAAATGCTTCAACATTTCCACTGTCGCAAACTTGCGCTGCGCACGAAACCTCCAGAACGAAAGCCCCAAGAACAGCACTACGATCACAGGAATCGCAAGCAGCAGCCAGAAATATATTTTTTCTTCTAGTATCATTTAATTAGTTCAATTTTTGATCATCATGTAAAGGACTAACATTGAGAAAAAAATCTCTAGTTCCGGTAGGTGTGAATACTCTCACGATAATTTCTTGTTCTTCTCTATATCTGAAAGTTCTTACTGATTCATTATCAGTGTTTTCGCTTATCGTTTTTGGTTCCAAATAAGCTACCAAACTGGTATATGAATTAGGGTATAAGATATCGTCCATAATCCTACACATATGTAAGTTTCTCCCATCTGGTAATCTAGTAGTTTTGATACCACTTAAGCTGGGATTATGTGTTCTCAATCTTTTATAATTCTGATCAGTAATTATTCCTAACCGATAATCACCAGGATTAAATAACTTGAAAGACTTGTTGTATATTGTAAATTCCAATTTTGGAATGCTCTTTTCGTTAAAAGTTACAACTGTACCTTTATTAGCTAAACTTTTTTCTCCTATAAAAATTTCAATGTCAACATTTTGAGACAGATCTTCTTTTTCTGAATTTTCTACGAACCATTTCAATCTAGGAATTAAGTCCTCTTTTAATTTTGAAATCTTATTCTGATAAATTATATGAGGATAATGTTTTAAATCAAATGGTATGTCTTCAACATTTTGTGTTAGAAGTATTGTTCTCTTTCCAAGGGCATGTGCGTAACCTACTTCATAGAAAACATTAGGGTTTCTATTAGTCATGTCGGCAATGATGAAATCAGCTTTGGAAATTTGATTGTAAACTCTTTCCAATATTGATTCAGTAAAAAGTTGTTCGTCAACTCTCTCACAATAAGCTCCGACTTCTGCACAACTTTCTTTAATACCAAACTTATAGATATCATCAAAGTCATCTGTAAATGGCATTAATACAAAACAGAATTTTTTTGGCTTAGTGGATGGATTCATATTTGAACTATTCTCTCTTTTGTAATTTATACTATAAAAACATTCCTTCTTAATGAACTGTTCTCGACTGCCGCTCGAACTGACATTATAACTTCCTTCATTTTTTTCTTTCCACTTGATTCTTGACTCTCGCCTCTTGTTTCTCCATCAAGCCGCTGTCCTAAACAACGTATACCGCAACAACATCTCCAATCCTAAAAGCCCTAACGCAATCAACACTAGCACTCGAAATCCTTCTTGTACATTATAAAACTTAAACTCTTCAATCTCGGTCGTTTCTAGCTGGTCAATCTCTTCATAGATTTCTTTCAGCTTGCTATTATTCGTTGCTCGGTAATATTTCCCACCAGTGTCGGCAGCGATTTGTTTCATCAGGGCTTCATCGATCTCTACTGGAGCCATCGCAAAACGGAAACTGCCGTCACCGCGCTGCGCCACTGGTGATGGTGCATTGCCGTTAGTTCCTATTCCTATCGTATATACTTTAATACCAAATTCTACTGCCAATTCTGAAGCAATTTTAGGGTCAATGAAACCAGCGTTATTCACCCCATCGGTCATTAAAATGATGACTTTACTTTCAGAGTTGCTTTCTTTTAATCTGTTGACGGAGGTGGCAAGTCCCATACCAATGGCAGTACCATTTTCTAACACGCTACTGTATTCAATGCCTTCCACGGCTCTTAAGGTGATGCTTTGATCTGTGGTAATGGGAGTTTTGGTATAGCTTTCTGCTGCATAAACCACGACTCCTATACGGTCGCTGGGTCTTCCTTCTATAAAATCCAGTGCCACACGTTTAGTTGCCTCAAGCCGGTCTGGTTTGAAATCTTGAGCCAGCATGCTCGCACTTACATCCACGGCAAGAACAATGTCGATACCTTCTGTGGTGCTGGTTTTTGTGTTGACGTCTGTAGATTGAGGTCGAGCCAAACCTACAATGATAAAAGCAAGGGCGAGCAAACGCAATACTAATAAGAGCGGACGCAAACGCGCTAAAAGTGAATCCGACCCCTCAAATCCTTTTAAGGTAGAAATGCAAACATCCGCATTTTGCTTTTTGCCTTGCCAAATATAATAGGCGACAATAAGCGGCAATAGCAAGAGCAGCCAGAAAAATTCTGGATCTACAAACTCCATTCTGTTCCACCACTGTATCATTCGGCATCGTCTTTAGGTGGTTGTGGCTTAGTGAATTGCATAGAAGCAATGATCTGCTCGCTGATCAATCTACCGTATTGCTTATCGACATCTTCAGTCTCATCTTTTTTGTGCGCTACAATTACTTGCTGAACACTAGCGCCATTGACAAACATATAGCCTATATATTCAAAATTGTTACCGTCGTAATCAAAACTTCCTTCCAGCTTTAATCCCTTCAAGCCATTACGCTCTGCAGGTTCATCCAGCATTAAAATATTAGTGGCGCCTTGCTTTTCAAAACTTTGATACACAGGTTCAGTAAACACCTCTTTAGGCAATTGCTCGTCTTCTTTCAATCCTTCTCCTTTCGCCTGGAAGGTAGTAACCGTTACAAATAAGTCTTCATCAATGCTGTTCAACACAAAGGCATCCACACTAGAAACAGCTTTCATAAACTCCTCGCTTAATGGTAAGTCTAGACGGCGCTCTAGAATCTCTGGGGTAGTCAAGGTAACTTCAGGAACTCCATAACTACTGGTGTATTGCGTGCCTTCATAATACTCGCGCAACTGATTCCCAAAAAGTTGATCCTTTACATTGTCCCAGCCTACCACCGCAACCCATGCACCTATCGCAATGGCTAGCCCGATAATGGCACCAGCGATATAAATCAAGATCTTTTTGATTTTGCGCTTGCGCTCTTGCGACTTACGGTATTTAACGTCCAGCAACAGCTCCTCCTCACTAGGCGGCGGCAGTACTTGATGAATGTTGTAAATAATATCTGTCGCGGTTTGACGGTCTTCTTTAGCAGAAATTCCATCACCCATAACTCCTGCAAATTTGATCAGATCTGCTTTTTGAAGCAGGGATTGTAGGCGTTCTTTAGTTTTATCTGTAATGGAAACGCCTTTTGCGGCAGTTTCGGTTTCTATATTTTGAATCAGCTGATCTGTAGTGCTTTCTAGCGCTTGACCGTACACTTTTGTATCAATATAGCGACGTACAATGTAGGTGAGTTCAGTATAATACGCTTTCCAAGCACGATCTTCGGCAAGTCCACTTTCAGCCAACTTGTTCAAACGATATTTTGTCCACTCATAGGGTGGCAGTGTTTGCTCATAGGTTTTGAAAGTTCGCTTTCGCGAAAGCCACCAAAACAATACTCCCAATGGAATCCAAAGCAATAACCATAGCAGCCCCATCCAATTGAAGGGCTTTTGGTACTCGTTCTCAATGACGGGTTTGATGTCATACATTCCCTGGACGGTAGTATCGGTTTGTACTTCCCGTACTTTGACGAGCAAACTGTCTGAAAACAGCTCTTTGTTATTAAATAGAACTTTTAAGCGTGGGATGTAGTAATCACCGCTATCAAACTGTGTGATACCGTATTGCTTGAACAAACGCATCTTGTCGTTCTCCCTGATGGTGTCAACCGGATAGAACTCTATAACCTCTAAGGCTCCCATAGCTTGCTGGACTGGAAATACCACCAAATCCTCCGCCGTGGCTTCCACGGTAAGCTGGAGTTTGATTTCCTCGCCCATCATGATGGAATCTCGATCAATCTTAGTCGCAACGCGGCTCGCCGTTTGCGCTATGGCAGGCATACCAGCTAGAAAAATTAAAATGTAGGACAGTTGTCTGATCATCGTCTTTTAAAGTATCCTAATAATTTTGTTGTGTAATTATCTCTTGTTTCTAAATCAATCGCACCCGCATCAGCTTTAGTAAAGGCGGTTTTGAAGTAAGCGGCATTTTCTTTAAAATGCGCTGCATATTTAGTTCGTACGGACCGCGAGCTGGTATTGATAATGCGCTGCTTACCGGTTTCTTGATCTACAAAAGGAACTAACCCCATCGCTGGTAGTTCTTCCTCCCGGTGATCATACACTCGTATTCCAGTCACATCATGTTTGCGTCCTACAATTTGTAAGGCCTTTTGATAGTTGGCGCTCATAAAGTCAGACATCACAAAAACAATGGCTTTCTTCTTAAGCACGCCGCCTAGGTATTCCATAGCCGCAGCCATGTCTGTGGTTTTATGTTGAGGCTCAAATTCCAAAAGCTCCCGGATGATTCTCAAAATGTGAAACTTTCCTTTTTTAGGAGGAACGAATAATTCCACTTGGTCAGAGAATAATAGCAGTCCAACCTTGTCATTATTTTGCAAAGCACTAAACGCAAGTGTGGCACTTATTTCAGTAATGATCTCCCGTTTCATTTGTTCCTGTGTACCGAACAATGTGGAACCGCTCACATCTGCTACCAGCATTAAGGTCAGTTCTCGCTCTTCTTCAAACACCTTGATAAAAGGCTCTGAATATCTAGCAGTCACATTCCAATCAATATTGCGCACATCATCACCATACTGATACTGTCGCACCTCGCTAAAGGTCATCCCACGCCCCTTGAAAGCACTGTGGTATTCCCCTCCAAAAACGGCATCGCTCAACCGCCGAGTCTTGATCTCGATCTTGCGTACTTTTTTAAGGAGTTCTTTTGTGTCCATGTTTTGCTCGTTACTCTCGCAGTAGTTAGTATTTAGTACAAAGTATTAAGACTCTTTGCTGCTTGCTTCACTTCGCAGATTTTACTATCCCGCACTTGCGCCGCGCTGAGTTTGTCGAAGTGATGCGGAATCTGTTTTTCAATTTGTCCTAATCTTTCTTGTTTGTCATTCCGCATTTATTGCGGAATCGGTTGTTGTTTTACGTAATGTTTATTGAGATTTTCAATTTAATTTTTAGCTTTTGAAAAAACCATTTCTCGACTGTCGCTCGAAACTGGCTATAAGCTCATTGGGATTTGAGATTTAGAACTTGGATTTTCACTAGCGAACTGTTCTCGACTGCGCTCGAACTGACATTGCTATTACCAATTCATCATTAAAAACACAAGTTCTAAAACTCATAACTCCTAACTCTGAACTCATAACTAGTTTAAGGAACCTCAATCGTATTAACGATCTTATTCACGATATCTTCCGTGGTGTAGTTCTCTGCCTCCGCTTCATAGGTGATACCGATACGGTGGCGTAGCACATCCAGCACCACTGCGCGTACGTCTTCTGGGATCACGTAACCACGACGTTTGATGAAGGCATAACATTTAGCCGCTTTAGCCAGGTTGATCGATCCACGTGGGGAGGCTCCAAAGCTGATCAACGGCTTCAAATCAGGAAGATTATATTTTTCTGGATATCTAGTGGCAAACACGATGTCCAAAATGTATTTCTCAATCTTTTCATCCATGTACACCAATTCCACCGCATCCTGAGCTCGTAAAATTTGAGCTGGTGATACTACAGGGTTGGGTTTTGGAAATTCCTTTTTAAGGTTGGCTCGCATGATGAATTGCTCATCAGCGATCGTTGGGTAATCAATGACCGTTTTTAACATGAAACGGTCCATTTGCGCTTCAGGCAATGGATAAGTTCCTTCTTGATCCACTGGGTTTTGAGTCGCCATTACTAAAAATGGTCGCTCTAGTGGGAAAGTTGTATCACCAATAGTCACTTGCTTTTCCTGCATGGCTTCTAATAGTGCAGACTGCACTTTAGCCGGTGCACGGTTGATCTCGTCTGCTAAAACAAAGTTGGCAAAAATCGGTCCTTTGCGTATGGCAAAGTCGGCATCTTTCATGTTATAAATCAAGGTACCCACAACATCAGCCGGTAGCAAGTCTGGAGTAAACTGGATCCTAGAAAAACTGGCGCTTACCGCTTGTGAAAGTGTGGTAATCGCTAGAGTTTTAGCAAGACCTGGAACCCCTTCCAGCAAAATGTGACCACGGCCTAAAAGACCTATCAACAAACGATCGACCATGTGTTGTTGTCCTACAATTACTTTATTCATCTCGCTTTGCAGCTGATCGATAAAAGCACTTTCTGCTTGAACTTTGTCATTGATACTGGCAATATCTACCGCCGTATGCTCCTGATTCATAGATTCTAATTTTGTACGCGTTTGTAACTCCTAAAAATACTTTTTCTTGTGCGGGCAAAGCCCCAATTTTCGCATAAAATTAAAAACCATCTATAGATCTACCAACCTACAAATGAAGTCTTTTCCTATGCACTGCGTGAACTTGCAAGATACTGGTTGGAATTTCGCTTTCGCGAAAGCGAAACACTAAAAACATCATCACACCTCACTCACATCGTTTTTCGACAAAAAATCATGCCAAAAGTTTAATACGGAATGACTCCAGTCCTATCTCTTTATCTTTACAAAAAAGAACCTATGAAGACTGTCTTAATTACTGGTGCGACTAGTGGCATCGGGCTTGCTACTGCCAAAATGCTTGCAACGGAATCTTATAAATTAATCCTGTGTGGCCGAAATACGGAGAAACTAGTAGAATTAAAGCAGCAATTAGGCAATCAAACTAACATCTACACATTAGAATTTGACGTGAGAGATAAAAAAGTAGTTTCTGAAAAGATTCAGAGCCTGCCAGCCGATTTTAAGCAAATAGATGTTTTGATAAATAACGCGGGAAATGCGCACGGTCTGGATCCTATTGATAAAGGAAGTCTGGAAGATTGGGATGCGATGATGGACATCAACGTGAAGGGATTGCTTTATGTGAGTCATGCGGTCATACCACAAATGAGAGAACGTAAGTCCGGTCACATCATCAATATTGGATCCACTGCTGGTAAAGAAGTTTATCCTAACGGGAATGTGTATTGCGGGAGTAAGCACGCGGTAGATGCCATCACAACAGGAATGCGACTGGACTTGAATCCATATTCCATACGAGTAGGGGCTGTGAACCCAGGATTGGTACATACCAACTTCAGCGAGGTGCGCTTTAAGGGAGATAGTGACAGAGCAGAAAAAGTGTACCAAGGATACCAACCCCTAGAACCAGAAGATGTGGCCGATGTCATTTTGTTTGCTATTACCAGACCCCCACATGTCAATATTGCAGACTTGACCGTCATGTGTACCGCACAGGCCAGCTCTACTGTTTTGAAAAAGGATTGATTACTAATGTGCTGATTTGATGATGTGTTGATTAAAAATGCTTACTCTAGCGTAGTCGAGAGCTACCTCAACGGCACCATCTTTAAATAGAGGTTTCGACCTAACATTAAAAAAAGTCTATGAAAAAGATTCTTATCCTGATTTTGATCCTAACCACCTCCTGCCAGCAGGAATTGGATCCCAGTGCTGCAAACATCAATTCCATATTTGAGACTCAAGATTTTCAAATCCGATTTACGCTGGAAAATGGAAGCGAATACCGAATGGGGTTTCTCAATAACGAAATGGCATTTTTCAGTCCAACAGAAACGGTTCGGCGAGAACTTTCCTATGATGATGTTCGATTGATCAATACCTTTGTTCAGAATCGCTACCGCGCTTCAGAAGATAAAATCAGATTTCAACCCCAAGTTGACGCTGTAAATCCAGCGATGACTGAGCGGAGTCAAAACCATAGCCGGATTGAAATTTATAACGACACTAAAAAAGTAACTCTTACCACACCAGATGCTACTGCATCTTTTCAAGAATTACTTTCAAAACTTGAATTGCCTTATGTATCCACTGAGAAGAAATAGACGACTGCGTACCAACGCTTCCATACGTTCCCTAGTTCAGGAAACGACCATCACGCCCAGCGACTTTATCGTGCCCCTATTTATAGTAGAAGGCTATGGTATTAAGGAAGAAATCGCCAGCATGCCAGACTATTACCGATTCAGCCTGGATTTGCTGTCCGTGGAAGTGAAAGGACTTTGGAAAATGGGACTGAAAAGTGTATTGCTTTTTGTCAAAGTGCCCTACAACCTCAAAGACAACAAAGGAACAGAAGCCTTGAATAAAGACGGTTTGATGCAACGCGCCATTAAAACGGTAAAAGATGCCGCACCAGATATGTATGTTATGACAGACGTTGCGCTGGATCCTTATTCCAGCTACGGTCATGATGGGATTGTGGAGGATGGCAAGATCATCAATGACGCAACTAGCGAAGTTCTTGCCCAAATGAGCGTTTCCCACGCACAGTCGGGAGCAGATATGGTTGCACCCAGCGATATGATGGATGGTCGTATTCTTTACATTAGAGAAGCTCTAGAAGAAAACGGATTTACCGACACTGGCATTATGAGCTATAGTGCCAAGTATGCGAGTGCTTTCTATGCCCCGTTTAGAGATGCGCTGGATAGCGCGCCAGGTTTTGGCGACAAGAAAACCTACCAGATGGACCCTGCGAACCGTGCCGAAGCGATCAAAGAATCCTTAATGGATATTGATGAAGGTGCCGATATTCTTATGGTAAAACCAGGGTTATGTTACCTAGATATAGTTCGTGACTTACGTAACGAGATCGAATTACCAATTGCGGTTTATCAAGTGAGTGGTGAATACGCCATGCTCAAGGCAGCCGCTGAAAAAGGCTGGCTGGACCACGATGCCGTCATGATGGAGCAAGTCACTGCCATCAAACGCGCTGGGGCGAATTTAATCGCTAGTTATTTTGCTAAGGATGTGGTGAATTTGATTTCATAGGGAAACCACTGGATCAATAGCTCTCTTAATCAACTGATTAAGAGTGTTTCTTCCATTCTTTAGACCATAAATTAGTTGGTCGTCAAATCCAGTAGTTAAAAAAACAAAATACTCACGCCTGTGCTATTGAAACACAATTTCAGGGTATTAAAAAAACCGCAAACCGGTGCAAAAATCAATTGACTGAGACCATGCTCATTTTAAGCAATATTCAAGAACATTAATTCGCTTTCGCGAAAGCGAAAAAACCCCTAATTTTTTTTCAAAAATATAGGAAACTACAGTCCAAAGGGATAGGTTTCAGGAATTTGGGCATCTGCCGCCTCCATATCGATATGATTCAATGCCTGGGTCTCATCAAAGAAGAGAAAATGGTCATATCTATCCTGAATGGTGGTAGGTACATAATTTCCAAAACGCTCATGCTGTGGGTTGTAAACTACCCCAACTGCCCTGTGGGCGATTCTTGTATCGATCTCTATGCTAGATTTAAGATCTTCCATATTTATGTGGAACTGTTTTCCCGCCTGGTGGCATAAATCCTCCCAGCTGTTCTCGCGACCCTCAGGTAGATTCATTGTTTCAACCGGTGACCCCCACGACTTTCCTGCAAGGACACTGCCCTTATAACTGCCAAAACCTATCAGGGAAACATGTTCCTTTTCATATTCATCACGGGCTAATTCACCTATATTGAAAAGGCCCTGGTCACCCATATCAGTAAATGAGGCATCACCTATGTGAGTATTGTGCGCCCAGACGATTCCCTTTGCATCTTTGCCATGAAATTCCAGCAGCCGATTTAAAGTGTTCATCATGTGGCGGTCCCGTAAATTCCAAGTGGACTCGTTACCAGAGGCCATGACACGGTAGTATTCTTCAGCATTCTTTGCCACTATAGCATTTTGCTTGGTACTGAAGGCGTGTTCTGGATCAGAATTGTAAGTGGGAACTTTACTGCGTATTTCCTTCAATAGATCGTTTACTTCTTCACGGCAACCCTCTGGAACCAGCCTGGTGGACAAGGCGTACTGCTGCCCATCACCACCGCGGTGAGGCTCAAAACAGCGCATGGCAGTCTTGGCAGTTTCAAGGGCGGCGGGATCTTCCTTTTTTAAATAACCCATAATTGCATCCAGGGACTCCCATAAACTATAGACATCCAGACCGTAAAATCCTTTTTGTTCTTTAGACGCTAATTCGCTATTGAATTCTTTGAGCCACTGCGCCCATTCATGTACTTCCCAATTGGCCCACATCCAGGTAGGCCATCTCTTGAATTCTTTGAGCGCTGTTTTGGTGTCTTTTTCTTCGTCTAGGTAGTTTTTTACATGACGGTTGAGCTCATAACAGGAAGGCCAGTCGCCCTCAACTGCGACAAAATCGAATCCATGTTCTTCCATTAGTGTTTTGGATATTTTTGCGCGCCAGTTGTAATATTCATGCGTACCGTGAGAAGCTTCTCCCATCATGACTACTTTTTTATCTTTTATAGAGTCTATAAAGGGTTGTAGATCCTCTTTATCTGTAAAATCTTTTCTGTTTTCCTTAATTGCTTTTATGATGGAATCTTTCATAGTTCTTTTTTTAAGTGATTCATTCAAAGTCTGGTGTAAATCTTAGGTTGATCTATGGCAAGCAGACTTGCGGCTATACTTACCTCATTGATGTCCAGATGGTCTGTATAAGTGGCTGCTTTCTTGTTTTCTTCCCGCAGCCAGAAACTTTCAATTTCTTCAGCAAGTACGTAGGATTTGTCAGGTATGCTTGGTTTTAAATTATGATCTTTCAGGAATTCCAGATTACCTTCTAAACATCGCAGTCCTAATGAAAGCCCGCACTCCCGAAACGCCAATCGGTAATTTGCAGATTCATTAGCTTTATAAAGCCGGCGAAATGCTGCCAATCCTTGTTGCGCGTCCCTTAATAACCGTTCAGGTTTTATGGAGTCTGGCAACTCTATTTTTTCCTGTAGTTCTGCCGCTCTTACCACATTTAAAAGCAGTCCTCCTATTCCCAGCGCGTCATCTGTGCCCCAATCTGAGCTGGCACAGAGTCTCTTTAATTTATTGATGTAACCGTCAAATTCTGCATCATAGGAAAACGAAAGCTCTCTGGCCTGCAAAGCGCATAGCAAACCTTCCAGCGGGTCATGAGCACCCATACGCGGTATGAGCGGTCGCGACATGTCCACGCTCATCTTCCAGTACATGTTCAAGCTTCCCTGGTCTTCTTTGATAAATCTGGATCCCGCCAGGCTTAATTCTGTCGCTTGGTCTATGAATTTTTCTTTGTCAAAATACCTGCCTGATTTGAGTAAGGCAATAATCCAACGGGTGTGATAATGAAAATACTGTCCGTCTCTTTCCCATTCCAAGCGCTGATCAATAGGATCATCTTCTTTACGCTCCGGCAATTTTTTCCCTATCCGCAGACCTTTTACGGTAGGATGCTGCTGAGCCGTTTCATCAGGTAGACCGCTTATCCAGCCTTTTCTTGTATCATATGGAGCAAATTTGCCCAGGTGATTATGAACTTTGTCAATGGCCTTTATAGCATAATCTTCAAAAACCTTGTCATTTTGAAGTTTCTTTAAGGCTAAAAAATTAAGTACTGCAAAAGAATCTGTCCAGAGATACCTACGGTTGCCCTGACCATCTTCTTTTTCAAGACCTGTGCGCTCAGCAAAGCTGTGCATCAGATCTTTAGCTTGTTCGTTCTGTTTTGTCGTTTGATAATCAGCCATTTCTAGTTATTTTGAATTTGACCGGTCATGGGGACAAAACGTACCATGAGCAGAGTTTCTTCAGTAAATTCGTCTTCAGAGTTTCGTTCTATCAGGACTAGTTTCTGGGTGCGCGTACCTATGGGAGCGAGAAGTTTCCCGCCTATCTTCAATTGTTTTTTTAAAGTTTCAGGGATTTTAGGAGGCGCTGCGGTAAGTTCTATAGCATCAAATGGACCTTCTTCCGGCCATCCATCGTAACCGTCGCCGTAACGAGTTTCAATATTGTCATAATCTGTTTTGGCAAGATTCTCTTTGGCCAGTTGGGCCAGCCACTCAATAATTTCTACAGAATACACTTTTTTTACCAGCCTGGATAATACCGCTGCATTATACCCACAACCTGTACCTACTTCCAATACTTTATCATCTTCGTTAAGTTGCAGCTCCTGCGCCATATAGGCAACTATATAAGGCTGGCTGATAGTTTGTGATTTCCCAATAGGCAGCGGATTGTCCTCGTAAGCCATGTCCTCCAACTCTGCCGGAACAAAATGTTTTCTTTCCACTTCTTCCATAGCTTTAAGAACTTTGGTATCATGAATATCCCTTCCTTTAAGATGTTTCTCGATCATTTGCTTTTTTGTGCTCATTGTAAGTAGTTTTAGTTAACAGATTGTGTAATAACTAATAAATTAAGTAAATATGTATTATATCTGTTATTAAAATAAACAATCGCCTATTATACGACAAATGATTTGTAGCTGTTTTCTTTAAAAAAGGGAAAAATTTAATTTTTTAAGAGCAGAAACATAAGGAAGTCATAAAACAAACATGGAGCTTGTTTCTTAAACCTGAGAAGTGTGATGAAGGTGTTCTGATTTAGATCTCAAATCTGGAAATCATATTGACTTTAATTAGATCACCTTTTCACTCTCCTGAATATTTTTTTTTAAAGAGGATGGTGTCGCTTTCCTGTCTGCCGACAGGCAGGCGCGAAAGCGAGATATACCTAATCATCAACTATATTTTGAAATTTAATTGCTGGGTTTCAAGATTCTTTGCTATTTAAAAACTGTCAACCTATTTTAGGACAACACAGTTCGCCTTAACCCTGAAAGCGGAATTACTCGAAGTAAGTTCGAATTTTTGAAGGGTACTCCGTTTAGTCAATGGGATATATGGAGACGCAAGATTTCAGGTGTCAGAATGTGATCCTGTATTCCATATTTGGGGTTCAGTCCTTGTTTAAACCTAACTTTTCTTTCAATTTCTCCCAGGTTCCCGGATTTTCCTGTTCCCTATCTGGATTTCCCAACAAAAAACCTACCGCTTTGGTTTGTTCAAACTCATCAAGAATATTCTTTAACACGGCCAGATAGGGTATAAAGAGTATGATTCCAGCGATGCCCCAGATCTTTCCTCCAATGAATATGGCAATAATTACTGCATAGGGATTGAGACTCACCTTATTACTCATGATATTAGGTGTTATAAAATTGCCTTCCAGGAACTGAACAAATCCAAAAATCGCTACAACACCTAGTGGATAAAGCAGGCTATCTGTTGTCACCAGTGCAAAAAGAAAAGGCAATAACCCACCTATGGATATTCCTATGTAAGGAATCACAGCCAGCAAGCCGGAAAGACCACCCCACAAAATAGGATATTCTATTCCAAGTATCCATAGCCCGAGTGTGTTTAGAGTTCCCACGGTAAGCATCATAAGCAGCAAGCCGTTGATGTAATCACTTACCAGTCTTTTAGTATTAGCAATAAGCCGCGATAGTGTTTCCTGTAGATGATCTGGAAAGATGCGCTCCAAAAACTCCCTAAAGAAACTGCGGTAGTACAAAATAAAAAACACAGATAATAAAAGAATGACTCCGAATGAAAACGCGTTTGCAGTAGCCGTCAATGTACCAGAAAAGAAAGCAGATCCTCGTTGTAAAATATTGCTCAGATGGTCTTTTATATAATCGGATTGGAATTGGGGCTCCATATCAAGATTGTCCTTAAAAAATTCCTGAAACTGGCCAACGACACCCAGCAATTTCTCTCCTATTTGTGGAATATCATCTATAAGACGACTGACAGGAATCGACAAACCCACAATGACCGCACTCAATACTATAAAAGCGATAATGATGGTGAGCAGTACCGCCCAAAAGCGCGATAGGCGGATTTTCTCAAAAAAACGATTTATTGGTAATAACAGAATTGCCAATAACAATCCCAAAGCCATTGGTATCAATATAAAGCTGGCTACATATAAAAAGAAAAAGAATATGATAACAGCGAGTGATAAGAATACAAATTTGATATAACCTGGAATCTTCATGAACTTTGAAGTTTAAGTGGGTTTGTTGGTACACAGTTTTGAGCTCTGGATCAGGTGATTTTCAACACGCTGTGCTATTGAAACTTAGTTATTATAGCATGGTAAAAATCCCGCATATTACTGTTTTCAGAATCTTGACGATGCTTAAGCATATGATCCAAACATACACGATTTGAACACAATGTACGATAAAAATCAACCCTGTAAAACACTAGAAAAGCCTGATAACATTTCTAGTCACAAAACTCTAAGCCGTGGCAACTTCACTAGGGCTAGGCTTGTAAAAGGGCAGACTGATTCAACCTTTAAAAACATATAGATTCCTAATCTTTTTTCAATGCTTTTTAGGGCTATACAAGGCTGGCTGGATCATGATGCGGTGATGACGGAATAGATTACCGCCATCAACCGCGCTGGTGCTAATTTGATTGCTAGTTATTTTGCTAGGGATGTGGTAAATTGCTTGAATAAAAAAAATATGACTGCAGTAATCGGAGTAATGAATAAACACGCTATAGCAATAGCAGCAGACTCTGCAGTTACTGTAAGCGGAACTAATGGTAGTAAAGTTTACAATACAGCAAACAAAATATTTACCCTTTCTAAGTTTCATCCCGTGTCGATTATTATTTACAATAATGCTAATTTGATGCTGACCCCATGGGAAATAATCATAAAATTATATCGTGATCAGCTTGGTGATAAAGAATTTCCTCATCTGAGAGATTACAGTGAGAATTTTTTTGAATTCTTGAAAAAGAAAGATTATTTCACTAATGAAAAAGCGATTCACAATATTATTTACACAACGCTTAATGATTTAATAAAAAATGGCCTGCACAAGTCAATGGAAGAGGTTTCACTAAGTGAGGAAAACTTGATAACCATGGAACAGGAAAAACGAAATAAGCTGTTTTCTGAAAAGTTTATTGAAATTCTGGATTTAGAAAGAAACAATTGTGAGCATTCTGAGGCTTTAGTTGACTTTAAGGACTTTACTAGAGAAGAGTATGATAAAACTATTTCTCCTTTAGTCGATAAAGTTTACTCTGAACGATATTCAGATTTTTCTTCAACCAAGAAAAGTTTTCATGATTTTTTCTATAGCTATATATTGTCTAAACAAATGTATGGTCAATGGACTGGTCTCGTCTTTGCAGGATATGGTGAGGATGAAATCTATCCAGTAACTATTAGTACAAAGGTTGCTAATGTCTTTAACGAAAGGCTGAGATACTATACTGAGCGCATAGAAGAAATTGATGATGATAATAATGGGTCAATAATGCCGTTTGCACAAAGAGATGTAATAGACACTTTAATTAGCGGCGTAAGTCCAGAAATTAACACAACTCTAATAAATGCATTTAGTAAAGTCTTAACTCAGTACAATGAACTATTAATTAATTTTATAAGACCTATTTCAGAACCTTTAGCTGATAAAATTGAAAGTCTGGATATCGATCCTATATTTGAAGAGTTTATTCAACATATAGAAGAGTTCAAAAGAAATAAACATATCGATCCGACGGTAAGCACAGTGTCTGTATTATCAAAAGAAGATCTTACCGAGATGGCCGAAAGTTTAATATATTTGACCTATCTTAAAAGAAGGATCAGTTCAGATGAAGAGTCTGTAGGAGGTCCAGTAGATGTAGCAGTAATTTCTAAAGGAGATGGTTTTATTTGGATCAAACGGAAAAATTATTTCAAATCAGAACAGAATCCTCATTTTTTAAATAATTATTTTAAATAACTTTTATGTTTACTAAATTCAAAACTCAAAAATTCAACTCTATTTTGTCATTTGACTTTTTAGATGAATGTGAAGAGAATAAAGTCTTGGTAGATAGCGATAAAGTCAGTGATTTAATTGCTGACCGTGTCATCGATAAAATAAAAGAGCAATTGGTGTTATCATAATTGATTCTTAGTTGTTTGTTATTGACCTAGAATAAGAACTGTTTTTATTCTATTTCCCAAAAACTTAACTACAACCACAAATCCCTTTTCCTATTTTTACGGCAAAACAACTATCCATGGGATTATTGATCCTCTATGCCGTAGTATCTATTTTCTTTTCTTTTATGTGTTCCATTTTGGAAGCCGTGCTGCTTTCCATCACGCCTAATTTTATTAGAATGAAAAGTCAGGAAGGCGCCACCTATACTAATGCCCTTACCGTTCTTAAAAACGATGTAGATAAACCGCTTATTGCTATTCTGACTCTAAACACGCTCGCCCACACCGTTGGCGCGATTCTAGTAGGTGTGCAGGCTGAAAGTATGGTGTCTGAAGGTTTTCAGGCGGCAGTTTTAGGAATTCCACTAGTAGGTGTGGTATCTGGGATCATGACCGTTTTGATTCTAGTAGTTTCGGAAATCATCCCTAAAACGATAGGTGCAACTTACTGGCAGAATCTGGCTGGAATTTCTACTAGTATATTAGTTGGGATGGTAGCTGTTTTAAAATACACAGGAATACTCTGGGTGTTGCAATTGACCACTAGAGCCATTGGTAAAAGTGCGCATATGAATACCATGACCCGTGAGGAATTTATCTCCATTACAGAGACTGCAGAAGAGGAAGGCGTTTTTCATCCATCAGAGGGACAGTTTATCAAAAGCTTGATGAACTTCAATAAAATCAAGGTAAAAGACATCATGACACCGCGGTCCGTTATTTTTATGGCTCCACAAGGGATGCTCATTAAAGATTTTTTTGAAGCTGATAAAGACCTCAGGTTTTCACGTATTCCTGTATTCGGCAAAAATCGTGACGACATCACTGGTTACGTGCTAAAAGATGCTATTCTCGCTGACATCATTCACAATAAGCCTGCTGAAACCCTAGAAGATCTACGTCGTGAAATAGCGCTGGTACGATTTGACATGCCTATTACCCAACTCTTTGACCAGATGATTGCCACTAAGGAGCATATCGCACTGGTGCTGGATGATTATGGGAGTGTTCACGGCCTGGTGACTATGGAAGATGTCATTGAAACCATGCTGGGTCTTGAGATTATGGATGAAAGTGACAATGTAGAGGACATGCAGCTCCTCGCCCGCAAGAACTGGGAGAAACGCAGCAAGTCTTTGGGATTAAACAAAAAGGACAGTAGTAAGACGGATTAATCTAGAATCTTGCACTGGGGTTGTAGAGTTTTCGCTTTCGCGAAAGCGAACTCATTACCAAAATATACTTACTCAATAACTCCTGCCTCTAGCATGTAATTGACAATCGCCTCTTTCATCAATAAAGACTGCTCACCCGCTTTGAGGGGCGGCAGGTTTTGAACCACTGCGTAGTGCGGCCATTTATCCTCGTCAAAATGTGAAAATTGATAATATCCATAAGGCTCTAAGACTCTACAGATGGCAATGTGCATGAGCTGATACTTCTCGTCTTTCTGGAATTTACGGTGCAATTGTCCCAACTCTTGGACACCTATCATAAATAGAATGGCATCCAGATCCATTGCTTCCCCATCGCTAAATCGCTCTTGGAAAAAAGTGATGGTTTGCTCCCATCGTATCTTAAGTTGCTCGTCTCTCGCCATACCTACAAAGGTACGTCACCTGCTTGATACTGTTGAAAATGCCCTTTAATCTTTTAGGCTGCCATTAAGAGATGGTGATGAAGTAAAAAACCTACTTTTGGTTCAAAATACGTATCATGAAACAATTTTTACTATTTACCGCCCTAGCGACTATCCTACTATTCACCAGTTGTAAGGAAGATACCAACCAGCCACTGGCTACAGAAACGGAACTTTCTACAGAGTCTGCCACTACAGATCAAGGATCATCCACTTCAAAAAATAATACTACCACGGCTGACAAAGACCCTAAAAGAAATGTACAAGCTGGCCAACTATTAGAGTCTGAAAGGATCGCTAAAGAAGTAGAAACTAAAAATTATGTAACGGCAGTGCTGACTCCTACTTCTATTAATTTATTCGAAAAAAACGGAAAGCAGGACATCTTGATGTTCGGTCAATCAGATGCTGTCGTACTTACTAAAATGAAAAAGTATTTAGGAGATTACAGTACTGATAAAATGGAAGATAACTGTAATGGAAAACGGGTACGCATCGTTCGCTGGGAGGAATACATCAACTTAGTTTTTGTAGAACGCAACGGTCAGTCCCAGTTTGCAGGCTGGAATTTGCAATCCAGAGATGATAACGCTACCCAATTTAAAATGAGCAGTGGTTTGACTGTAGGTGTCAAGCGTACCGACTTGAGTACTCCCATGAGTCAGAAAGCTGATAAAACTTCCTTAGGATATTTACAAAGACCTGATTCTGTCACCGCCATACTCACCTCGCCTGATGCTGATGCCACGGTTACTTACCTATTTTCAGGGGTGAATTGTTATGCTCTTGAAACAGGTGTAAAGCCAGAGAGCGAGAAGAATTAATTTAAGAATAAGTTCTATCAAAAACGGCTGCCCTGATTATGGGCAGCCGTTTTTTATGTTTAATGATGGCATTGATTTACTTGTTCATCAACTCTTCTATTTCTTCTATTTCTATAGGGATGTCACCCATTAAATTTTTTGGGCTTCCTTTTTCCTGAATCACCACATCATCCTCTAGGCGGATGCCTATTCCTTCATTTGGAATATAGATACCTGGTTCAACGGTAAATACATTGCCCGCTTGCATGGGCTCCCATAGCAAACCGTAATCGTGAGTGTCCAGTCCTATGTGGTGTGAGGTGCCGTGCATGAAGTATTTTTTATAGGCTGGCCAGTCTTTGTCTTCGTTCTGTACATCTGCTTTGTCAAGTAATCCTAAGGCTAGCAATTCACTGGTCATGATATTTCCAACCTCCTTGTGGTACTCTTTCCATAAAGTCCCGGGTGTTAGCATTTTTGTAGCTGCCTTTTTTACATTATTTACAGCCTTGTACACTTCCTTCTGACGCTTAGTAAAGGTTCCATTGACAGGAATGGTACGGGACATGTCAGCCGCATAATTTGCATAAGTGGATCCTACATCCATTAAGACAAGGTCTCCATCCTTACATTCTTGATTGTTTTGTACATAATGCAAGACATTTGCATTGTTACCACTAGCAATAATTGGGGTGTATGCAAATCCATCGCTACGCCTTCTGAAGAACTCATGTAAGTACTCTGCCTCAATTTCATACTCCATTACACCTGGCTTCATAAATTCAAGCACCCTGCGGAAGCCCGCATTAGTAATATCACAAGCCGTTTGCATCAACTCAATCTCTAGAGGGTGTTTGACGGCTCGCAAACGCTGCATGATAGGTGCGCTCTTTGCATAATTGTGTGCCGGGTACTGTGCCTTAGTTTTTAAAATAAAACGGTCTTCCCTAGTTTGCATTTCTACCGCTTGACGGTAATGCTCGTTAGTATTGAAATAGATAGTTTCCGCTTGGGTCATCATTTCAAAGAACTTTTTATCAAATTCCTTTAACCAATACACTGTTTCTATCCCGGTAACTTCAGTGGCCTTTTCCTTAGTCAACTTCTCTCCTTCCCATACTGCAATATGATCATTAGTTTCAGTCACAAATAACACCTCGCGATGTGCTGGATCAGGACAATCTGGAAATAAAATCAAAATCGTATCCTCTTGATCTGCTCCACTTAAATAAAAAATATCCCGGTGTTGTTTAAATGGCATTGTGCTGTCGGCACCAGTTTTAAAAACATCATTAGAATTAAAAACTGCAAGACTCGAGGGCTTCATTTGAGCCATAAAATTCTTGCGATTGGTTTTAAAAAGCGTGTTATCTATTGGGTCGTATTTCATAAAATATAAAAGTTGTTTTAAAGTCTTGGTTGAGTTCGCTTTCGCGAAAGCGGTACCTCTTTAACAGCAAATAGGTGATGGCCCTCAAACACTGTTAAAAAATGTACAATTCAAATTTAAGGCGTCTGACAGGCTTTACTGTTATAATAATTGTAAATGCCCAAGCTTCCAAAAGTAACTCGGCTTGTGTATCTTCACAGCACTAAAGTTCGTATCATGAAACACCATTTACTTTTAGCTTCCTTATTTATTGCTTCTAGCGTTATCGCACAGCAACCTACCAGTTCAGATAAACTAATCAGCGATCTGGAAATGCAACAGGAATCTGCTGCCACATCTCTTTACAAAAATCTTGAGTTTGAAAACATAGGTCCTACAATCATGTCTGGTCGTGTGGTAGATGTAGATGTCAACCCTACAGACCCTACTGAAATGCTCGTAGCTTATGCTAGCGGCGGCCTATGGCATACCAGCAATAATGGCACGAGCTTCACTCCTATCATGGATAACGCGATGACCATAAACTTAGGTGATATTGCCGTTGATTGGGCATCAAAAACTATCTGGGCTGGAACTGGCGAGAACAACGCCAGTCGCAGTAGCTATGCGGGTATAGGATTACTCAAGTCTACTGACTGGGGCAAAACATGGAGCAAACCCATGTTGCCAGCCACTCATCACATAGGCAGAATCCTAATCGATCCAGCGAACACTGATCATGTGGTGGTAGCTGCGACGGGTCCATTATATACGCTGAGTGATGACCGTGGAATTTATACCACGATGGATGGTGGTGCTACCTGGAGCAAAACTTTATTTGCAACTAATATGGCTGGATTTATAGATCTAGCCGCAGCACCAGACAACTTCAATGTGATGTATACAGCGAGTTGGGAAAAAGATCGCAAGGCATGGAATTTTGACGGTGACGGTGAGGCAAGTGCCATTTATAAAAGCACGGATGCCGGCCAGACGTGGAACAAGATTTCTACTGAGGCTAGCGGTTTCCCAACGGGATCAGGAGTTGGCCGCATAGGTCTAGCAGTTTATGATGAAAATACGGTGTATGCGATTCACGATTCCCAATTCCGCAGAGAGAAGAGTGATGAGGACGCTTCCGCGAAAGCGAACTCTGACAGAGTTTTGACCAAAGATGATTTTCAAGGAATGACCATGGATGCTTTCCTGCAACTGGAAGACAAGACACTGGACAAATACCTGAAAGAAAACGGGTTTCAAGAAAAATACCGCGCGGCAAATGTCAAAAACATGGTGCGCAGCGGCGCTGCAAAACCTGCTGACCTAGCGCTGTACCTTGAAGATGCGAACACTCAATTATTTGACACTCCAGTTAAAGGAGCCGAGTTATACCGCTCCAACGACGGTGGAAAGACCTGGAATAAAACGCATGAAGGTCAAATTGACGATGTATTTTACAGCTATGGATACTACTTTGCACAAGTGCGGGTAGACCCAAAAGATGTGAGTAAAGTGTATGTCATGGGAGTTCCCATTATCAAATCTGCCGACGGCGGAAAGACTTGGGAAAATATCTCTAGAGAAAATGTTCATGCTGATCATCACGCGCTTTGGGTAGATCCTAATGATAGCGGTCACTTGATCAACGGGAACGATGGAGGATTGAATATTTCATACGATGATGGTGAGACCTGGATTAAAAATAACACGCCAAGTGTTGGCCAGTTTTATGCGATCAATTATGATATGGAAGAGCCTTACAATGTGTACGGTGGATTACAAGATAATGGGGTTTGGGTAGGAGCTCATAACGCCCGTGAAGACCGATCCTGGCAACAACAAGGTCAATATCCATGGGAATCCATCATGGGTGGCGATGGGATGCAAATCCAGATTGATTCTAGAAATAGTGACATTGTTTATACTGGCTTCCAATTCGGTAATTATTTTAGAATCAATAGAGAAACTGGCGAGCGTGCTTACATTCAACCGAAACATGAGCTGGGCGAGTCGCCCTACCGTTTCAACTGGCAGACGCCTATCCTATTGAGTTCTCATAATCAGGACATCCTTTATCTGGGTGGTAATAAATTGCACAGGTCCATGAATCAGGGAACAGACTGGACAGCGATTTCGCCAGATTTAACTCAAGGAGGTAAAGAAGGAAATGTAGCATATGGAACGCTAACCACGATTAGTGAATCACCATTTCAATTCGGGATGATCTATACAGGATCTGATGATGGACTGGTACAACTCACTAAAGATGGTGGTTCTACCTGGACAAAATTAAACGGTGGCTGGCCTGCTGATTTATGGGTAAGCCGTGTTGTGGCATCACAACACAAAAAAGATCGTGTTTATGTAACCTTAAATGGTTATCGCGGTGATAATTTTACCGCATATGTTTTCAAAAGCGAGGATGCTGGGAAAACTTGGCAAAGCATAGCTACTGGGTTGCCTGCATCTCCAGTAAATGTTATTACAGAACATCCAACAGATGAAAATATGATTTTCCTAGGTACTGACAATGCGGTTTGGGTTGCAGCAGATGGTGCCGCTTGGTCACTGCTCAATCCAGATATGCCTCCAGTTGCGGTTCATGATTTGAAGATCCAGCCAAAAGCTAATGATTTATTAGTAGGTACTCACGGTAGATCCATTTATAAAGTCAATCTAGATGAGCTAGGTCTTGTGGAAGCCAGCGCAGATGAAAATGCGATGGGTTATTACAGTAAAAAACTGAAGATGGGTAAATTAGAAGGTTTCCGTGCGAGTCCTCGTTATGGGGCTACACGTTTCTTAAGCGACGAAAGTCCAGAGCCTAGCGTGCAAATTTCTTACTACAGTCCAGAAGGCGGCAAAGTAAAAATGGAAGTCTTGAACGCTGAAGGAAAAACCATCCAAGAAGCAAACCTTACCGCAGATGCTGGATTGAATTTCTATGATTACAACGGGTCCGTTTCAGAATCTGGTGCAAAGCGATTTGATAAAAAGGATGCCCCTAAAAAAGCAGACAACGGTAACTACTACCTTACTGCTGGAAGTTATACGGTAAAGCTATCAGGAAAAGGTGGAAGTGCTAGTGAGAAACTAGAGGTAAAATAGAAACCTGTTTTTTGTCATCACCAGGTGTGGAATGAATCCCGCATCTGGTGATGAAATTTGGGGCTTCGAGTGTCTCAGCCCTCCCAATTATGATTCGTTCGAGCATTAAGGAGGCCATTGAGCTTGTCGAAAGGCTCTAGAAATGCGGGAAGATTATTAGGATGTCAAACCTCCTCAATCACGAAGAAACCATCATTTCCTTGGCCTTGATATAGCGGCATAAAGATGCGCGCATTCCAGGTGCTTTTTAACTCTGCACCATTGTTGTGGGCGAGCAGTTCGCCTTTGGATATTTTTTGAAAGTTGTCAAACCCAGCTTTCATTTTGAAATCATCGCCATCCTTAATTTCATGACGATGAATGATTTCAAAGGTTTTTTGGTCCGGCGCCTCGTTTTTCAAGCTTTCCACACATTGCGGATGTGTTTTGATTTGCGTTAGATCCAGATCACAAGCTTCTTTCAACATCAACCAAATCATACTTTGATGATGCCTAGCCGATGCTGGATCGTCATGCTGACCCGCCTCAAATGTGAAGCCCGTTAAGCCTCGATCTGTAAAATAATGGTCGATGCTACCATTGACTATATCGCTAAAACCACGAACGATATAAGTAGGAAAGCGGTGCGCCCATTCATCATTGTCATTTTTCACTTGTACTGACATATAAGGTGCGCTTTGGGAAGAAGTGGTGTGGCAATCCAGAAAGTAGGCCTTTTGCCCTTTATGATGTGCCAGTTCCATATCGAGAATCTCGATGATTTCCTCCATCTCCAGTTCCTCGTGTGTGTCTTTTATTTGTTTGGCGATTTTAATAGGTTTCCAGGTACGGTTCAAATCCTCGTCAATGAATCGCACTCCTTTTTCCAGCGCTCCACGATTGCCTCGCAACCCAATTAATGTTCCATTAATCTGAGCCTTGCTGGCTCTCAATTGACTAAACACTTCTTCTAGAGCTTTTACACCGCTAGGTTCATTACCGTGCACTGCTGCAGTAATAAATACTAGGGGTCCAATGGTATTACACGTATATCTATCTATGATTCGTTTCATATGGAGTTGTTTAAGGGTTGTACTATCGTTGAGGTTGCATGATTGCAGGATAGGTTTAATAAGTTCACTTTCGCGAAAGCGGAAACACATCAAAGTCTATTGCTACTTATCTAGTCCATGGTTGCCAAAATCTTGTTGCTCAAAGCTCCCTTGTATTTATCCCGATAATGGATCTTGCGCTCTATTGCCTGGATGATACTTTTAGAAAAATCTGGTAAGTCTATATCCTTGAATCGCTCCAATCCACCTGGACTAAGCAAATTGATCTCAATCAGTTTATCGTCCACGATGTCTAACCCAACGAAAAAGAGGCCATCTTTGATCAATTTAGGAGCTACAATGTCTACAATTTCTTGCATGGCTGGCGTCAACTCACTACTATCTGCCGTTGCTCCCAGCGAGAAATTACTGCGGAACTCGCCCTCGCTAGCAACACGACGTATGATGCCCTTATTTCCATCTTCTTCCACAATCCGGCCATTCACTAAAAGTACGCGCACGTCCCCATTTTTAACCTCTGGAAGAAATTCTTGGGCAATAACATATCCGTCGCGAGCAATGGTTTCAATAATCTGGGTCGTATTTTTCTCGTGTTTGTCTATCATATACACATTCTGACCTCCCGACCCCTCAAGAGGTTTGAGCACCATTTTGTTGCCCATTTCTTCATAAAATTTCATCAATCGATCGTGGTCACGAGTTATGATACTCTTAGGTTTGATGTATTCCGGTAGACTTTCAAAATAAAGTTTGTCAATAAATGCATTAGCAAGTGTATGTGCATCATTCAGTACAAGTACTCCACTATCTTGAATCATCTGTCCAAAGCCTATTCCTGAGAATTCGGCCCATTGGCGTTCCCCAGACTCCTCAGTTGGGTTGTTTCTTAAGAATAAAACGTCCAGATCTGTAGAGCTTATGATATCCGTTTTTTTACCTTGAAGATATTCAAGGGTTTCATCAGGTGTACGCTTTTTTGAAGAGGTAGGTATTTTGACTGCCTCTATCTCGATAGGACCACTGCTGTTGAAAGTAAAACCACCAACGCCACATACATAAACCTCGTGTTTACGGTCGTGGGCTTGCGTTATCAGACGGATGCTAGAACCACTCTTTTCTGTAGCAATAGCACTTAGTACAAAACATATTTTCATTTCTTAATCATTTGGGCAAGATAAGTTCCTGCTGTTATTTCTTTCATTTGATCCTGGTAGCATTCCATTTGCAGGTATCTAGGTTTAATTCTAGGCCCTATGAGCACCTCACGATCTATCAATTCTTTGATAATATTCACGTGGTGTAAGGCAAATTTACCTGCGAGTAACAATTCCAGGTCTCCACCAGAATTGAGGAAATGACGCAACTGCATAAATCCCTTGAGATAGATGATATCCTTAAGAAAACCGCCACCTTGAAACATTCTCGACACAATGTTAAAAGCTCGATCTTGACTGAAACCGTAGGTGTTTTTTAAAAGATCAAACATCTCTTTGAAATCACACCCTTGCATCAATACATCGCCAGCAATTACTCGGCCAGCAAGGGTTCGAAGCCTATTGGGAGTTAAGTTTCCGCACAGGTATTCTGCCATTACAGCGATACCTTCCTGGAGCGTATCGTAATCTGCAAGACCGGCTTTAAGTTGGGTCAACGGTTGTTTGGAACCATTGTAATAGGTGAGAACATGTGTACCTATCTCATGTTGCAATAGTGCATTAGCTTCCTTGCGTGTCAATTCATAGTTTTTAGGCAGATAAAATTCTCCTTGTGAAACCATCATAATATTCAGGTTTTCTTTAATGTGAACCTTACCCTCAAAATCTGAATCTTGATTTTTAAAGAATTCAAACTCTTTCAGCGCGAGTTCTCTGAATTCTGCGGCATTGATCAATTCTGATGGATTTGGCTCCTGCTCCTCGGCAAGGATGGATAAAATATCCTCAGCTTCTTTTTTGAGGTCTTTTTCCACGCCATGAAATAAGCGGATGCTACTATAGAAGAAATTTCTAGTACCGCGCTCCTTCAGCATCGAAAGTTGTTTTTCTAGCTCCTCACGCTTCTCGTTGTATAAATAAGCCAAAGCTGGGTCATCTATCTCATCAATACGTAAATTGAAAAGCTTGCGCTTCAACTTGTCTGGATCTACAGGAAGCAAGCGATAGTGATAATCAGGTACGGTTTTGAATCCACTTTCAAAAAAGGTGTCACGTATCTCGTTAATGTTTACCGGCGCAACCAACATGAGTAGGTTGAAAGAATCTTCAATATCGGTGAGCTCTTGATCTAGCTTGTATAATTCTGCATGAACATTCCGTTTACCAATTGCCGTAAAACTGGGAATCCCAGAAGAGGTCTGAACACGGACGAATTCAAAAATGGCTTTTTGCAATGCCCTTGAAAAGTTGTCCCTGAACCTTCTGAAAAAGACGGGAAACAAAACCCCTTTTGTATTGCGGTAGACAGGCGGTATTTCAATATGAATCAAAGTAGCGCCACATTTCAAAATCTCCTCACTAGAACAGGGTAAAACGGAAACTCCATTTATGGTAACCTCATCGTCATCGACAGTAACACCCAAATAAGGCGAGGTATCACTAACCCTGATCTTATGCAATTCATGTTTGAGAGCCTCTATTGATGCTGGCAATCGGGATGCTGGTGCGTGAATCTTGAAGTCAGTAATACCTTGGTTACCACTATAGATGTCTACTAATAAGAAAGCATTATGCTTGCTAGTCATCGCCTCACTTACCTGAGTGATAAGAGAGCTGTAATCGTAGGCGTCTACATTACCTATGATCAAATGCGAAGCCCCACTTTTTGCTAGTCTTCTAGTACCAGCATCATCGGGCAATGTTCTATAAATAAATAAGAAAGGAAGAGCAGGTTCCAGGTGGATAAATCCATTGCCTTCGAGGTTGTAGATACTGCGCCTGTTAGTGGAAATATTTTCCAAAACAGCTTTCGTTGCATCATCTACAAGTGTTTCCATAATACTAAAACTTGATTTAAATAAGTGTATTCGCTTAAGTTATAAGATTATCGAGTAGCAACCATTCTATTTAAAAGTACTTTAATAATTTCTGTATCTAATTTGAATGTTAAGCGCTGGTGGTGGTGGTTGATTTCGCTTTCGCGAAAGCGATATATTTAAAATCACTTAGGGAGTTTAAATTGTCAGAAAGCCAATTTAAACAGTTGAATAATAGGGTCGTCTCTTTTTAATGGGTTTATTTTTACGAAATGTGCAAAGGCTGCTGTAACCAGGCTCAGGGGATTTGTAATAGGGTTGAGTTTGTAATTGTCAAACTTCAAACTAGCATTAACCTCATCAATAACTATACATTACCACATCAAAATTGAATATCATTTGATGATTGGAGTTTTTTAGTTTTTTAGAATTCTGTTTATCAATGTTTTATACAAATTCGCAATCGTTGCGTTTTTGTATAATTTAATAGACGGTACGACCTAGTCGTATTTTGTGAAAATCTTAATATTTTTATAAAACCACAACTACAACGTTGTAGAAACACGACCAGAACCAAATAAACCATTCATGAATAAATTAACTTTTTTACTTATTTATCTTGTAGCAGCGTTAGGTTTTGCACAAGAAAATATTCTTACCGGAAAAGTTCTCGAGCAATCTTCGGGAGAAACGTTATTAGGTGCTACAGTTCAAAACTTAAGCACTAACAGAGCCACCACAACTGATATAAATGGTACATTTTCCATTGCCGCATCAACAGGGGATGTTCTCAAATTCTCATATATAGGTAAGGTACCTCAACAAATCACTGTCGCTAACATGACACCGTTGACAGTAACCTTACTCGATGATGTCGCGGCTCTTGAAGAGGTGGTTGTCATAGGTTATGGCACACAGGCCGTGCGAGAAGTTACTGGAGCGGTTAGGGTTGTAGATAGCGAGACGATCGAAAATTTGAAACCTACTCGTGTGGAAGAAGCTTTACAAGGTCAAGTGGCAGGTGTCAATGTTACTTCTTCTTCAGGTTCCCCTGGAGCAGGGCTAAATATTAGGATTCGAGGAATCTCTACAAATGGGGATAACCGTCCTTTGATTTTAGTGGATGGAAATATCATTGAAGACTTAAGTGTGATTAACCCTGGAGATATTGAAAGTGTTTCTGTTTTGAAAGATGCTACAGCAGGTATTTACGGTGTCAGAGCTGCAAATGGTGTTATTATTATCACTACAAAAGGTGGTCGTAAAAACCAACCTCTTACAGTAGAGTTTAATTCTTGGGGTGGTATTCAAGAAACTTCAAGGAGCCTACCGACCTTAAATGCACAGCAATACGCATTAATTAAGAATGAGGCTTTTGCTAACAATGGCCAACCTCTTCCATTCCCTAATATTTCGAACTTAACTAATACTGATTACCAGGAGGCTGTTTTTGATGATGCTCTTGTTCTCAACAATGATCTTTCAGTAAGAGGTGGAACGGATAAATCCTTATATGCATTTGGCTTAGCAGTTTTAGCTCAAGACGGTATCGTGGGAAGTGATAAATCTGATTTTGACCGTTTTACTATGCGTGGCAACTTTGATCATGACTGGACCAAAAACCTGAAGATGAAAACTGGTTTTCTTTATTCTTATACCAGTAACAAAAACATAAATGATGGTGGATTAGGCTCTGTATTGTTTAATGCATTGAATATGGCTCCTTCCATACCAGTGTACGATGAGAATGGTGAATTCTCTCTAGCAGAAGGCTTAGGTAATGAAGTGATCAACCCAGTAGCGCAGCTTGCTAATACCTTTAATAAGAATAAAGTTGGAAAAATTAGTGGGAATTTTGGCTTGACCTATTCCTTCTTAGATCATTTTGAAGCTACGGCAAGAATACAAGCTAATTATTCCGAGGCATATGGGAATAATTTCAATCCAAGAGCTTTCTACGGTTCTGGAAAAGTATTTAACCTGACCGAAAACGTTTTTAGTACCTATGAAAACTTCTTCAGCGATTATACCTACGATGCTTTTGTAAAATATGACAATACTTTTGCCGAAAGGCATAACGTTGAGGCGACTTTAGGGATGAGTGCCTTCAGAACTCGAGGAGATTTCAACGGGTTTACTGGCTTTGGTAACGAAAGTAATGACTACAATGAGGTCTCTATTGCTGGTGCGGAAAGAGTTATTGATGGCGATGAAAATGGAGCTAGACGCTTTGACCAACGCCTACTTTCTCACTTTGTACGTTTGCAATATGATTATGACGGTAAATATTTGTTTTCAGGTGTCCTGAGACGTGACGGAAGTACCATATTCGGCCCTGAAAACAGATTTGGAATTTTTCCTTCTGCTAGTATTGGTTGGATAGCTTCTGATGAGAGTTTTTTACAAGATAGCGGTACTATTAGTTTCTTAAAATTTCGTGCCTCAGCAGGTATCATAGGAAATGATAGAATTCCGGCATTTGGGTTTGTTTCTTTATTGAATGGTGAAGGTCAATATGTATTCAATGACCAAATCATCAATGGAATTGCAGGAGGGTCATTGAGCAATCCAGAAATCAAATGGGAGGAACAATTCACTACCAATATAGGTCTAGATGTTAGGTTCTTATCTAATAAATTGAATGTGACTTTAGATTATTTCAATCGGGAGACTAACGATCTATTGATTGCACCTTCCGTTTCGGGAATATTAGGTGCTGCAGCTCCTGGATCTGGCGCGCCATTTATAAATGGTGGTGATATTAGAAACCGAGGTCTCGAATTTTCTATAGGGTATTCTGATCAAGTCACTGAAGACTTTAGCTTCAATGCAAGTTTTAATATGGCTACCATCGATAACGAAGTTCTGTCAGTAAATAATAATAATGGTTTCATTGAAGCTGGCGGGTTTGGAGTAGGACAACCTCCTATAACTAGATTTCAAGAAGGTTTCCCAATTGGATATTTCTACGGGTTCCAAACGGACGGTGTTTTCCAAAATGCTGCTGAGGTAGCGGCTCACCCATCTCAAGAGGCTTTAGGTGCTATAGCTCAACCTGGAGATTTGAGGTTCAGGGATTTGAATGGCGACGGAGAACTAAATCTGGATGACCGTACAGAATTAGGAAACCCTATTCCAGATGTAACGATGGGAATGAACTTAAGTTTCAATTATAAAAATTGGGACTTTCAAAGTTACTTCTTTGCGTCCATCGGGAATGATATGGTACGCAACTATGAGCGTAACCAACCACTTACTAACTTGACTACTTATGCATTGAACAGATGGACTGGTGAAGGTTCGACTAATTCTTTTCCTAGGGTGACTACAGGAGCGACTGCAAATCAGGTTTTTTCAGACTTTTTTGTGGAAGACGCTTCATTTTTAAGAGCTCAAAACATACAATTAGGATATACTTTAAAGGAGAAAGCGCTCGACAACGTTCAGCTAAGTAAGTTGAGGATTTATGCCTCAGTACGCAATGCGTTTACACTTACAGAGTATAGAGGTTACGACCCTAGTGCAAGTTCAGGAGATCCTTTAGCGAGCGGTATTGACAACGGTTTCTATCCAGTAGCGAGAACCTTCCTAGTAGGAGTAAATGCAAAATTCTAAAACTATCAAGATGAAAATTTACAAAATATATATTCTATTATTTGTAGTTGCCGTAGGCGTTAACGCCTGTAGTGAAGACTACTTAGACATTGAAAGTGAAGACTTAAACTCAGAGAACTTTTTTAATTCTCAAGCAGATTATGAAAGTGCTCTGGTAGCTGCATATGATCTATTGCAATCCACTTACTTGAATGTGATGTTGGGTGATATTGCTTCAGACAACACCTTGGCTGGTGGCGAAAGCGCTACAGACGTTATAGGAATCCAGCAAATAGATGATATGATGCACACCCCTGTAAATGCTCAATTATCTGATATATGGAGATGGATGTTTGCAGGAGTTAATAGAGCCAACTACATATTAGAATTTCAAGACAAAACCGATTTTCCGGAAAAACCAAGAGTTCTTGGGGAAGCCCGCTTTTTAAGAGCGTATTACTATTTTGAATTGGTGAAGTTTTTTGGTGATGTACCATTGGTGGTAGATAAACGTTTTCTATTTGGAGATCAGTTTGAAGTGGATCGCACTCCTAAGGAGCAGGTTTACGCGCAAATTGAGCAAGATTTACTGTACTCCATCGAAAATTTACAATACACTACTCCTGATGTAGGTCGCGCCACTAAAGGTAGCGCTCAGGCGTTGCTGGGAAAGGTTTACTTGTTTCAACAAAAATATGGAGAGGCGGCAGATGTCTTGGACGATTTAATCCTATCCAATCAATATTCTTTAGTGCAGGATTATTCTACCATCTTTGAAAACGATAACGAGAACAACTCAGAGTCTGTATTTGAAATCCAGTACTCGGATCTTGAAGGTGCAGGTTTTGGATGTCTACAGTGTAGTGAAGGAAATGTGGCGGTAGGCTTCAATGGTATTAGAAATTATAACGGCCCATTATTTGATTCAGGATTCAGCTTTAATGTTCCAACTCAAGAGGTAGTAGATTTATTTGAACCAGCTGATGTAAGAAAGAATACCGCTATTCTAGACATAGAAGAGTTTGCAGCAGCTAACGGAGCGACTTTTAGCAAAGGTTACGAACATACCGGTTATTACAACAGAAAATACATCGCCAGACAAGGTGATTTGAACACTGGAGATGCAAACTTGACCAATCCTAACAATTATAGAGCAATTCGATTGGCAGATGTCTATTTAATGGCAGCTGAGGCCTACAACAGTGGCAATCTGGGTGATGGACAAGCAAGAACATATTTAAACATCGTACGTAACCGAGCTAATTTACCCAACGTAGAATTTTCTGGATCTGCATTAAGAGACGCCATATTTGTTGATAGAAGATTGGAGCTTGTAGGAGAAGGCCATCATTTCTTTGACCTAGTTAGAACAGGCCGTGCAGCTGCTGAGATCAACGGCTTTATATCTGGAAAACATGATGTGTTTCCTATACCTTTAGAAGAGATATTACTCGCGGGAGATCGCTGGGAGCAAAACCCTAATTATTAAAAACATTTTAAAATGAAAAATATTAAATTTTTTCTAGTCATTCTAGTTGTAGCGTTCGCAACGCTTTACAGTTGTGACAGCGACGATGTTAAAGATTTGACAGTTGACATAGAAGCGCCATCCAATATTGACTTGATTTATAATATAACCCAAGACAATACTGGTCTAGTGACCATAGCTCCATCTGGAAAAAGCGTCAGTAGTTTCGAAGTGTTTTATGGCGATGGAACAGGTGAATCGACCGTACTATCCCTTGGTGAGAAAGCACAGCGTAATTATTCTGAGGGATCTTTTCCAGTACGTGTAGTAGCGACTAATCTGGCAGGTCAAACTGCAGAGTTGACTAAGAATTTAGAAGTGTCATTCAAGGCTCCAGAAAACTTAGTTGTTAACGTAACAAAAAGTGCGTCTTCCAATTTTGGTGTATCCGTCTCGGCTACTGCAGATTTTGAAACCTCATTTGAGGCTACGTTTGGTGAGGATCCAGCTGCGGCTCCCTTAGCTTTTACTGAAGCTGATACCGTAGATTATGAATATTCTAGTACAGGAACTTATACTATAACAGTGACTGCATTGAGTGGTGGAGCTGCTACAACTTCTACTACAGAGGTTGTAATAATAGAAGACCCTGTGACTCTACCCTTGACTTTCGAGTCAGCAACACTCAACTACAATTTGATAGGCTTTGAATCAGATGTTTCTATAGTTGACAATCCAGATTCGAGTGTTGACAATAACAGTGGCAAGGTTGTTCGCATTCAAAAGACAGGCAGTCAAGTTTTCGGAGGCGTCGTTGTACCGTTGAGTAGACCTATTGATTTTTCCGGACCTCAGGGTTTTAGAATGAAAACTAGGTCTCCAATGCCTGTTGGAACTAAAGTTACAATGAAGCTGGAAAATGCAGATGGATCTATTGCTTCAGCAGATTTTGAAGCGTTTACTACTAAAGTCAGTGAGTGGGAAACTCTTTTCTTTGACACCACTGGTTTAGACACATCACAACCATTTAGCAGATTTGTCATATTCTTTGATTTAGGTAATGCCCCAACGGGAGACATAAACTACTTTGATGATATAGAGCTAGCAGACGGCCCGCCAATTCTTCTACCATTGACTTTTGAGGATACAAGAAGACAATACAATATTGGAACTAACAACGGTGCGTTCTCCATTATCGCTAATCCTGTTGCAGGTGGTATAAATAATTCCAGTAGAGTGATGCAATTTAACAGACCTCCAACTGGCCCAAATAACTTTTCATTAGTTGCAATAGTTCTGGATCAGCCAGTAGCTTTCGATGCTTCTACCACGTTTACATTGAAAGTGTATTCTCCTAGGGCTGGATTGCCAGTATGGCTCAAAATCGAGAGAGTAGGCGACGGTGGTTCCTTTCAAGAAGTGACCAGTGTAACCACTAGTGTTTCGAACGCATGGGAAGAATTGACTTTTACAAACTTCAACGGTAATACAACAGAAGATCTTAGAAATGTGGTTATATTTTTTGACCCTTTACAGGCGACTTCTTCTGCAGAGACCATCTATATCGATGATTTAATAAAAACAAACTAAAATAATTGAAATGAAATATTTATATAAACTTATGATCGTTTTGACACTGGCGGTTTCCTTTCAATCTTGTCAAGAGGACGATACAGAATTTGGTGATATTATCACCCCTAGCAATCTAAATGTGAATGTAGCCATACAAGGAGAAAGTTCTACGGATCCGAATGGTGACGGTACAGGTATCGTTGTTTTTAGTTCAACGGCAGATAATGCTTTGAATTATACATATGATTTTGGCGACGGCCGCACCGGATCCACTTTCAATGGTGCCATTGAGCATCGGTTTGTTGACTTGGGCGTGAACAGCTATAGTGTAACCGTGACTGCCACGGGTACAGCTGGTGCTGCTACTACACAAACATTTGTAATCGATGTCCTGAGTACCTTTGATGACTCAGAAGCTAAGGAGTTTTTAACTGGTGGTTCTAGCAAAACATGGTACTGGTCTGTTGCTGAAAATGGACATTGGGGCGTGGGACCTACCTTACTTATAGGTGGACAATCTCCAGAGTCCTATTACACCCCAGCATTTTTCCCAGTTCCGGCTTTTGGGAGGTATTGTAACGAGCTCACAGAGTGTTTTTATGAGGATGAGATGATTTTTACAATGAATGGAAACAATGTCATATTTGAATTGAAAAACTTCGGTAGTACTTATTTCCATAATTCATACCTAAGTCAGTTTGGTGGACCATCTGCTAACAACCCTGATAATGCTGACGAATGCCTGCCATTCACTGCTCCAGCACCAGGAACCGTTACATTTACGCCTACTACTAATACAGATGTACCAGAAGATCGATCTAGAAAAACCAGTATGCTATTGGCAAATAATAATTTCATGAGCTGGTACGTGGGTAGCAGCGAGTATGAGATATTAGAGATCACGGAAAACAGAATGGTTTTGCGTACGGTTCAAGCAAATGACCCAGCATTAGCCTGGTATCATACCCTTACTACAGATGTTCCAGTAAATCCTAATCCTAGTTGTATCTAGAGCATACCACAACTTTAATTTTCCAAAAGCCATTAGATATATCTAGTGGCTTTTTTATTTCGCTTTCGCGAAAGCGAACTTTCAAAAACAACTGATCATAGTATCATTGCGTAATTTCAAGAGCAAGTTTTCGACTTAATGTACAAGGTGGGTTCAAATTATTAAGATTCAATCCAAATAATGCAGAGATTACCGATATATCAAAAACCTTAATTGAATATGGCGGCTTTCGCAACTATCTTTGCGACAAATTAAAAATCTATACATGAGCGCTTTGATTAAATCTTCTATTGCACGCAAATGGGTGATGGCCTTATCAGGTTTATTTCTGGTAGTTTTTCTTACACAACATTTTACGATTAACATTACTTCAGTAATTGCTCCAGACACTTTCAATGAGTGGTCTCACTTTATGGGATATAACCCGCTGGTTCAGTTTGTCTTGCAGCCTATTTTGCTTGCTGGGCTTATTGTTCACTTTGTCATGGGAATTGTTCTTGAATATCAAAATAATAAGGCGCGGCCTATTAAATATAAAAGGTTTGATGGTAATTCAAACTCGCCTTGGGTTTCTAGAAACATGGTCATTACTGGACTTGTAGTTCTAGCATTTTTAGGATTACATATGTATGATTTTTGGGCACACGAGATTGCTTACAAATTTATTTATGCAGAGCCAGAATCCCCTACTCGATACTATGCAGAGACCGTTCATAAATTTGAACCTGTATGGAGAGTGGTCCTTTATGTAATATCATTTGTACTATTATCATTACACTTATGGCACGGTTTCAATAGCTCGTTTCAATCCATGGGAGTAAAAAGTGTGAAGAAAGGTGATACGCTTAAAAAGATCACCTATGCATGGGCTGTTTTGATTCCGGCTGGATTTATCTTCATCGCTTTATATCATCATTTTAATCCAATAACAGCATAATTATGGCAGTTTTAGATTCAAAAATACCTCAGGGACCACTCGATGAGAAGTGGGTTTATCATAAAAATCACATTAACCTAGTCAACCCGGCTAACAAGCGTAACATTGATGTTATCGTTGTGGGAACTGGACTTGCAGGTAGTTCTGCTGCTGCAACTTTAGGTGAATTGGGTTACAACGTTAAGACGTTCTGCTATAACGATTCTCCACGCCGTGCGCACTCCATTGCTGCACAAGGTGGTATCAATGCAGCAAAAAACTATCAAGGTGATGGGGATTCCAACTATCGCTTGTTTTACGATACGATTAAAGGTGGTGACTACCGCTCTAGAGAAGCAAACGTTCATAGACTTGCAGAGGTTTCGTCCAATATCATTGACCAGTGTGTAGCACAAGGGGTTCCTTTTGCACGAGAATATGGTGGATTACTGGACAACCGCTCTTTTGGTGGGGTTCTAGTGTCTAGAACATTCTATGCCGCAGGTCAAACAGGACAGCAGCTATTGTTAGGTGCTTATTCTGCATTGAACAGACAAATCAACCGTGGTAAAGTACAACCGTTCAACCGTCATGAGATGTTAGATCTTGTGGTTGTAGATGGTAAAGCTCGCGGTATCATTGCTCGTAACTTAGTTACAGGCGAGATTGAACGTCATGGAGCGCATGCAGTTGTGATCGCATCTGGTGGATACGGGAACGTATTTTTCCTTTCTACCAATGCGATGGGAAGTAACGTAATGGCAGCGTGGAGAACACACCGTCGTGGAGCTTACTTTGCAAACCCATGTTATACTCAAATTCACCCAACTTGTATTCCAGTAAGTGGTGAACACCAATCCAAACTAACCTTGATGTCAGAATCCCTCAGAAATGACGGACGTATCTGGGTTCCTAAGAAAAAAGAAGATGCAGAGGCGATCCGCGCAGGAAAGAAACGCGGCGTTGACCTCGCAGAAGAAGATAGAGATTACTACCTAGAGCGTCGTTATCCAGCCTTTGGTAACTTAGTTCCACGAGATGTGGCATCTAGAGCTGCTAAGGAGCGTTGCGATGCTGGTTATGGTGTGAACAAAACCGGTCAAGCAGTGTACCTTGATTTTGAAGCAGCTTTTAAACGTTACGGTAAAGTGGAAGCTTTAACGCATGGTCATAAAAACGCTACTGAAGCGGAGATGATCAAGCTAGGAAAAGAAGTGATCAAGAAGAAATATGGTAACCTTTTCGATATGTACCAGAATATTTCTGATGACAATCCTTATGAGGTGCCTATGAAGATTTTCCCAGCGGTTCACTATACGATGGGTGGACTTTGGGTAGATTACAACCTACAGACTACAATTCCTGGATGTTTTGCGGCTGGAGAGGCTAATTTCTCAGACCATGGTGCCAACCGTCTAGGTGCAAGTGCGCTGATGCAAGGACTGGCTGATGGTTACTTTGTTTTGCCTTATACCATAGGTGATTATCTGGCAGATGAGATACGTACTGGAGAGATCCCAACAGATACCCCAGAATTTGATCAAACCGAAAAAGAAACTAGAGAACGCATTGAGAAATTATTGAACGGTTCTGGCAAGCACAGTGTGGATTACTACCACAAAAAACTAGGTCTGATCATGTGGGACAAATGTGGAATGTCTCGTAATGCTACTGATCTACAGTCCGCTATGGATGAAATCAGAGATTTGCGTGAAGATTTCTGGGCAAATGTACGTGTGACTGGAACAGCAGATACTAAGAATCAAGAGCTAGAAAAAGCAGGCCGCGTGGCAGACTTCCTAGAATTAGGTGAGTTGTTTGCTAAAGATGCACTGGATCGTAATGAGAGCTGTGGTGGACACTTCCGTGAGGAGTATCAAACGCCTGAAGGTGAAGCGCTGCGTGATGATGAGAACTACGCATACGTATCAGCTTGGGAATACAATGAAAACCCTCGTGACGCAAAGCTGCATAAAGAAGAACTGGTATTTGAAAATGTAGAACTCAAGACTCGTTCTTATAAATAATATTAAAATTAGTTCGCTTTCGCGAAAGCGAACTATCACAATAACACCGCAGGAAAAGTATTGAATTGAAACTGCGAACAAACAATAGATGAAGCATGAAACTGAATCTTAAAATCTGGAGACAAGAAGGTCCTAATGTAAAAGGGAAGTTAGTTGACTACCCGCTAGACGGCGTGGATGGTGACATGTCCTTTTTAGAAATGATGGACATCCTGAATGAGGAATTGATCAACAAGGGTGATATTCCTGTAGAGTTTGATCATGACTGTCGTGAAGGAATCTGTGGATCTTGTAACATGATGATTAATGGAGAGCCTCACGGACCGCAAAAATTGACTACTACTTGTCAATTGCACATGCGCAAGTTCAACGATGGTGACACAATTACTATTGAGCCATTCCGTGCTAAGGCATTTCCAGTAGTAAAGGATTTGATCGTAGACCGTTCTGCTTTTGATAGAATCCAGCAAGCTGGTGGTTACATTTCTGTAAACACTTCAGGAAACACCCAGGATGCGAATTCGATTCCAATCGAAAAAGAAAAGGCAGATGAAGCTTTCTGGTCAGCGACCTGTATAGGTTGTGGTGCATGTGTTGCGGCTTGTAAAAATGCAAGTGCAATGCTGTTTACCAGTGCTAAAATCTCTCAGTTCGCATTATTACCGCAAGGCGAAATTGAGGCTACAGATCGTGTTGAAGCGATGGTACGCCAGATGGATGAAGAAGGGTTTGGAAACTGTTCTAATACTGGTGCATGTATGGTAGAATGTCCTAAAGGAATTAAGTTAGATAACATCGCTCGCATGAACCGCGAGTACCTTAAAGCAGAAACGATAGCTTAATAAGTATCGTTGTGAATATCAAAACCCGATCTTTCCAGATCGGGTTTTTTTTGATTTGGCTGAAAAAATTATTCAGTCCTTCAAATACTCCTGCACATCCACCACATCATATTTAGGGCTACTAGCCATGAACTCCTTAAAGAAGGCGATATGCGCGCCACCGTTTAATACAAGAACTCGATCTTCTGGGGTGATTTCAACACGGTTGATGTTTGCATAAATTCTCAGGTTCCGTTTATAGAAATCTGCAGCAACGTCTGCGCCTTCAAACTTGCCTGGCGTATTCACATAGGTAAAAATATCAGAATTTGTGTTTTTTAAAAAACTGATGTACTCTGGCGTATTGGAATAACGATACAGCTGCTTTGTAGTCGCTGTTGTTTCCAACTGTGAAGCCTTTTGCAAGTGAGGCATCAACTGAGCATAGTAACCCGCCACGACTTTATTCTTAGTAGAATCTGCAAGACGTCCTATGCTGCCATAATCATAACCCATTTTATGATCGATGGCATGCAAGCTGGCACCGCTGGCACGAGCTATTTGAAATGCTAAAAGACCTACCTCACCACCATAGGTGCTTAACTTATTTGGATTCTCGAGATAAAGTTGGTAGAGCGAGTCCATTTCTGCTTGACGTTCTGGAACAACTTCTACTAAGATTTTAGTGGGTTTAAACTCTTGAGCTAATTGCAGGGCAAGTTCAGATATTTCAGTACGACGTTCTGGGCGACTGGCGTCGTAGCCAGATTTAGTGGCATCGCTGGTATAGCCCATATGCCAGGTTCCCAATAAAAGAACAGGTGTCTTGTCAAAGTCAAAAGCATCTTTTGCTTCTTTCATAAATTGCTCTTCGTTAATGGATTGACTGTTTGCCATAAATACAGCAGTTATCACAACGATGATGGAAAGTGTTAGTGTTCTCATGATAAATTGTTTTTGATTATTATTTGATCCAAAAGTAAGAGCACACTACAGCGCTTTAAGAGTACAATCGACGATCCTCATAATTGTGTCGACGACTCCCAAGATTATGACATTGCCGATTTCATAGACACAATCTGCCAATTCATAGATATTTGAAATGCAATTCCTGCTGTAATCCCTAAATTCACTACATGAAATTGAGATTAGCCCGTTTTATTGCGTCGTTTTATATCTTCTTCCTCATCATGGAGGTGTTGCGAGAACTATTGAGATCCAGCACTTATTTAGATATGTTCTTGAGCGCCCCCTTAAACAGTGCTCTAGGGTTCCTGCAGTCGTCGGTTCTATTTCTCGCCTATGCGCTATTCTCCTATGTATTCCTTTTTTACAGGTATAAAAAGCAAGGAAAAGGGCTCACCCTGATAGGAATCATCGCTATTGCTTTAGCCGTCATAGGATTGCGCTACATGGTAGAAGAAATCATTATCAAAGCAATTACGGGTTATGGTAATTACTATGAAGGCACAACCGCCCTGTACTATATTACGGACAATCTGTACTATGCGATCCTTTATACAGCCTTTGGTGTTTGCTGGTTTTTTATACAGTATTCTAGCGTACGGGATCGGCAGCAGCAGGAATTGTTGTTAGAGAACAAAAAGTCAGAACTGGCTTTTCTCAAGTCCCAGATCAATCCGCACTTTTTGTTCAACATGCTCAACAACATTTATTCGTTGATCAACATGCAGTCAGACAAAGCTTTACCGGCCATTGAAAAATTAAGCCAGCTGCTTCGGTACAGCTTATATGAAACAGATAAATTAGTAAGCATTCGGAAGGAGCTCGAGGCTGTAAATGGATACATAGAATTAGAAAAATTACGCTTTCGCGAAAGCGTACAAACCACCATCACCACAACTCCAAATGTTCTAGATCTACGTGTAGCACCATTTATGATCATGCCGCTGGTAGAAAATGCCTTCAAACATGGGGTGGTAACAAACGCTAAAAGACCTATAGAGATTCACACCTCTATGCAAGACGACCAACTTGTGGTATGGGTACGTAATGCAATCGCTAAGAGAGAAAAGCATGAGGTAGGCGGTATAGGCATAGAAAATCTACAAAAGCGCTTATTGCTCACCTATGGCGATCACTTCAAGTTGCTTAAAGAGGCAAATGACGAGTTCTTTAAAATCACCATCATCATAAATTTAAAATCATGATCAGATGTGTTCTTATCGATGACGAACCGCTAGCATTAGAGCTTTTAGAAGCACATGTTTCAAAAACTGATGCTGTGCAATTACTAAAATCATTTACCAACCCCATTGAGGCCTTGCAGCAATTAGAACAATTGCAACCAGATGTAATCTTTTCTGATATCCAAATGCCAGAGCTCACTGGTGTTCAATTCTCTAAGATTGTGGGAAACAAATACCCCCTCATTTTTACTACAGCTTACGATCAATATGCGTTGGAAGGTTATGAATTAGACATCGTTGATTACCTATTAAAACCTATATCACTAGAGCGCTTCCAGAAAGCGATTGGTAAGTTGACCGCCAGAACTACCGCAGAAACTCTAGTGATAAAAAGTACTACTCCGGATTACATCTTTGTCAAAAGCGAATACAAAACTCTCAAAGTCAATCTAGCCGATATTCATTATATCAAGGGAATGGCAGATTATGTGACCTTAGTTCTCAAGGACCAAAAAATCCATACGCTAGAAAACTTGAAGCATTATGAGAAAATCTTACCGTCTAGCCAATTCATGCGCGTTCACAAAAGCTATATCATTGCTATGGACAAGATTGAATTTATAGAACGCAATAGAGCTGTGATACTTGGCGATTACATTCCTGTAAGCGACACGTACAAGAAAGCCTTTTTTGATAGGGTGAATGGGTAAATTTTTGGTAAATTCCTTCTTTTAATCCATACATTCTTATTAAGAAAAGTCGTTTCACACCTTTTAGATTGAGGTGATTTGATCATTTTATTACTGATGAAGTTTGCACTATCTTTAAGAATACTCTTTAAATAAATCAGATGAAAACACATAATCTACTAGCTCTAATCCTACTGCTATTAATCACCGCACCCATGACAATGGCGCAGATGGTTACTGTGCCTGTAATCAATGACAAGGTTCTATCTACTCTCAAGGAGTTAGATCCTAAAGCGCCAGCCTCTGACGAGATAGATTTTGACACTAAGAAAATATCCTATTACGATATAGAAGGCAATATATTAGATGTCGATGCAAAAAAAGCGTATCGCAACAATCCTGAATATAGCATTGATCGAATGTTTGCAGATAGCAATAATGTAGTGCGTGTAGTCATCTACAAAAAAAGCAGCGCAGCAGAAAAAGCACAAAGACAAAGCTTCCAGATGAGCTTAAAAGCGATGGATCCTAACTATTTTAAAGGTCAATATGCAAAACCTTTTTCTGTAACTGATATGGATGGTAACGTGTATACTAACGAGAGCCTCAAAGGTAAGGTCGTGGTCTTAAATTTTTGGTTTATAGGTTGCGCGCCATGTATAGAAGAGATGCCGGTTCTCAATCAATTGGTTGATAAGTATAAAGGTAAAGACGTTGTGTTTTTAGCGATTACTTATAATAAAAAAAGTGAGCTTGAAGAATTTTTGAATAAAAAACAATTTGATTACCAGATTATACCAGAAAATACTGCAATTGCTTCAGAATATAAGATTATGGCATATCCAGACCATATAATCATTGATAAAAAATCTGTAATACAATACAAAGGAAATTTGAATAAAGACCGTCTATTTGATTTCATGTCAGAATATATTGATCTTTGCCTAGCAGCCAAATGATCGCCAAAAATCAAATACGCTCTAAACTGCCTGAAGCTAGCCCTTCTATATTTGCTCAAATGACGCAACTTGCTCATCAGCATGATGCGCTCAATCTTTCTCAAGGGTTTCCCAGTTTTCCAGCAAGTCAGGAGTTAAAAGAGTTAGCGTCTCAAGCGATTATTGACAACAACAATCAATACGCACCCATGATGGGCGTGCCTGTATTGCGCGTCGCCATCAGCCAGATGTTTGAGGAGCAACACAAGGCTTTTTATCATCCCCAAGAAGAAATCTGCGTGACGGCTGGAGCGACCCAAGGGATTTTCACCGCTATCCAAGCTACTATTTTTAAAGGTGATGAAATGATTATCTTCACACCAGCCTACGATTGCTATGAGCCTGCCATAAAAATTGCGGGTGGGATTCCAGTCAAAATCCCCATGCAGCTGCCCGAATTTACTATTGATTGGGAACAAGTACGTTCTAGTGTGTCTACTAAAACTAAAATGATCCTGATCAACTCGCCACACAACCCTAGCGGTAAGCTATTGACGCATAAGGACATGCTGGAGCTAGAAAATATTGCTGTACAAAATGATCTTATCGTTTTAAGCGACGAGGTGTATGAACACATGATTTTTGATGGTCGCGAGCATTTGAGCGCCAGCCGGTATCCAGCACTCAAGGAGCGTAGTTTTATTACAGGAAGCTTCGGCAAGACCTTTCATGTGACAGGCTGGAAAACTGGTTTTTGTCTAGCCCCACAACCGCTCATGAAAGAATTTTTAAAGATCCATCAGCAAGTGGTATTTTGTGTCAATAACCCTATGCAGCAAGCGGTTGCCACCTATTTACAAAGCCCAAAACACTATCAAGAGCTAGGTAAATTTTACCAGCGTAAAAGAGATTTATTTCTCAATCTCATCAAAAACAGTAAATTCAAGTTCAAACCCACTGAAAGTACTTATTTTCAACTACTGGACTATTCTGCGGTCACTGATGATGGTGATATCGCTTTCGCGAAAGCGTTAACCATCGACCACAAACTTGCATCGATACCCATATCTGTTTTTATGGAGGGTCGCGATCCTAAAATGCTGCGGTTTTGCTTTGCCAAGGAAGATGAAGAACTGGTTGCCGCCGCTAAAATTTTAAATGAACTCTAATTCAACATGTCAAAAAAACTCAAAGTATCGCTCATACAAACAGAACTCATCTGGGAAGAGCCATTGCTCAACCTCAGCGCCTTTGATATCAAGCTCAAAGAGCTCTACGGCAATACAGAACTAGTAATTCTTCCAGAAATGTTTACCACTGGCTTTTCTATGAATCCGCAAGAGATTGCGTACTCCTATACCATTTATGATTGGTTTAAAAACCATGCGATGGCTGGAAATTTTGCGATTTACGGCAGCGTGATGTTCAAAAAAGATTCGGGTACATATTGCAATCGTGGGATATTTATGAAGCCTGATGGTGATTTCACCGTTTACGATAAACGCCACACCTTTACCCTAGCAGGTGAACATGAAGTGTACGACCGTGGTGAAAAACCCGTCATTGCAGAATTTAAGGGTTGGAAATTCAACTTGCAGATTTGCTATGATTTACGTTTCCCGGTTTATGCGAGAAATACGCAGGATTATGATGTGTTGCTCTATGTGGCCAACTGGCCAGTGCCTAGAGTCAACGCATGGGACGCCTTATTGAAAGCTCGTGCCATTGAAAACATGGCGTATTGCATAGGCGTCAACCGAGTAGGAACTGATGGAACTGGCATGGATTACAGTGGTCATTCTCAAGTATATGATGTACTAGGCCATGAGATGATCAAAGATCACCCCTGGCAAACGGAGGGAATTCAACAAGTGGTTTTAGACAAAGAACACATCGAATTCACTAGAAAAAAACTAAGGTTTCTCGAAGATCGGGACGCGTTTACTCTAGAGTAATATTGGTTACATAATCCCAATTCGCTTGCAAGGCAATCAAGTCTGGGAAGTACACTACTTTCTCCGGCTGGCGATTGTCTAGGAAACTTCCAGGATCATACCTGCCGTTATCATTAGCGTCATAGATCATGCGTATGTAATACTTATTGGGGGTCAAGTAATCAAAAGCAATAGAACTGTTTTCTCTTATGGTTTGTGAAGCTACCACTTCTAGGCTTTCAGTTACGATCTCTACAATAATAGGAAAGCTGGATCCACCGCTAAAATTGATCGGAATATTTCCTAAATCTGAAGTAGCTCGAGTGGTAAAAATACTGTTTATGGTGTCGTTCGTAGCACCATAAAAATCAGTTATGGCTCCAGGAAGTAGTTTCAAATTGTAACGGTTTTCTGGCTGGGGCTCAAACTCAAAAGTCATAACATTCTTTAAAGAATCCAGCTTCACTGCAAAATCTTGTGGTACGGAATCCTTATTGATCAATTTCATTTGTAAAGGCCTCAAGGCAACAATAGGAGTGGTTGCTGTAAATTGAACTGGAGTACGTAAACTGAACTGCCCGTATTTAGAAACGATCAAACTATCAGGATCTTGCTTTTTTAATCGAGCAGTAACCGTTTGCCTAAAATCCTTGTATTCCACTTGTAGTCCTAGACTGTCGCTTTCTAAGACAGGTTTATACCAGTAATTTAATGTGTCTTTTTTATCTTCCTTGGTAATGCGACTTGCATTGATTAATGATTTATCTGTAGGCGAAATTGTCATAGAGTCAAGTTCTCCTGTATAACCTACCTGTATACGCGATTGTGCCACCTGACTCGCCCTGCGCACTTCCTTGTCTTGAATGGGCTCATATAAAGTAAGTTCAAAAGTCTCATCAGTAGGCACGGTAATCACCTCACTAACAAAGCCTATTTTGTCACTTTTAGGATCAAACTTTAAATTGCTGGAGCTTTCCTTTAAAGCTAGCATACGGTATTGCCCAGCCTTCAAGTTTTCCATGGTAAATGTAGTCAGGCTGTCTAGAGTGTTGACGACGTACCGAGGCTGTTCTTTGTAAATGATGGAATCTGTATAAGTTTCATCGACTTCATACAGCATCACGTTTACAAATTCATCTGTTTCAAAATTGAGGGCATCTGTAACGCGACCTTTTATTTGAAGGGAGTCGATGTAGGAACCTGTACTAAAGATGTATTTGAAAAATGGGTAAGCATTGCCTTCCGTATTGTCAACGATACTTTGTCCAAAATTCAAAACATAAGTCGTGTTATCTTGCAAGGTGTCTAAAATCTCTATGGTCAGCTTTTTTGAAGTCCCGCCTTGTGGTTTTATATTAGGGCGGTACTTGAGTGGTGGAGAGATGACCAGTTGCTTTTGTAAATCTTTCAATTTGATATACTCATCAAAAAACACTTCAATCTTTTGGTTTTTAAAATTGACACTGTAATTATCAGGAAAGGCTCTTAATATGGCTGGTGGTTCTTCATCCACAGGCCCGCCAGTGGGAGAACCACGTTTCGCACACTGCGTCAATACCAGTGCAATAGCCAGTGCAAACAATGTCAGGAAGTACGTCTTTTTCACAGTTTTCAAAACGCTCGCAAGTTACTAGATATTTTAAACCGATAGGCCCATTGTCGCAATGGAAATGCGAGTGCCTGGAATTTTTAGCAACTCTCTGGCGCACAAGGTCAAGGTGGTTCCTGTGGTGATAATGTCGTCTACCAGCAGTATATGCAAACCTTCACTTAACTCTTCTTGAACCTGATAAGGTGATTGAGATTCATCGCTGCGGTGTCGTTGATCCAGCTGGGCTTGCTTGATGGTATTGCGATTTTTAACGAGCACGCTTTCGCGAAAGCGAACTCCCAATTCATCTGCAATGCATTGGCCAAATTTGGTAACCTGATTGTAGCCACGTTCTTTCAAACGTTTAGGGTGAACTGGAACTGGAATAACAAGATCCACATTTTTAAACCTATCGTCAGAAGCCATCAAGCTCCCCAACCATAGTCCTAAAAACCCGCCGATGCGCTCCTGTTTTTTATATTTAAGGGCATGGATGATGTGTTGAACGGTGCCTATCTTTTCATAATACAGCAAACTGGTCACATGCTCCAGGGGAACTCGAGCATAAAATAACTCTGCTATTTTATCATTGTCCGTCACATCATGGTACGCTACTGGCAGCTGTGCACGGCAGGGAACACAGAGAATCTCCTCGCCTGGATGCAAGACTTGCTCACAGCCCATGCAGGTTTCCGGATAAAATAAATTAATGAAGTCGTGGATTAAAGACTGCATAAAAATCTTTAGATTAGTATCTTAAATATAAGCAAGCTTATGACAACGCGTCAAGACAATCGTTTTCTCAAGATTATAGTTGGAGTCGTTATCCTGCTATTTATCCTTCTCGCCTACTGGTCCTACACCACCTATCAGGAAAACGAAAACATCAAATCAAGTTTAACGACAGAGAAAGAACGCATTGAGGAAGAACTCAAAAATATTTCAATTGAGTACACGAGCGAGATAGAAAAAGGCAATATGTTAAGCAATGATTTGATTGCAGCTAGAGAGCGCATCACTCGCTTGCGCGATAGTGTCATCAATCTGGAAGGAAGTGTGGCAGTCATGTCCCGATTGCGCAAAGAGCTCTCCAAAATAAAAGACGAGCGTTTAGAGCTCACCGCCAAAATTTCAAAACTAGAAGCCAGCAACAAATACCTCGTGCGCATTAATGACAGCACGCTAGCTGCGCTTAATGAAGAGATGATCAAAAGCGAATTGAAAGAAGAAACCGTTGCTAAACTCACTGAAAATGTAAAGCAAGCCGCGACATTGATCCCTACTAATTTTAAGATGGATGGAGTGATCGTGCGCAATTCTGGCAAACAAATCATTAACGATCGCGCCAGCCGCGTGGATGACCTTAAGGTATGTTTTACCCTGCCTGAAAATGCATTGGCAGAAAGAGGCATTAGCTCCTTTTACCTACAAGTTATCAATCCAGAAAATAACGTTATGGGCGTTGCAAAAACGGTATCTTTTGATGAAAAGACCCTTACCTATTCTAAGAAAGTAGACTTTAATTATCAAGGTAAAGAACTCAGCATCTGCGAGATGCTGGATGCTGATGTGGAAAAGATCGTCAAAGGTACCTACCGCGTCAATCTCTTTAATGGCCCTGTACGTGTGGGTAGTAACGATTTGGTATTTAAGTAGTATTCCAAAAACTATTCCTTGTGGTCTTATTTCATTTATTATTTCGCTTTCGCGAAAGCGGAAACAAAACACAATGAATTCCCCACAAAGCCACTGCACAATAGCTGTCTTTTTTTAACTTTGGCAGCTATGGCAAACAACGATCAAGATCAGTTCAAAAAGGTACTCTCTCATGCAAAAGAGTACGGTTATGTATTTCAATCCAGTGAGATTTATGACGGATTGCAGGCTGTTTACGACTATGGTCAAAACGGTGCAGAATTAAAGAAAAACATACGCGAGTACTGGTGGCAAGCCATGACGCAGCTCAACCAAGACATTGTTGGGATTGATGCCGCCATTTTCATGCACCCCACCACATGGAAAGCATCTGGTCATGTGGATGCATTCAACGACCCATTGATCGACAATAAAGATTCTAAAAAACGCTACCGTGCTGATGTGCTGGTAGAAGATTACTGCGAGAAATACCTTCAAAAGGCTAACAAAGAGGTCGAGAAAGCTGCTAAAAGATTCGGTGAGGATTTTGATGCAAATATGTATCGGGAGACCAATCCGCGAGTGATGGGCTATTTGAAACAGTCCAAAGAACCTGTGGAGCGACTGGCAAAATTACTGGAGGCCGAAGATCTTGCCGGTGTGAAAGCCCTAATCGAAGAGCTTGACATTGCAGATCCAGATACAGGTTCAAAAAATTGGACTGATGTGCGCCAATTCAACTTAATGTTCGGTACTAAAATAGGTGCCAGTGCAGATACTGCGACCGATTTATACTTGCGTCCAGAAACAGCACAGGGAATATTTGTGAATTTCTCTAACGTTCAGAAATCCGGACGTATGAAGATTCCCTTTGGAATTGCTCAGACAGGAAAAGCCTTTAGAAATGAGATTGTAGCGCGCCAATTCATCTTCCGTCAGCGGGAATTTGAGCAAATGGAAATGCAATACTTTGTAAAACCAGGAACTGAATTGCAATGGTTTGAAGTATGGAAAGAGAAGCGCATGGCATGGCATAACTCTTTAGGACTGGATGCAGATAACTATCGTTTCCACGATCATGAGAAGCTAGCGCACTATGCAAATGCCGCAACTGATATTGAATTCAATTTTCCATTTGGGTTTAAGGAACTAGAAGGAATTCACTCCAGAACCGATTTTGACTTAAAAGCCCACGAAGAGCACAGCGGTAAAAAACTGCAGTTCTTTGATCACGAGGAAAATAAAAACTATGTTCCTTATGTGATTGAAACTTCCATAGGTTTAGATAGAATGTTCCTTGCCATCTTCTCTTCAGCTTTAATGGATGAAACACTAGAAGATGGATCTGAACGTACGGTGCTTAAAATACCTGCTGTACTCGCACCTGTAAAAGCAGCGATTTTACCATTGCTTAAAAAAGACGGCTTGCCAGAAATCGCACACGAGATCATTGACGAATTAAAATGGTCGATGAAGGTACAATACGATGAAAAAGACGCCATAGGACGCCGTTACAGACGTCAGGATGCTGCCGGAACACCTTTCTGTGTTACGATTGACCACGATACTAAGGAAGACAAGGCTGTTACGGTAAGAGATCGCGACACCATGACTCAGGAACGCATTGCTATAAAGGATTTGAAAGTTTATCTAGAAAAGCGCGTGGCGATGAGTGAGTGGTTGAGGAAGATATAGAGACTCATTGAGTTCTTGAAAAAGGGTGAACTTAAAAGTTTACTCTTTTTTTGTTTTTCGTTTGAATGTTTGCTCGAGCCTAGTCGAGTGCAATCTCGTATATCAGTAAATTCTGATTTGCTTATTTTGATTCTGATATTAAATACTGCAGTTTAAAGCCAAATTCACCGTGTCGGCCACCAGCTCCACTTTTAAAAAGTATTCTGATTGGTGTAGAACAGTGTGAACAGTAATAATCTAGAAAAGAGTTATCGTGTTCTTCTACTCTCATATTGATAAACTGGTCAAATGCGACTCTGTCTTTCTTACTTAAATTAGAAGATTCAGATGATTGATGTTTTTTCAAATGAGCCAAACTTATAGAAGTTATAGTATCACATTCAGTACAGCTTATATCTGAAGTCGGATAGGTTTGATAATCCGAATAGCTATTGAAGTCAGTTTTGTTCGTGACTTTTAGAATGTCGGTGACTTTCAATTTACCCATATATAATCCTTTAAAAATAAGCCTTCAGCTGCACGCTTCCCGTATGCACCGTGCTTGCGGTTTCTGAGTTCCTGCCGCTGTAGCTTATAGTTCAAAATAATAATGACCATACCCTTATAAAAATCATTACATGCCTTCACCGTTAATTCGTTTCACCATCAATGAAGAAAAATACTGAACTCCATAGTTAATGGCTTTTTCGTCCACCTTAAATTCTGGAGAATGAGGCATGGCCAGGATGCCTTTTTCATCATTTGAAGCGCCTAACAAGAAAAGCACTCCCGAAATATGGTCTTGGAAATAGGTGAAGTCTTCATTAAAATAAGGGATCTGACCATACATGCGTTGGATTCTATCGTTTCCATAGGTATTAGTCAACATGTCCAACGATTCCCCTGTTAAACTAGGATCATTTTGAACCGTTGGGTTTTTTGACAGCGATACCACGCCGATTAAATCGTTTGAATATTTAGAACTTCCTATCTCTTTCTCTAGGTTTAATACCGCCGCACCCATCTTTTGTTGGTCCGTTTCATAAATGGTAAACTGAAAAGACATTTCAGCATCTGATGAAGCAATTTGGTTTACGGGCGTGGAAAAGAAATAATCTCGGTAAATCGTTTCTTGATTAACGAGACCTAATTTTTCATCGGTTAATTCATTTAAAGAGCTGGGCGTACCGCTATTGAATTGTCTATTTAGTGATTCTAAAACAGAATTTATATAGGTTTCCACACTATCGTTTGTACTGGATTTGAAGTTCAGTACGATGGTTTGTTGGTAAGCAAAAAGCTCGTTAGATTTGGTTTGCACAGTTCCCACCTGTGAAGGGAATACATGCAAGGCGTAGATCTCATCAGGCTGAATCACATCTAAAAGCCCGTCCTGCATCATGGCTTGTGCTCCTGTAAAAGCCTCCTCTGACGGCTGAAAAATAAAATAAACTTGGCCGTCAATTTGTTCTTTCATCTGTGACATTACATTGGCAATTCCTAGTCCTATAGTAGTATGAACATCGTGTCCACAGTTATGAGAAACACCTGGGTTTAGAGATTGAAAGGAATGGTCTTCAGCATCTTCAGATTTGATCGCATCCATGTCTGCCCGCCAGGCGATCTTTTTGCCCGGTTTACCGGTATTCAAAATCCCTACTACACCATGCCCTCCTTTATTTGTATGGACTTCCATTCCCAATTCCCGCAAATAGGTTGCGACAATTTGAGAAGTGCGAACTTCTTGACCTGATAATTCAGGATGCTGATGCAGGCCTCGGCGTATTTCAACCAATTCAGGGAAAAGATCGTCTGACATCTGCGCCATTTTCAAATGGTTGAATTCTTTGTTCGTTTTACAAGAGGTAGCCGCCGCAAGAATTACGCATAAAAATAAAACTGTTCCTTTCATAATTGGTTGTTCTTAAAAATAAGCCTTCAGCTGCACGCTTCCCGTATGCACGGTGCTTGCGGTTTCTGAGTTCCGGCCGCTGTAGCTTAAGTTCAGGTCTATAAAATTGGTGACTTTTTTCTGCAATAATAGATTCCAGGTCAAATTCTTACCCGGTTGCAAACCTTCCAGCATTTGAAAACCTACCGGTGAGAAAGCCTGACCTTCAAAATCATTATTGACATAACGCAACTCACCATTAATTGCATATTTCTGCCCGTTGTTGAAGCTCCAGCCCAGTCCTAAATTTTGCTGATCCAGCGTGGCGGAATCGTTGATTTGATTATCCTTACGCTGGTATTCGTAAAAAAGATCCACCCGATTGCTCTCACCGAATAAGTAAGACACTTGAGGCTTCAATAAATCCTCGTCGATTTTGAAGTTTCTATTTGCAAAATTCTCACTGCTGCTAGCGTTAAAACCAGTTTGTCCGTTGAAGGTAAACAGCCAACTTTCGGCTATTTTGTGGAGAAAATTGATCTGATGGCTTTCGAGCTCTGACTCAATACTGCCTATGCTTTGCAGGTTTTCAGTTGTCGTACTTAAATAAGTATAGTTAGTCGTATAGCGCTGTTTGCCGCGATTGAAAAACAAGCTGTTTCTAAAACTCAAATTCAATCCCAATTGATCACCGCTATCATCAAACGGGTTCAAATCAAATTTCTCCCCACGTCGCACTACTTTGCGATCGATCAAATAACTGGTCTGGTTGTAAAATTGAGAGAGTACTTTCTTATAGCCTTCCTCGCTGGACCAAGAAATAGGGTTCAAAGTGATGGTCTGGCTGAATTTATTTTGATGAATGGGTATGAACACCTGGTTAGGCAGTAAGATTCTCACGTAGCGCGCTTGATCCTGAAATTGCGCCACCTCAAACTCATTTAAATCTTGAATGCCATCTCCATTATAGTCGATCCAGGTAAAAGTTCCCTGCCCTGGATTCACTTCCAAATACGTAAAATCTTGTCTAGGGATAGTCCCGCTATTGGTTTCATAGGTAGTATTCCATAAGACTTTACTCCCATAAAATCGCCGCCCATAAATCACACGACTGTTGAGAGATACTTCGTTTTCCACATCGTTGTCCTCACTGGAAAGCACACGGTAGTTTGCAAAAACCTGCAGACTTTGCACCTCATCTTTAATAGGTTGTGATTTTACGTAATAAGTGTTTGACGTATTGACCCGTTGCAAATTATTTGCTCTCAAACTATCGTTTACCCGGTAACGATAACCCACCTCAACAAATGTCACCGTGGAATCTCCACGACCCGCAAACACTTCATATTCCGTAAATCTTTGGGATAGGGGCGTGAGTATTCCCGTCGCTTTATTTTCTTGTTCATTATCCTCCAGATTCAATCGTGCTCCTGCCCAATTCTTATTAAATCGCTTGATAACTGATGCCGCTGCCCTGTTAAAAGTGGACTGTTGTGTAGAGGAGTTTGTGGTAAGTACGCTTCCGCGAAAGCGTGACAACCATCCATCCCTATGCACCTTTCCAGCTATATTATGCCGATTCCCATTGTACCGGTCTGCAAATTCTAAATGCTGAAATGAATAGCTTGCGGCTATGGTAGTATCTCTATTGTATTCCAAAGCGCCGGTTGTAAACAACTGGTCACCTATGGTACTGTCTAGGTTCCAATCCCGATTGAATTCAATATTATAAACGCGCTCTACGTTCCGGAAATCAGACCGTATGTAATCGGTATTCAGACTTACTTTAAGCGCTTGTAAACTATCTTTTTTAAACAATTGCTGCTCCACTCCTATTTTTGCTGCTACTCCAGTGTTGTTATCATCGTCAAGAGGAGAGAATCGGTTGAGGTCGTTGTTACTGGCCGCCAGCTCTGTAAATACAGTGGTGGTATTTGTAGGCTCATAATTGGCCTTGACACCTGCAATCGTCAGAATTTCAGGAGCAAATAATTGAACAACAGGCTCATAATCTCCTTGAGGCACACCATTGATGGGTGCACGGTATTCATAGATATTAGAAATCGCCTGATTGTTGATCAATACATAATTGCCCTGATTAGCTCCTACAAAACTAAATCGAACATTAAAAAGCTCCTCTTGGGGATCTTGTGAGAAAATAAATCGAGGAACACCATTCACCACCCGGCGCACATACTGTATCCGATTCTCAGAAAAATCTGCTGGCACAGCGCTAGGTGCAATGGACTGCTCTGGATCGTCACCAGCATCAACAAGTATGGCAATTTGCTCTTCGCTTAGGTTTTGTTGCAGGGGTTGATTTTTTGCATCACTTTCTGTGTAAACGTATGAGTCAATTTGAAGTTTTTCATTCTTGAACCCGCCATTAACATAACCTATAAAACGGGTAAAATTTCGATCGCTGTATTGGTATTCGATAGAAATACGCATCTCGCTGGTGATAGGAAAAGTCGGGTTGAAGCGCACTTCGCCCGCATTGTAGTCGACTATATAATCGGCATTTTCACCACGGGTAAGCAATACACCGTTAACATAAACCCGTTCACTACCTGATATCACCAAAATAAACAATTCGCCTTGCTGGCCTACCAGTTTATAAGGTCCTTGATTCCCTTCTTGGCCTGTAAACCGGCTCGTATTAAAGGTTCCTCGAACTAATGCTCCTGCTGCGCCCGCATAACCGGTAGATTCCTCGCCGTTGAACTTTATAGCGCCAGCGATTCCTTGCACTCTTTTGGTAAAATTATTGAATTGATATCCAGATTGCATCAAGTCTACATCACCTGCTCTTATATTCCAATCATCACTGAACAGCTCAATAAATATCTGATCAAATTCATCCAGCCGCTGGGAATATCCGTTTTGGGTCTGTGGAACATTAGCATCTTGAATCGAGGCTCGCAGCGATACTTTATCAGATAACTTCCCAACAATGCGCAAGTCCAGCTCTGAATCTACCACGCTGTTTTGGTTGTTACCCACTCGTATCCCACGGGTTATGCTACCGCTCACTTGGAGCCCATCAAAGGGCACAAAATTATTTTTATTAGTGGTTTTGCGCAGCTCAACCAATTGTTCTTGCTGGCTATTTTCTCCTAGAATGATAGATGGATCGTAGAGCTGATAGGATTTGGTGAGGAAATCGGCTAGCGGTAGGTATTGAACATCGATGCTGTCTGTAGTGATGAATCGTTGTTCTTTTATAATTAGAAAAGCCTTAGCATAATCCACGCGATATAGAGAGGTGTCAATGGGGACACCTTTCTTGTCCTGAATTTTAAAAAAGCTGGGGTTAACGCTTAAGTTGTGAAAGCTAATGGTGTCCTTTACTGCAAGGCGTTTCTTGACGGTACCAGAATATTCTTGGGCGCTCGCAATCCAGCTACAACACATTAAAACTATAAGTAGCTTCCACCTCATCTATTGATACAACAGTCCAAACTCAAAAATATTTTAAATGTTTGGGTTTATGGTGGGTATGGCTTTGTAATACCTATATAAGTTCAGTAAATTCGACTATGACATTATTTTAGGCCATTCTATGATCAAAGCATCACATATTCTAGCCACACTTTTACTACTATTTTCTTTGAATTCTTGTAATAAGTCAGAACAAATCAAATCAATATTTTTAGGTGATATGGAATTGTCACAATTCCGCAATATTGATTTCGAACAACTTCAAAAAACCATTGATGCAAGCAGTGGTATTAATGATCCAATGGATATTTTAAAGATGTATCCCCATGAAGTTTTAGAATCTAGCCCGGAAACAATGACTATCACACAATTGTATAAAAGTAAATTCGGGAATAATATTCTTTTTTATAAGCGAGAGAATTTGAAAGACGAATCCTATAAAGGAATCACCATCTGGATGGAATACGATACTTCAATCAATGGAAATATTGAGATAATTGAATTAAAAGAGTCGTATCTGTGTCAAGATGGTCACGGCGGACAAGAATGGTCCGCAGAACCTTGTAACTAATAAATTAAGCGTAAATAGTTTGCAGGTTATTGCGCTGATTTTTGGAGTCCCTCTTGGAATAATCTCCAGCATAGTTCAATCGCTAGTCTTCAATCCGAAAAAACCTTATGTGTATTGATTGACTTTTTGGTTTAGTCAAGGATAAGCTAGAAGTAACTGCAGGTGTGAAAACTTTTCAGCTCCTAGTTAATCATCGTGAGCAAATGATAAACTCTTTAAGTGTTAAACAATTAGAATAAAAGTTCCTTAAGCCGCTCAACCACTCGATCACAATCTACCGTATCCATTACCTTCTCATAACCTTTAGGCACTTTGTTGCCGTAAATGGAAGTAGGAATTAATGGGAATTGCTCGAGGTTTGGTGTGATTTGGTTTTCTTCTGGTTGTAGAAAAGGCGCGAAGCCAGCGTGGGGATGCGTATTACCCCAAATGGTTATCACGGGTATTCCATACATGGCTGCAAGATGTCCGTTGCCACTATCCATGGAAACCATGGCGTCTAGATTAGAAAGCAATTGTAACTCTTCCTTAAAACTCATGCGCCCTGCCATATTGAAAACGTTGGACATAGTCCCTGCAACAAGCTCTAGCTCCTTAGCTTCTGCTGCTCCACCACCGAATAGCAATACTTTCACGTTATCTATATTCATAATCGCCGCAACTAATTCCTTTGCTTTTTGGAGCGATAATGCCTTGGCATCATGAGCCGCAAATGGTGCCAAGCCTATCCAGCGGCATTCGTGATCTCCAATCAGGCTATGAGCTTTTTGCGGTATGGCTTGTCTAGACAACACATCAGACATTGCAACATGTACTGGCAAGCCTAAATCTTCAAAAACACGTTGATACCGCTCAAAAGTAGTGGGCAATGGCTGAAAAAAATGGGGGTCATTCACCAGTCGTTTTTTCTCTTTACGGCCTTTATCAATAACTGCTTTTGAAAGTCCTCCTAAAAAAAGTCGCAAGATTTTTGTGCGCAGTACATTGTGTAAATCGGCAATGGCGTCGGGTTGGTATTCATTAATTTCTTTGGCGAGTCGCCTTAATCCTAAAATACTTTTGTGTTGCTCATTAACTGCGGCCTCTATCAAGGTAATTCCCGGTATGTGCTGTAAGATGGGAAAGAACCGCTTTCGCGAAAGCGAAATTAGTTCAACCTCAGGATACAACCGGCGCATGGCTAGTAAAACCGGTACGGTCATCGCCACATCTCCCATTGCGCTAAGGCGCAGGACTACTATTCGTTGTGGCTTTTGCATCTTATTTTCTAGAACGCAATACGGGATTCAGCTCATCGTCGTTATACATCTTCATTTGCTTGTACACTTTCATGTATTTTTTGCCATTAGAGATGTCTTCTAACAGCTGGTCAAGAGCTGTGGAAAGATCGATGCGTTGTTCTAATAAGATGTCTAATTTTGACTGACAAGCGGCCTTATGCGCCTCACTAGCATCTGTGCGGTTTGCTTCTTCTTCCATATGGAATACTTTAAGCGCTAGAATCGAAAGACGATCTACCGCCCATGCCGGACTCTCTGTGTTGATGGTCGCGTTGTCCTTTACAGCAACGTCATTATATTTCTCTAGGAAGTAGCTATCGATGTACTCCACCATATCCGTACGGTCTTGATTACTGGCATCAATTTTACGCTTTAAAGTAAGTGCAGCAACAGGATCAATATTAGGGTCTCGAATGATGTCTTCATAATGCCATTGTACGGTATCAATCCAGCACTTGCGATACAACAGGTGTTCTATCAAGTGTGTGGTGCGATCGTATGGATTTTCAAATGCTTGATCAACGGTATTTATAACGTGATAATCTTTAATAGCTTTTTGAAAAATGGTGTTCGCCTCTTTAGAAAACATAGGTAAAATTTAAAGTGCAAATATAAAGTTTCTCGTGGGAGTTATCCCTGAGTCAATAGCGCCAGCACAATCAACAATGCAGGCAACAAAAAAATAAACTCTCTAAATCCTCTATGGTAAATGTGCTCTAACGCTCGTACTTGAAAAATCGAAATGACTGGAATGAGCAGTAAAACAAAATGAGCATCACCAACCAGCGCCAAGATTAAAGAACAAACGCCGGCAATCACCAAAACGGAAAATCGAGGTCGTACTCGCTGCTGGATGTCAACCAGTTTTATAATATAAATCACAAACCCAATAACAGCCGTAGCACATAAGAACCAAGCTAACAGATCCGAGGGGTTCCACTCTTTGAGTAGTCCATTAAAACCATATTCTGAACGGTAAAAAATCCGGGTGAGGATAGGTTGTTCTAAAAATATCTCTAAGGTAAAACTGATGACAATCACGCAAACCACAGCGATGATGGGAATAGCCCAGTGGCGCCATTTAGTCCGGTCAAACAAAAATATAGCTGTAAAGACCGCAAGAAAATAGATGGCCATATATGGCTCAAGAAGTGTCGCAATGCTGATCCAGAAAGTCCCATCAAATATCTTGCGTATGGTACTCGTTCCTGTCTTAAGACTCATCAAACGGCGTAAAGCAAGTAAAAAAAGGAGCAAGCATACCGCAAGCTTCCATTCAACAATCCCTACAATCACACTCAAAGTCAGCATAGTGTAGGCAAAAAGACCATAGGAATTCTGCCCAGTAAGTTCATTTTTCAGGATAATGAATTGAACTAAAAGCAAGGCAAATGGCAATATCAAACCTATGATCGCATAACTCCATTGCCAGTCGCCGTTAAGCAGCCACAATAATAAAATACTTGTAGGACCTAATAACAAGATGCCTACTAAGTAGTGAAAGGGTTGGGAAGAGCTAAAAAATCTGGAGAGCATATTAATTTTTCACTATTTTTGCAGTCTTAAAGCAAGTTAAAGCAATGAAAGATTTATTTGAGGCGATTGCCTACTTATTCGAAGAAATCCTAATGGTTCCATTCAATATGTTGAGGGAGTTGGAATTAGAAAACTGGTGGTTAGCTAACGCTTTTACTTGGGTTGCTATTATCGTTTTAGTTGTAGCTGTATGGTACTGGATGAAGCAATTGCGCATTTTTGACCAAAACGACGAGGAGGACCGTTCTCAAACGGCCCACTCTTTCTTGAAATAGGTTTATAGGTCAAACCCTATATCTCTTCTATAATACATCCTATCAAAATGTAGTTTTTCTGCATTTTCATAGGATTTTTTTACGGCTTCTTGGAACGTATCCCCAAAGCTAGTTACTGCCATCACACGACCTCCAGCAGTGATTACCGTATCATCTTTCGATGTGGTGCCAGCGTGAAAAACGATACTTTCTTGTACCTTTTCTAAGCCTGTGATTTCCATGCCTTTTTCATAAACCTCTGGATAGCCACCTGCGACGAGCATGACTGTGGCAGCACTGCGGTGGTCTATGGTTACTGTTTCTAGGTGGAGTTCCGCTTTCGCGAAAGCGTGGAAATGAGAAAGCAAGTCGCTCGTCACTCGAGGCAGAACTACCTCAGTTTCTGGATCTCCCATCCTCACGTTGTATTCTATGACCAAAGGCTCGCCGTCAACGATCATCAAACCAATGAAAATAAAGCCTTTATAAGTGATATTTTCTTTCTTTAAACCATCCACCGTTGGTTTAATGATACGTTCTTCTATCTTTTGCATCAACACCTCATCTGCAAAAGGAACTGGAGAAATAGCGCCCATACCGCCAGTGTTGAGTCCAGTATCTCCTTCTCCAATCCGCTTGTAATCCTTGGCAGTAGGTAACACCTTATAGCTGTTACCGTCTGTCATGACAAAGACGCTCATCTCAATGCCGTCTAGAAACTCTTCAATAACCACCTTATTTGAGGCAGCACCAAATTTCCCGCCTACGAGCATTTGCTCGAGAGATTCCTTGGCCTCATCAGCATCTGCGATGATCAACACTCCTTTCCCACCTGCAAGCCCATCCGCTTTCAACACGTAGGGTGCTTGAAGTGTATCGATGAATTGCATTCCTTTTTTGAGAGTTTCTTTTGTGAAACTCTCAAAGGCCGCCGTAGGAACCTTGTTGCGCATCATGAACTCTTTAGCGAATTCTTTTGATCCTTCTAGTACGGCGCCTTCTTTTGACGGCCCAATCACGTTCACATGGCTGAGTTCCCCATCTTCTTGGAAAAAATCATAGATCCCTTCTACTAATGGCGCTTCTGGCCCCACGACAAGCATTGTGATTTCCTTTTCTATTACCGTCCGTTTAATTTCCTGGAAGTCAGTAACTCCAACTGGTAGATTAGTTGCTATAGTTGCTGTGCCTGCATTACCAGGGGCAACATACAAGTCGTTAAGTAATGGACTGCTAGCAATGGATCTGGCAAAAGCATGCTCGCGGCCGCCGCTACCTAAAATCAATACGTTCATAGGATGGTTATTGAGAAAGCAAAAATAAAAGTTTTACTTTGCTATGGACGCTCAATCTCAGTTTAAATGCCACTACCCTATTTTAGAAAATCCCTGCAATGGCAAGGCTATGATTTAAAGAAGGCCACACAGCTGCTTGATGATGTTTCCCGCTGGAGTGTTGAACGCTTATTACAGCAACGCCAGGAGATTCTAGAGCACCATTTCAAATTCAACGCTTTCTACAATACTCATGTCCCTGACAAAACAATTGGCTGGAACGATTTGCCCATTCTCACTAAATCTGATTTGCAACAACCACTGCACCAGCGATTGAGTAAAGGGTATACCGTTAGAAATGTTCATAAAGGCAAAACCAGCGGTTCCAGCGGGCATCCTTTTTCTTATGCTAAGGATAAATTTTGCCACGCCATGACTTGGGCGACTTTTGATCAAGCGTACCAACAACAATCTATTGACCTAGATCATTCCCTAGAAGCTCGATTTTACGGAATTCCCTCAAAAGGTTTAGGCAGGGTGAAAGAGCAATTCAAAGATTTTGTGGGCAATCGGCACAGGTTTCCCATTTTTGATATGAGTAATGTTGTTTTGGAAGGTTACCTCGAAAATTTTCGCAAGAATAAATACGATTACATCAATGGGTATACCAGCAGTATAGTATTGTTTGCCAAATACTGTCAAGCCCATAATATAATTCTGAAAGAAGTTTGTCCCACGCTTAAAGCCTGTATCGTTACCAGCGAAATGCTATTTGATGACGACCGCAATTTGCTGGAAAAAGTGGTGGGCGTTAACGTGATCAATGAATACGGCAGCAGCGAGACTGGACTGATTGCTTTACAAAATCAGGAAGGACAATTCGTTGTAAACACTTCAACATTGTTTGTTGAAGTAGTGAATGACGCTAATCAACCCTTAGAAAATGGAAGCATCGGCAGAATTTTAATCACCGATTTGTTTAACAAAGCGCATCCATTTATACGCTATGAAATAGGTGATCTGGGAAGTATTAGCGTTGAAAACGGTAAGCAAGTCCTCCAGCAACTACAAGGCAGAACCAGCGACATCGCTCGGCTTCCCAATGGAAAAGTGATTCCCGGATTGACATTTTATTATGTAACAAAAAGCGTAATCAATGATCAAAGTACAGTCACTGAATTTGTGATTGTTCAAAAAGAGCCGTTGCTATTTCAAATACAATATGTTGCTAAAGCTGAGCTCACACAAAAAGAACAGCGACAGATTCAAAACGCCATGGCAGATTATGCGGATGCATCAATTGTGGTAGCATTTGAAAAGCTAGATCAACTGGATCGCAGCAAACGTGGCAAATTGAAGCAGTTTGTGACTGAGGTAGATGAGGTTTAAATAGTTTTCCTCATGGCATTCTTAATAAAAAACTGCTCATAGAAAAAAAGAGTCATATACCAGCAGCTTTTGAAGATGCTGTAGCCTAAGTGCGTGCGATACACGGAGTAATTATATTTAATCAAATCCAGCTTTGAGGCAGATAATCCTGCTCCCAGTCGGTAACTTGCTAGTGGTTCTTGAATCCCAACTGCTGGTCCCGCTATTTTGAGCACGTCTAGCCACATTGCCCAATCTTGTCGTTTACGAATGGAACTGATCTTCACTTTTCCTATTAAAGACGCGTCGTAGATTCCCGTGAGATTCCCTAGGTAATTGGTTTTGTGGAGTTTTTCAAAAGTTAATTCTGGAAAAACATTATGAATAGCTATAGGTTTTAAATAGTCTTCTTCAAATATCTCGTAAGCCGAGTAACAAACTGATTTGCCACTAAGTTTTAAAGCGTTTATTTGCTTAGTTAACTTTTCTGGCTTCCATATGTCGTCAGCATCTAGAAAAGCCATGTAACGGCCTGTGGCAAGCCCTAATGCTTTATTTCGGGTGACGCCGGCGCCGCTGTTCTTCAAGTTTTGGTGAAGGATGAATTTGGTGTCGTGTTGTTGGTATTGTAGGGAATACGCTTTCGCGAAAGCGAAACTCTCATCATCACTCGCATCGTCCACGATGACGATTTCTAGAGGCCGATAGTCTTGTTGCACGATGCTGTCCAGCGTTTCCTTAAGTGTCCTGTGGTTGTTGTAAACTGGAGCTATGACAGAAACGAGATCCATCTAGTACGCTTTTTCCTCACCGGTGAATACGTTGAGAGCGGTTTTAAAGATAATGCGCAGATCCATCAATGTACTCCAATTCTCTATGTAATAAATATCGTTGCGCACGCGGCCCACGATATCCTCTTCAGTCTCCACCTCACCACGATAACCACTTACCTGGGCCAATCCTGTAATACCTGGTTTTACAAAGTGTCGCACCATAAATTTATCGATGCGCTCAGCATACATGTGCGTGTGGCTTACCATATGAGGGCGCGGTCCTACCACGCTCATGTCGCCCTTGAGCACATTGTAAAATTGCGGTAGCTCATCAAGGCTGGTCTTGCGTAAAAATTTACCAACATTGGTAATCCTTAAATCGTTCCTGGACACCTGATGCAAGTGAGCTGTTTTATTAATGACCATGGAGCGAAACTTATAACACTCGAATTCTTTATAATCCAGTCCATTGCGTTCTTGTTTGAAGAATACGGGACCCTTAGTTTCTAATTTGATCAACAAGGCTAGGATGGGTGTGAGCCAGGAAAGCAATCCAACGATAACCAATAATGAAAATGCGATATCAAAGGAACGTTTAGCCAGCTGATTCACTGGATCGTCTAGTGGAATCTCCCGCAAAGACAAGATTGGGGTCTTCCCGTAATAATCGTACTTGAGGTGTTTAGAAAGAATGGTGTCTGGGTTGGGTAAAAATTTTAAAGTGCGCAGGTTATTGTCTGCATAGTCTGTCAGTTCTAATAAGGCATCGTTGTCCAGTTCCTTAACTGAGCAGAAAATCTCATCTATATTGTTTTCTACAATGAACTGTTTGATCTGATCTAGACTGTAATTAGGTGATTTGACGTCAAAAATATTTTGCAAGCGATAACCATAGTCTGGATGCGTCTCAAAAAAACTTTTGAGTTCCATGGTTTCCTTGTTTTCTCCTATCAAAACAATATTGCGGAAGTTACCGCCTAGATAGCTGCGGTAATTTTTGAAGATGTAGTACACCGTGATTTTAACTAGGGCAATGGTGGTAAACACCACACCTATGTATTTGAAAACATAGCCACTTGTGCTATCAATCTGATAATAGTACCCGAAAAACGCAAAAACAACTAGTATGAAAAACACTAATTGCTTGAACAACTTGCTTATGAGTGTGGAAAGCTTTGTGTTTCTATGAATTTGATAAAAACCTAATTGCATAGACACTACGATCCAGCAAATTCCTATAAAAATGGAAAAGGAAAGTGTGTCAAAAGTTTGCTTAAAGAAAAAAGCGGTACTATAGATAATAATCGCCAGATCAAACACATAAGAAATGGGTCTGATAAGACTGGAATACCTTCCATCGCGATAGCTGATGCTATCTTCTGCTGTGTTCGCTAAAGTCTTTGTGCTCACTTTTTTTCAGTTCTTCTGGAGACAGCTGTTTAAAGTAGTCATAGGTTAACTTCATGCCTTCTTTACGCCCAACTTTAGGCTCCCACCCTAGAACTTCTCTAGCTCTAGAAATATCTGGTTGGCGTTGCATGGGGTCGTCCTGTGGTAGTGATTGATATACTACCTTTTGGTCGGTTCCTGTCAAATCTATGATTTCTTGAGCAAAGTCTTTGATAGAAATCTCATGTGGGTTCCCAATATTCACTGGATCTGAATAATCACTTAATAGCAATCTATATATTCCTTCTACCTGATCGTCCACATAGCAGAAGGATCTAGTTTGAGAACCATCACCAAATATCGTTATATCCTCACCTCTCAAGGCTTGCCCCATAAATGCGGGAATGACCCGACCATCGTTTAAACGCATACGTGGACCGTATGTATTAAAGATACGAACTATCCTAGTTTCAAGCCCATGGTACCTGTGGTAGGCCATCGTCATCGATTCCTGGAATCGTTTAGCCTCGTCATATACACCTCGTGGGCCTATGGTATTGACGTTTCCATAATATTCTTCCGTTTGCGGGTGAACTAAAGGGTCTCCATAGACTTCTGAAGTAGATGCAATGAGCAACCTGGCTTTTTTAGCCATTGCTAGACCTAATAAATTATGAGTTCCTAGAGAACCTACCTTGAGCGTCTGTATAGGGATTTTCAAATAGTCAATAGGACTAGCAGGTGAAGCGAAATGCAAGATGTAATCCAACCCCCCAGAAACATGCACATATTTTGAAACATCATGATGATGAAATTCAAAGCCTTCATGAGGGAATAAATGCTCAATGTTTTTTAGATCACCAGTAATCAGATTGTCCATTCCTATGACATGGTATCCTTCTTTAATGAATCGATCACATAGGTGAGATCCTAAGAAGCCCGCTGCTCCAGTGATAAGTACTCTTTTTTTCATTTTGGTACTGTATTAAGCGCCTTTTGCAAAGATACGTTGAAAGAAAAACCAAGCTTTCAACTTATTTATTGATGGCTTCCATTATTTTTTCATGAGATAATAAAAGCGGTAATTTACGTGTGGTTTTAAAGTTAATTACAAACAAAAAGCTTGTGAATAATGAAAAGTACATAATCCCACCTTGCCGTTCCAAAATATTTTCTGCAAGCATCCAGACCGCAAATAGAATTGCAAGGGTAATTGCTAAATGATTCTTGACATTTAATGAAATAATGGACAAAATGAATAGGGAGCCTAGAAACAAAGTCAAGCCAATAAATCCTACATTTACTATGATACTAAAATATTGATTATGTGTATTGTAAGATCGGTTTGCCAAATCTTTATTGACTGTGGATAAGCATTCCTGAAGCTCTGCCTTTCCGTCACCTATTCCATATCCTATAAAACCAGCTTCCGGAAGCAATAGAAATGTGCATTGATTTACGTCAGACCTAACAGTACTAGTGTTACGTATTGAGGCTTCATTTTTGACAATCAGTAACTCTGAAAAGCGGTCTGCAATTTTAGGTGAGAATATTATTGTAGCAATCAATAGGGTCAACATTGAGGCGAATAAAATCCATAACTTCCATTTGTTAGTCAGAATGGATATTATTCCAAAGCTCAAGATACTAGCTATGAGACCTGCCTTAAACCCTAAATAAAGTAAGATTATAAATAGAGATGCTAAAATGATAAAAGCCACTATAGCTTTCCAAAACTTTTTTGAAATATAAAAAAGGTAGGTGGCAAACAAAACTGCAATGGAGAGATGATAGCTTAAATACAAACTATCCATGCCATACAAGAGTTTTAAGGAGTGATAAAATCCTCTTGGTGCATTGAATAATTCTACCAGAGTGTGATCTGCTAAGAGTTGAACCGTAGAAATCCCAATCAACAAGCCTACTGCAGCTATGTAGGTTTTTAAATAATCCTTTAAATGGGTTCTACAAAAATTTAATTGTTCAGTAGAGAAGAAGGAAAATGCGAGCGGTATTGCAATTAATGGTAATGCAGTGCTTATTTTTTTAATCGCATACTCGAGATTTTCCGAATAGGTTAGACTTAGCAGGTAAACAAAAAACAAAGTCGTACTCAAAAAATAAAAACTGGTCAAGAAAGTTTTATTTTTCCTTTTCACATAAGAGACGAAGCTGCTTGCTAAAAACAAAAAAATTAAGACGCTGGAAACAAAATGCGGGATCACGGGCATTGCAAATAATAGAAACAACCCGTACATGGGCGATTTATCTACATAAGACAATCTAATTATTTTTCCCGCTTCCATAATTATCAATGCGAAGATGGAGAAATTGAGTACGGTAAACAAACGGTAGTTATACCTTTACATCATCTATGATTTCAAAAAATAAAACCGTCGTTTTACATGTGGTCGAGGCATTAGGCGGTGGTGTTTACAGCTATTTTACAGATTTATCGCATGTATTAGGTCAGGATTCAAGAATTAAATTAGTGATTGCTTATAGCAACAAGAGAGATGAAATTGATCCTGAAAAAGTCGCACAAGACTTCCATGCAAACGTCGAGTTAGTCTTATTAGATCTTAAAAAAGAAATTTCTTTAAGGTCAGATTTCAATGGAGTGAAACAAATAAGTAAGCTGATCAGTCAAGTGAACCCAGATGTGATCCACCTGCACAGCAGCAAGGCAGGAATCCTGGGAAAGATTGCTATTATGGTTTGCAAATTCAAAAAGCCCACTTATTATACGCCACATGGCTATTCCTTCTTACGTCAGGACATCTCAACTTTGAAAAGGCGTTTTTATAAAAATATTGAATTTTTGTTTGCTAGGTTTTCTAGAACCAAGACTATCGCATGTGGTGATACAGAATGGGGGCTTGCAGTAAAAATGAATGCTTCCGCACAATTGATAAGGAATGGTATACGTATGGACCAGTTTGATAGCTCGAAACAACATTCAAATAATAATTCTTTGAAATTAGGAACATTAGGAAGAATCAGCTTTCAAAAGGATCCCACTACATTCAATGAAATTGCACTGCAGTCCCGTCAAGAATCCTTTTTATGGATAGGATCTGGAAACCTAAAACATAAAATTACTGCGCCTAATATTGAAGTCACCGGCTGGTTTGTAGATAAAAACGAGGCAATTCCCTTACTTAAGCAATTAGACGTTTACATCCAGACCTCTTTATGGGAAGGTCTGCCCATAGCTGTTATTGAGGCCATGGCGATGGGTCTTCCAGTAATTGCATCAAATATTATAGGAAATAAGGACCTTGTAGAGCATGGAAAGACAGGTTTCTTAGTTGATCAGAACTACGACTATGTTAAGTTCATCTCAATGCTTAGAGATTTACAGACGCGAAAAACGATGGGTGCCGCAGGGAGAAAGCGTGTTTTAGAGCTTTACGACTGTAATAAGAATTTCAAGCAGTTAGTAGATTTGTATCTGCACGATCTTTCCAGTATTGAGAAGCAAAAATACTGATCCACAATGCGCTAAAAGCAATACCATCAAAGCGAATCAAGAAATCATCCGTGAGATTTGAGACGAGAAATAAGATAAAAAACATAAAAACCAAGCTGTTCTTAAGTTTCAATGCGAGCCACAGTATGTGAAACATATAAATAACCACTGCAAAGAGCCCTAGTATTCCAAACTTTAGTAAAAAGTCCAAATATTGATTGTGTGTTGGAAACTTGTATTTGGCAAGAAAAGCCTGATTTGTGTCAACATATGCCTGACTCAACTCTTTTTTCCCATCAGCGGCACCCACGCCTATCCACAAATTGTCTTGAGCTCTATCCCATGCTGTTTTCCAAATGCTTAATCGGGTAACAAAACTGGTAAACACCTCTCCTTCTGGATCGTCAAATTCATCCAGCCTCCCCACCATATCAATGTTTTTAAACGTTTTCGTTGTGTATTTCTCTAGCATGTATGGGTTCGCTTTCGCGAAAGCGAAAACAATAAAAATCAATAACAAAGCAGCAATACTTGTAGAAATAATTAATGAGCGGATGTTTACCTGGCGGGATAATTCCAGAAAAATTATGACCAGAATGCCCACTAAGGCAATACCTACTGCAATTCTTGTATTGAGATAGAGCAACATAAATACGGATATACACCATAGAATGATCCTGAGAATACGCAGACGCAAAGTCATCCTTTTCCAACAACAAGCAATTAAGTAGGTATGCACCAGTACCAAAAATGCTACATGCATATTTACCGCTGGAGCATGCAATCCCATACTGTTAGCAAATGCATAGCCCATTTCCCATAAATGAATACCATTAAGGTATTTGTAAAATAAGGCTGACTCAACTATAGCATACCTCGCAAACAGCACGGTTAGAAGTATGGTGAAAATCGTAGAGTAAATCTTTAAGATACGCAACAGGTTGAAATCTTGCCTTTGGGATAAAATCAGTATAGGGAATACAGCCATGGATAAACGTTTCTCCATGTGCTTTAAGCCCTCACCCAATACATCATTATTCCAAAGGAATATTAAATCCAGCACAAAAGGCAAAGCGATTATGACAATGGACCATATCGCTACTCGAGTCCACTTTATATTGTGATAATAAAACAAGCTGACCACAACGAATATCAGAATGGCAATTGTCGCTGGTTTAGGAAAAACAAGTATGCTCGCTAGAACAGCAATTAGTATCTCATAGTAACCTCTAGTCTTAACGCTGTCTTTCATATCAACTACGTTTAAATATATATTTTCTCGTGAGCTTAGGTCGCTTGATTAGGTTTTGATCATAATACATCGCTAGCCATAATAACGGGATTACTCCAATCTTGTGACGTATGGCACTACCTAGGTCTGGCTCAAAAACACCTTGTAATATGAAATAAGCGAAAAGCAGGTTCAACACCCACTGCTCATGGGAAAACTTCCTGTTTTTTAATACCCGGCCATAGTAAACAAAAAGCACGTAGAACGTGATCAGTTGTAATAAGAGAAAGGCTATTACCTGTGGTTTATACCAAAATCGCAAGCCGTTCAAAGGAATGTTCACTGTGAAAAAACCGTATAAAATAGATATGGATTCTCCATAAACGGTATCTGCTGGAACTGGAGATACAATCATGGTATCAGCATCCTGATCCCCTTTTTCAAGCCTCATTTCGTTGAGGTTTTCTCGAGAACTTTCCGTCATGAACTCGCCTTTAACGGCTCCATAAGAAAAGGAAATAAAAGCGGTGAATAGAAGTCCTATGACAATATTTGAGATAGCCTTATTTCTAATAGACACAATATTCACAACATAAATACAACCAGCGATGATGGGAACTAAAATATAATACGGTCTGAAAAACCAACTAAAAAAAGCAAATAGCAGTGTGGAAATAAGTATCTTTTTTCTAAGACTCATAGGGGATATCAATACCAGTGCTATAATGCCTAGGTAAAGAATATTGATAAACTCTTTTGATGGATAGGATACGAAAAATGCGATAAGCAATAAATTAATCCACACGATTCCATTTCTAAGGGTGAACCTTGCAAACACATCAGGAATCCCTAGCTTACCAATGATATAGAAAAGGATGGGAACCTGAATTAGCCCCACGAGACTATAGTCCAGATCACTCAAACCCGTTTTTTGATAGAATCCTATAGAGAAAGGATAGGATCCCAGCCATCCTATCTCGTTGTATTGATCAGATACAATGGTTCCAGCATCTGCAAGGAACCGTGCTGGCAGATAGAAGGAACTCAGCATTCCTATTAGGGTTACCGCTACCCCAATTGAAATAAATAGTAGTGTATTTTTATTGTAAAAACTGGTTATCATTTGCTTTTCTATAGAATAGAATTTTAAAACTTCTATAAGTGCGAGTCAATTAAGAAATGTCATTTACCTTCTGGGCAAGTACAATATTATTGTGGTATAAGTCTTTGTTTTTAGGAAGGATCACGTTTAAAATAATCCCTAATAATGTAAACGGCGGCAATAAAATAGGTGTGAAAATGGCTTTTAAGATTTTATTGCTGAGAACGTTTTGGAATAGATAGGAATTCCACAGTTGAAAAATCGTTTGAACAAATGTTGTCGACTTTTCAAGATTCAAAACCTCAAAACCATTTTTTTCTAAAACATGTTTGATTCCATAAGAAGTATATCGGCCAAAGTCATACGGTATCTCATGCTCATCCCAGACAAAAGGAACCGTTATTAATAACTTTCCTTCCATTTTGCAAACTCGGTTGATTTCTTTCATTACCTCATCTAGATTGAACACGTGTTCAAAGACTTCGCTTGAGAAAATACTGTCAAAAACATGGGAATCAAAAGGTATCGTTATACCGTCGTAATAAACATCTACTTCTTTATTGGTTTTGTGATTACCGCTTTCTTTAATATCGAGCCCTACATACTCATTGACATTAAAGAGCTTTCTATATGGCTTGCTCCCACAACCAAAATCTAAAAGTGTTCCTGATAAAGCATTTGCATTTTTTTCTATTCCTTTATATAAACCTCTTCTAATAAAAAAGTAAGGGTTTATGAAAAACCCCAAAAATCCTGGGTTGAAAGTTTCCCGCCTTATCGTTTTTGTTAGAAAATATCTCATGCAACAGTATACGTATAAGTACAATTGATTGTATCCTCGCAAACTTAATGATTAAGATTCTAACTAAATTTCAAATCAAAATCAAGGTAACAATTCATGGCCACGGAGAGCAACAAAAGAAAGATAGTATTATTTGTTCCATTACTAGGAGGTGGAGGAGCAGAAATGGTTTTTGTGAATCTCTCTAACTACTTTGTAAGTAATGGTTTTGATGTAGTATTATTTTATGCCTACGGCGATTCATTCCTTAATCTTTTAGATAAAAGAGTCATCAATAAACCCGTTGCTGGGACTAAATATTCCAGTATAAGAACAATAAATAGGGTGATAAGGATTTTGAAATCTTACGTTGCCTTATGCAAGTTACTCAAAAAAGAACAGCCTGATTATCTTCTAGCCACCGTCCATGAGTCAAACATGATCGCTTATTTTGCTCACAAAAAGGTAGCTCATCGCACTAAGCTCATTTTGAGTATGGCAAACATATATCGTAAATCGACCTTACCGTTTTTTCTGCGACCTGTGCTTAAAACAGCTTTTAAAAATGCGCAAAACTTAATTGCAAACTCTCCAGACACCGCTGCTTCATACAAAAGATTTGTAGGGAATGACAGTCTGCCTGTACATATAATTGGAAACCCCACTTTTCAAGAAAACACAAACATTAAACCTCTAGATTTTGATTTTCCATACCTTCTAACAGTAGGGAGATTAGAAAGTCAAAAGAATCAATCATTAATGATTGATGCGTTTTACAAAGTTTGCTTAACAAATAAGACCATTAAGCTCATCATTTTGGGAGAGGGAACTTTACGCGGAGCTCTTGAGCGACGAACAAAGTCCTTAGGGTTGACTGATAGAGTAATTTTTATGGGATTTGTTGAGGACACATCTAGATATTATAGCAATGCAGAAGCGTTTATATTGAGCTCAGACTTTGAAGGGTTTGGAAACGTAATCGTTGAAGCTATGTCCTACGGAATTCCAGTAGTAAGTACTGACTGTCCTGGGGGACCTAATTTTATTATCAATAAACCTACTATCGGAGAGCTTTGTGAAATGCAAAATCCTGAAGCGTTATCCGCTGCAATTTTAAAGGTATTGCATCATCCAGAGAATTATTCTAGGGAAGAAATCATCAATAGAGCCAAGGATTTCTCTATAAAAAAAATTGGTGAAATATATGTCAGATTGCTAGAGTCTGTAAGGTAGACACCTAATTTTAAGAGGTGAAAATTGTTTCTAAAAGTGTACAAACAGCTTAATTCTATCTTTCTTATAAGAATATATCAAGGATACTACCGTCCAGAACGCCATGCTTAGCGAAGATGCCGCCGCGGCACCAACAATACCATAAGAAGGTATCAATATTAGATTGAGAATCAAATTGATAAGCACAGTAATTAAAATTATTACTTGTAAAACCTTCTCTCTACCTGTCATGTTAAGATATGAAGGACTTAATGAACTGAAGGTGCTGAAAAGAAAACCAATAAGCAGAATATCAAGTGCTGTTTTCCCTTCCGTAAAAGAGCTCCCAAAAAAACCCAAGAGAATATCGCCGAATAGATAAGTCCCGATCAGCAGTGGCAGCGTTATGAGAAAAATGATGTTTGTTATGCGTCTCAATCTCATTTGCAACACGTCCATTTCTTTTTTGTAAAAAAGGGTGGATATTTCTGTAGAGACAGCAGCTTGAAAGGTCGTAATAACCATCGCCAGCAACATAGTAATCTTTACTGGAACAGCATATATCGCAATTTGTTCGAGACCCGTGTATTGCTTTAAAAAATAGATGTCAATGGTGGTAAGCAGCATAAAACCAAGACCAGAAATAGCCATAGGATATGACTTTTTCAATATTTCATTAGTGCTGATTTTAGCTTTTCTAGAAAGTGGGTGCTTCAACCATAACACCAGTGCTGTAGTTATTACGGAAAGCACTACAAAGCCTAAGAGGTATAATTCAAACAGGTACTGATAATTCTGAGTAATCATTATATAAAGAACAATGACGGCTAGTGGCGAGTACTTAAAAACTCCTCTAAAAAGCTCTGAAAGAACCATCTTATTGAGTACTCTAAAATATTCTGTATTTAAAACGGTAATCGAATAAAAGAACACAAAGAGAACAACCTTTAAAATGATTAAATAGCCTTCGTAATCTGCAAAAGCCTTTATCCAAATAGACTCAGGGACAATGAAGTAAATAACCAGCAATACAGTACAAAAGCTAAACACCATCAGTACCATTTTTCGATATACCAGAAAAATATCTCCTCCTGATTTTTGACTTTCCAATCGTCCAAAAAATTGTAAAATAGAACGATCTGTACCGAATAGGATAATAGACCCCAGAAGCATAAGACTAGATCGACCATACTCAAAAGCTCCAAAAACCTCTTTACTTAAGCTGTTTGTCATTATAATTGTGAGTATGAAAAACATGGCAGCGCCGGCAGTTCGCCAGAATAATAGCCAGATCTTAGATTCTCTATTAAACAAACCTTGTACTATAGGGACAATAGAATTATAGGCGCGGTCATACTTGCTCATCGCTTAGATGGAATTTGTTCTTGAGGTTTGACACCCGGTTTAATCTACGATAAAAGATGCTAGTTTCAGAGCAGTCTCTTCACTACACAATAGGTAATTCCAAGAATCAGCTTTTTTCAAGGACTTCGCCCTCTTCATCCCAGTTTTTTCGTCAATCTGAAAAAACAAATAGGGGGCTTCCCTAATAGCATCTTCCACTTGTGCACCTATGTGATCTTCTAAAATCTCTATAAGCATTGTAGGCATAAATTCCTTCAAATATTTGCCCATGCCTTGTAGAACCTCAGGCTCATGAGCTTCTACGTCAATTTTCATGAGGTCGATTTGATCTATATTTTGCTCTAGAATGTAAGTGTCCAGTCTCTTGGTAGTAATGGTCGTGGGGATAGAGCTATTGGGATTATCGCTTCTATCCTCATTAACAGTAACAGAGTATACATGATCCGTATTTTTATCATAGATCACTGCTTCACCATCATAATTTGAAAGCGCCTCCTTATTACAAAAGGTGTCAAAGTTATTTAAATCTTGATTGAGAATTAGCTTTTCAAAAACGCGATCCACAGGCTCAAACGCATGAACTTGGGCCGTTGGGTTCATGGTTTTAGAAACTAAACTATAGATTCCTGTATTTGCACCCACGTCCATGATTATTTGTGCATCCTCACTTAGAGCTTTCCATATAGACATAGATGTGTGCTCCCATCCGCCCTCGATTCCTTTCCAGTACACATCATTTTCCAATTGCATGGCATGATTCATAATGGTAAAGGAGCGTCCTTTTTCCACCTGGACCTCAAACTCCCCAACAAATCTCAAATAATGATAAATGCTTCTAGGTAAATCGAAATTTCGCTTGATAACTTCAAATACGGGTCTTTTAAATGGGATCGCGTTATAAATAGCTTTAGTCAACTTCTGACTCATAGATAAAGTTCTTTTCAGGAGATGAAAATACGTTTAATTTGAACGCTATGATAGATGTATCTTAGGTATACTTAGGATCAAACAATTCGAGAAATCAAATTTAAAATTAGAATCGGTTGAATTAAATTCGCGAGTCTATAATTGTTCTGTGTAGGCGGTAAATGTTTTTTCAATCGCCTCTGATACTCTAGTAATTTCATAACCGAATTGTACTTCCGTCATAGAGCTATCCAAAACACTATATTCAGGCCGTTTAGCCACCGTTGGAAATTCACTTACTGGAGTAATCTTTCTTTGCAATCCTGCATGTGCTAATATCGCTTTCGCGAAAGCGAACCATGTCATACTACCCTTGTTGCAAAAATGATAGATTCCATAGTGCTCTGGGTCCTTATACACCACGTGAGTAATAAAGTCTGCAAGGTCTACTGCGCTAGTGGGGCAACCCGTCTGATTGTCTACCACTTTCATTTCTTCCAAGTCATTCTCCATCACCCAGCGGAAGAAATTCTTGCCATGCGGCGCATACAACCATGATATTCGAAATATGTAATGCTTCACACCTGTTCGCTGTATCGCTTGTTCTCCCTGCAGCTTACTGCTGCCATAGGTGTTGAGAGGGTTTGTTAGATCTGTAGGTTTATAGGGGCTTACTGCGGTGCCATCAAAAACATAGTCTGTGGAAAAGTGTATGAGCGTGGCTCCTACCTGCTTTACGAGAGCTGCTAGCATTCCCACAGCACTGGCATTGATCTTAAATGCTTCTAGTGGCTCGGATTCCGCTTGATCTACTGCGGTATAGGCAGCACAATTGATGACGTACTCTGGTCTATGTTTGTAAAGTTGATGTCTGACTTTAGAATAGCAGGTAATATCTAGATCGTTCCTGTCAAGGCAGATTGTATTACTATCTTGAAAAGCAGTGGCTATACTGGTTCCCAGCATACCACCAGCTCCAACAATCAGTATCTTTTTCAATGATGACTATTTTGAAGTGTTCGGGTAACTCTTGAGAAATCTCCAAACGGCGGGAATAGCAGCAACTAAAATTCCTAAAACAAAGAATAAAATGACTAATTTGAGCTTTGTGTGCTCTTCTTTGACACTACCTCTTACCACATATTCTGAAACTATGTTTACCGTGTTTTCTGAACCGTATTTGTCTTCTCTCAAATCTTGTAGATCCTCTAATAATTCTTGCTTTTGAAAAAATAGAGTTGCCAAATTATCGGAAGATCTCTGGTCTCCTACGAACAAATTGGTGTTACCGCTGGAGGACTGGTTTGTGGCTATCATTTTTTGGTAAGCGGCCAGCAGGGAATCTATCTCAGTCAGTTGATATTGCTTAGAGCTGATATTGAACTCTGTATTTTCTAGATAAGATAATCTTGCCGCTTTTATTCCTGAGTTCTCTTTTACCTCGATAATTTTTGGAATTGCCTTTTCTAATACATCCCTGCTATTTGCTTTAGCTATGATTTCATAGAATTGATAATCCATCTCTCTTTTAGCTTCTTTGAATCCTTCAAAAGTGAAATTATCTAACGCCATAGTATCTGCATCGCGCGCTAGTCGGTCATATTCCTCTAGCAATTCTGTATCGTTATAACTTTCCTCTATGCTGAAACCGTTTATTTGCTGTGCCTCGTCCACTGTAAGGCCCAACTCTTTTGCTAGACGGGTATAATCTCCCTCGCTAGTAAGTGCATCGTAGTAATTGATATTAGATATAAGCTGAGAGCTGCTATTAAAATTGGGCTCCACTCGCAATTGCGCACTATAATTGGATTTTGTATTGGAATCTAAATAAAAGCCTAGGGCTAGACCGGCAACAATAAATGCACCAATCAAGAGAATATTACGCTGCAAGAAAACAAAAAATAGAATCAGCGCGTGGCCTATTGCTTTAAAGAACGCCCCTATAGCATTGAAGAAATTCTTGATGCCGTTGCCTATCCATACAAAAACAGGAACTAAATCTACTTCTTGTTCCTCGCGATTACTGTTGTCCTGCTGTTGATTCATAAATTCCCTTTTGTATACGATTCAAATATAACGCAATAGGCAAAACAAGATTACTCTGGTACTTCTTGTTTTGTCTTAGCCACGCTATCATGTAGGATTTGCTCCAGTATTTTCTCTGTAATCACATACACTGGCTTCACTCCAGTCAATCCTAAGCCACCGCTAGCTAGTGTATGGCCTGTTTTGAGAGGGTTATCGCTTGCATAGTAGGCATAACGTACTTTGACCTTTTTACTGATGCTGCGGCGTACCTTAGAAGCTGCCTGGATGGCTTTTTGATAATGAGCTCCTTCCATTTCAAGACCTATGACTCTCCAACTGGAATTATAGAAATATTCTAATACATCTCTATTTTGAAGCGAGGTTCCTAAAACTGTTACCATAGAACCTGAAACCACGCTTAGCCCTTCTGTGGCTAAGTCTTTTTTGGAAAGCCTGTTTTTAAACGGATAGTTATCTGCAGTTCCTTCAAAAACGTGAGCGTCTGGCACCATGATGTCGCCTTTATCTCCCTCAAGAATACCGGCTTTTCCCATGATGCTGATGGATTTGATATTCATCAAATGCATTTCTTTACCATCGTTATAAGGCTTCAGCAGTTCGTCTAGCGTTTCATATGCTTGCTCTCCAAAGGCGTAATCCATCACAATGAGTACTGGTTTTTGGTCTGTATCGCTTTCGCGAAAGCGATCTTCACAAAAATCTATCTTTTCAAATGCAGCTTTAGACGTATCAAAAATCTGCACATCAATATTAGTCCCACTGGCATCTGGAAGTTCTGCCATACCATTTTGCAACGCGTATTTCTTGACAGCATCTCTATTTTTCTTGCCTTGGGCATGGCTCAAGGAAGCAAAAGTCTCCATACGGCCATTTTTAGCTACCTGAGTTGCTAATACCTTAGGCCCGTAAATGGAGTTCATAACGGAATGTAAGTTGGCGCTAATTATGTGCAACGGCCTGTCGAACAAGTTGTGCTCAATCAAATGTTTTTTAATGCGCAGTGCCCATCGATCACCATGTATGTGATGACCCAATCGTTCTCTAAGCACCGGAGAAAAAGTGACGACACGTTTTTGCTCGTCCATAATCTCGCGTTTCCCCAGTAATCCTAAGTAGTAAATGGTACTCAAAAACTGATGCGGGTTGCTAGGTGTTGCAAAGTCATCATACACCTGCATCACCTCATCAAAAGTGCGTCCTAGGATATTAGCAACGTGAATGACCGTTACCTCTTTTTCTTCCTGTGTCAATTCCTCTTTTTCTATAGCGTCTTCTAAACATTTCCAGTCTCTAGTGACGTTCCCATTTTCCCCTATAATCACACGTTTCATGATCTTGTGAGATTCCACCATCAAAAAGGTAAGGTGGGTAAGGATGTCATAAATCTCAGACCTCCCACGGGTGATCTCAATATTCATCTGTTGCTGATCGATGCGATAGCAATTGCGGCGGCGTTTTTTAGGGACAATGGCTTTAAAATGGGACCGGCCATAGCCTTCATCGCTTGTAAGATTGATGTAGGTACACTCCTCGATTCCCATAGGCAAGCGGTCCATCACGTAAAGTAAACCGTTCAATTCTATTTTATCCTCAGCAATAGAACCATATATTTCTGGACGAATGGTAAGTAAAGACTCTCGTAAGGATTCACCACTAACCCCCATAGGCTTGTAAAATCCACGGTTGAACAAATGTCGCATGGTGATGTACATGCGTTCAATGGCGTTCGTGCTTTCTTGAGCTCTTGTTCTAGGCTCTACGTTGATAATGGGCATAAATAGTAATTTCTGTACAAAGATAGGATACTCTACTGTCAGTTATGGAAATGTACTGATGGTCTAATAGCAACCCATGCTTTGAGGCGTTCTATGCCATCATCAAAAAATAGTAACTGACGCCTATGGCAATTCCTACTTGTAATAAAATGTGTACTATTTCTAGCAACGGGCTTCTGTTTAAGTCTTTTTGGAAAAAGTCTTTTGCAATAGAAACAACTACATAATAAATCAACAAAAAAATCAGCGAGGCGATAGCCACCCATACACATAGTGCAAAGGCAACGTCTCTAAGCATTTTTAAATATTTTCAAAAAACCCAGCAATCTTTCGATCGTTAGAAAGTCTAGGCAATTTGTTTTGTCCGCCCAGCTTACCAATACTTTTCATGTACTGTTGAAACGCACCAGTTTCTAGAACTCTCAATTTTAAAGGCTGCAAGACCTTCCCCTTGATCAGGTCGTCGTAATAGCTATTCTGCTGGCGCATTTCTTGATCTAGTGCAGCAGTGAATTCCTTTATTTTTTGCTCATCTGGCCGTTGATCCATTTCAATGAACCATTCGTGATAAGGCAACTCTCCTGCTGGAGTTTCCAATTGCGGCGCCACTGTAAATTCATTGATGATAAATCCATGTTTTTCTACAGTAACTCTCATAGCCTCTTCTACTTCCTTACCTATCACGTGCTCGCCGCTGGCGCTGATGTAGTGTTTGATGCGTCCAGTAACCACAACCCGATAGGGCTTTGTGCTGGTAAATGCGATCGTATCACCTATGTTGTAAGCCCAAAGTCCTGCGGTAGTGGAAATAATCATCACATAATTCACGCCTATTTCTACATCGCCTATGGTCAGCCTAGGTGGGTTTTCTTCATGAAATTGATCTGCTGGAATAAATTCATAAAAGATACCTGCGTCTAAAAGAAGTAACATTCCTTTTTCGGACTGTTTGTCTTGATAAGCAAAGAATCCTTCACTGGCAGGAAAAAGCTCGATGCTATCAATTTTACGGCCTATTAATGCATCAAATTTGGCTTTATAAGGTTCAAAGTTGACACCTCCATAAATGAGTAGACTCAAGTCTGGGAATACCTCGCCTACTTTCTTGCCAGTACGAGCCACAATGCGCTCAAAATACATTTGCAACCAGCTGGGGATTCCAGAAATCACGCTCATATTCTCTGGGAGGGTTTCATCAATCACTGCTTCTACCTTGGTCTCCCAGTCTTCAATGCAATTGGTCTCCCAGCTGGGCATGCGGTTGCGCTGCAAATAATCGGGAACGTAATGTGCCACGATACCACTAAGTCTTCCTAATTGTATACCGTTTTGCTCCTCCAACACTGGGCTGCCCTGTAGGAATATCATTTTACCATCCACAAAGTTTGAGTTGCCAGTCTCGTATATGTAGCTGAGAATGGCATTCCTTGCCGCCTTAATGTGCTCTGGCATGGAATCTTTAGTGAGTGGGATGTACTTCGCACCGCTTGTGGTTCCTGATGTTTTGGCGAAGTATAATGGCTTTCCTGGCCACAAAATATCACTTTCGCCCGCCACTACTCGATCAATGTAAGGTTTTAGATCTTCATAGTCCCGAACGGGCACTTGATTGACAAAATCTTTATGGGTTTTGATGGTGTTGAAGGAGTGCGCTTTCGCGAAAGCGGTATTCCCAGCAACCTTGAGCAAATTTTGAAATACTTTATGTTGCGATTTGATGGGGCGGCGCGACCACCTTTTAGTCTGACGGTCGACATAAGCCGCAAACGCCCGGGCTGCAGTAGATTTAATGGACATTACTCGAAGTTTATAAAATTGGTAGGGTCCAAAGGATAGCCATCGCTCCAAAGTTCAAAATGCAAATGTGGACCGTTAGTTAACTCACCGGTATTACCAACGCTTGCGATGACTTCTCCGGCAAGTACTTGATCGTTTTGATTTTTTGTGAGCGTCCCACAATGTTTGTAAACAGTTATAAGACCATAGGCGTGTTCTAGCAAGATCGTGTAACCAGTCTCTGCCGTCCAGCCTGAAAAAACTACGGTGCCAGCGGCAGCAGCTTTTACAGGTGTATTTGTTGCAGCAGTGACATCAACTGCAAAATGCTTTTCTTTTACACTAAACCCGTTTGAAATACTCCCTTTTAGCGGCTTGAAGAATACAAAGTTAGTTCGTGCTTTGGCGCCTTCAATAAAATTGTATTTGTCTTCACGAGCCACCTCTTCTCTTAACAAACTATCTTCCCTACTTGGGGCAAAATCATCCATTGAAAGCGATGTTTCTACTTGTGCAACGCTGTCTATACGCGCATACTCTTCTGTAGTTATGTCTCCACTTAACACCATCTTGATGCGCTGGTACTGCTGCTCGTTTAAAGCGAGTTTTTGCTTTAAGGAGTCGGTTTCCTGCATGAGAACCGCCGTCTGATTGCGCAATTCACTACTGGAATAACCAGGAATGAGTTCGCGTACTGGTGTGTATGCGATAAATATCGTGGTTAAAGCGATTAGGATTACGGCACTTACAACAGTGACCACAAAAACGTTGATGCGGTTGAGCTTTAAGCTAAAACGCTCTTCAAAAGTATCATCGTTGAGCACCACCATACGGTATTGATGCCTCCACTTACTTTTGTATTTCTTCTTAGGTTTTTCCATGGGTTCCCTACAAATATAAAATAAACGTCATGGAAGCTATCGCATTGTCCAGTTTGATGTATCTAAACATTATGATGCTGCGGTATTGAGGTTGATTGTCTTATTGTATCTTTGTGCCATCTAATAAATAATCACATTATGATAACTGGTTTTATTTTAGGAATGTTCGGTGTGTGGCAAGTCGTCCTCATTGTTTTAGTGCTAGTTTTACTCTTCGGTGGTAAAAAGATACCTGAATTGATGCGTGGCCTAGGTGGTGGTATCAAGGAGTTTAAGGACGCCACTAAAGAAGATGCAGACGAGAAATCAAATAAAGGCATCGATTCCAGCAAATAATTTGCGGAATGATATCATTGAAAAAGCCCTTAGAAACTGTGTTTCTAAGGGCTTTTTTAAATTTCTACAATCAATTAGGGCTTGGCAAACTCAATGCTCTTGAGTATTGCTTCTAGCTCAAAAAGATAATTGCGCTGCTCCGCATTAGGTGCAGATACAAAACCTTCTATGATCAGCCAGTTGTTTTTCTCTTTGTTATATACCGCATAGTTGACAAATGGTCCTGCCATGAATTTATTTTTAGCCTCCCAGGTTCCCTTAGTTTCAAATGCAAATTTTCCATCAATCTCTGTCTCATTTACAAAAGGAGAAAACGCTGGTTCCGTTTGAAAGATTCCATCGTCAACAGGGATTTTCATTCCACCTACGGAGTCTCTTACGCGCACAATATCGTTGACAACGGCGCTATCACGAGTAATTTCTTTTAAAGGAACTTCATAGATCATGATATCCATCGTTCCCTCTACAATATCGCGTCGCAACCAGGTAAAGTCTGGATCTTCCACCTTAGCATATCTATAAGCGGTTGGAACGTTGATTTTAATACCAAATCTCTCTGTGATCTGATCTGTGTTCAGTTTTACTTTGCTTATCAATCGCTGCTTCTCTGCAACTTCGCTATCGTTGAAGACCGTAATGATCTCATCTGCATTCTCGCTTAGTACTCTAGAAATATCAGCTGCATTAGCGCCTCTGACAATTACCCCTAGCTGTGGTCTTGCATATTTGTCTTTTCTAATGGAAACACCTGCACTATCCGATCTTTGAATAAATAAATAGTTACGCGATTTTTTGAGCATTCCCTCAAAGGATTGTGGCTTCACCTGGTTCAAACTAAACATAGGCTCCTCTCGCACAATACCATCGATAGGTCTCGCTAGCACAGCTCTAATGCTGTCGCCTATTTGAGAGTCCCAACTCTCATTATCGATGACTACGAGAATGTCATTCAGGCGTCCCGCGCTATCATTAATGACAACAGATTTCTCATTACAAGAAACGAGAAGTATAGAAAATAATAGAAGGTAGAAAAGATGTTTCATAGAGTTATTGTAATACAAGAGTCATGCCTGGTTGCAAGGCCTTAGACTTATTAGGATTCAATTTTTTCAATTCATTAATGGTAAGTCCATGTTTTTTAGAAATTTCCCAAAGGCTATCGCCTGCGCGCACTTTATAGCTTTTGGCTTTTGAACTAGATACGATAGCTTCCCCTCGAGTCATGATTTTTAGTCGCTGACCTATTTTTATGTTGCTGCTGCGCAAGCCGTTCCATCGCTTGATTTGGCTTACGGTTACCCCATATTTTTCAGCAATTCTTCCTAAAAAGTCACCGCTGCGTACCCTGTAGGTAATGCTGGTTTGCGGCTTCAACAGCTCTGGATTAGGTTTTTCTATTTCGTCTTGTTCCGCTTTCGCGAAAGCGTAAATCTTTTCCTCATTACTAACAAAATCCATCAATTCCTTATAAGGAAGCCTCAAATACTGGGGTTTATCCTTCATCAACGGAATAATATCTAACTTATAGCTGGGATTGTGGAACTTAATAGTTTCTTCATCCAGATCTAGAGCTTTGGCTATATGAGTGAAGCTAATTTTGTTCTTAACCTGTACGGTATCTGTTGCTATCATAAGGCGTGGCGTGCGTTGCGGCTTGAAGCCATGCTCCTTAGCATAGGTGTATAAATACAGAATAGACTGAAATTGTGGTAAATAATCTGCCGTTTCTCTAGGGAGATATGGCCTCAAGTTCCAATAGTTCTTGCTACCACCACTGCGACGTATCGCTTTGTTCACATTTCCTGCTCCTGAGTTATAGGCTGCTAGCGCCAGGTCCCAATCGTCATACATGTCATACAACTTGTTGAGGTATTTACAGGCAGCAATGGTCGCTTTTATGGGGTCCATGCGCTCATCCACATAGGAATCAATCTCAAGCCCCATGGATCTACCTGTGGGCAACATGAATTGCCACAGTCCTGTAGCACCTACCCTACTTTTAATTCTAGGATCTAATGCGCTTTCTATAACGGCTAGATACTTCATCTCTAATGGGATGTCAAATCTGTCCAACTGCTCCTCAAACATTGGGAAATAGTAATCGCTCAAGGTCATGATGCGCTCTAAATTTACCCGTTTGTATCCTAGCTTTTTCTTTATAAGTTGCTCTAAGATAGGGTTGTAGTCAATCTGGAAAGGTGTGCTTTCATTGATGCGTTTCAATCTGGCTTTCAGGGTATCTGTAGACAGAGTTTGATCTAACATTAAGTCCTCATCATCCAGGTCATGGTCATCAAACATGTAGTCGAAACCATCGTGATTGTATAGTTGGTCTAAAAAGGACTGATCGTATGCATCCACTTCTGGATAACTGATCAACCCTAAACTATCACTTGCAGTTGCTGGAGCAATGATTAATTCTCCTTCCAGCATTTTTACTTGCAAAGTGTCTTTTTTTAAAGACTCTAAAGGTGCTTTTACTTGTGCTTGACTCGTGAAAGTGAAACAAATAATAATAAGCGAAATGCCTAATTTTAGTTTTCTCATGGCTGCTGTTTGATCAAGTTTCCTGCCACTCTTAACTGGCAATGGCTTTAATTCCTGGTAATGTTTTTCCTTCTAGCATTTCAAGCATAGCTCCACCACCTGTGGACACATAGCTTACTTTATCCTCAAAACCGAATTGCTTCACAGCACTTACAGAATCTCCACCACCAACTAAGGAAAATGCTCCTGTTGATGTAGCTTCTGCCACTGCATCGCCTAGTGCAATCGTTCCATGGGCAAAGGGTTCCATCTCAAAAACTCCTGCAGGTCCATTCCACAATATGGTCTTACATTTAAGAATCACCTCTGCAAACTTTTTTCTAGATTCTTCTCCTATGTCGAGACCCATCCAGCCGTCAGGAATGTTGTCAATAGGTGCTATGTCTCGTGTCGCATTTTCAGAAAATGAGTCTGCTGTTACGGAATCTACTGGTAAATGTATTTGAGTACCTAAGGATTGGGCTTTTTCAATCAGTTCTAAGGCTAATTCTTGCTTGTCATCTTCCACTAAAGAATCTCCTATATTTCCTCCTTGCGCTTTGATAAAGGTGTAAGCCATACCACCAGCGAGGATAAGGTGGTCTACTTTATCAAGAATATTTTCAATCACGGTGATCTTTGAGGATACTTTAGCACCTCCTAAGATAGCAACGACAGGCTTTTTAGGTGTTTCTAACACTTTGTTCAGACTCTCGATTTCACGCAGCATTAATTTTCCAAAAGCTTTCTTTTCAAAATATTGAGCAACCACTGTTGTAGAGGCGTGTGCTCTATGTGCCGTACCAAATGCGTCATTGATATACACATCGCCTAGGGCAGCCAGTTGTTTTGCAAAACCCTCGTCGCCAGCAGTTTCTTCTTTGTAAAATCGTAAATTTTCTAAAAGTAAAACTTCTCCAGGCTGCAAATTGTTGGATTTTTGCTCCACAGACTCTCCTACACAGTCATCAATAAACTGAATTTGAACACCTAAAATTTCTGAAGCGGTATCGACTACATGCTTTAAAGAGTATTTCTGTTCTTTTTCGCCATCTGGACGTCCCAAATGTGACATCAATACTACAGAACCTCCATGCTCTAAAACATGGATGATCGTATCTTTTGCAGCGCGAATTCTAGTGTCGTCTGTTACTTTTCTATTTTCATCCAGCGGCACGTTGAAGTCCACTCGTATAAGTGCTCTTTTCTTTTCAAATGATATTTGATCGATGTTCATAAAGTTCCTTTTTTATTGAATCACACAAATATAACCGTTATGGTACAACCTCTTAAGCAAGCCCATATATTTGCATTATGCTAGAGGATCAAATTGTAGGTTTAAACCATTTGAAGAAACATCTTCAAACCACCGTTTCCAATAATCGTATTGCCCATGCACAGTTATTTGTGGCGCCGTCTGGAAGTGGTGCTCTTGCTCTTGCACATTACTATGCTGCATTAATTTTAGCTCATGGGGATGGAAATCAAGATATGAAAAGGGTTGCGGAGCTTTCCCATCCAGATCTTCATTTTGCATTCCCTGTAGCCTCCACTCCACAATCCTCTACTAAACCAGTATCAGATGATTTTATTGCAGAATGGCGTCGTTTTATGCAATCACAACCTTATGGTGCGATGGAAGACTGGTACCAAGCTGCAGATATTGAAAAGAAGTCCTGCGAAATACGCGTGCACGAAGCAGCTGATATTTCTAGAAAGCTTAGTTTAAAGTCCTACGAAGGAGGCGCTAAGGTCTGTATTATCTGGGGTGCAGAGTTTATGAATACTGCAGCGTCAAATAAATTGCTGAAACTCATTGAAGAGCCGCCGACTGGCACCGTGCTCATTTTAATTACCGAGGATGAAAATCAGATTATAAATACCATTCGTTCTAGGTGCCAAGTCTTGCATATTCCTAAATTGTCCACAAGCGACATCGCACACTCTCTTATAAAGCAAGAGCAGGTAAGTAATCAAGAGGCTCAGTTTGCTGCTCGACAGTCCAATGGGAGTTATGGAAAAGCATTGAAGTTATTAAAAGATCAAACGGAAGATCAACAGTTTGAAGAATGGTTTGTAAGCTGGGTAAGAGCTGCTTTTAGTGCAAAGGGAAAGCCAAGTGCCATAAATATGTTACTTCAGTGGGCGGAAACCATAGCGGGAACGAATCGAGAGGTTCAAAAGCGATTTCTTTTGTACGCGCTAGAGTTTTTTAGACAAGCTATGTTGACCAATTATAAAGCAGACAGCGCTGTTTATTTTAAAACCAGCTCTGATTTTGATATTTCTAAATTTGCACCATTTGTGGATGGACACCGGTTGTTTGATATCACTACGATTCTGGAAACCGCACTGATGCATATCGACCGTAATGCCAACTCTAAGATCGTTTTTACCGATCTAAGCATCAGCATGACCAAGATTTTGCATAAAAACCCTTAGATATCGATAAAATGCTCTGCAATCAGCTTTAATTCAGTCTATTCCATTAAAGCTTCCTATACTTGCCATTCTAAATTCAAATTCATGAGTCTTACTGATGCTGGTCCAGTAATTATCTTATCCTTTTTATTGATTACTTATCTCATTTCTGCATATGAGAAAATCAATGACTGGAAAGGATCGTTGACATTTTATCGGAAAATGTATGAAGGCACCTTTTTAGCGATAGGAATTACACCCGCTATTATTTTAATCTCAGGGTTGGAAATTGTGGTTAGCACTTTGGCCGGATTGAGTATATGGGATATTGTGATGAATCAAGATTATGAGCTCGCCGTTTATGCCTTTATCTCCTCCAGTGTTTTATTTGCTATTTTACTCTTTGGTCTACGCATCGCAAAAGATTATCCTGGCTCTGCTAGAATTGCAGTTTACTTTTTAGTGTCTGTATTGGGCTTATTCTGGACACAATCAGGCATTCCTATCGAATATTAAAAATCAATAATATTTCGCTATAGTTTTCTAGTTTGTTAGAGCTTATTTCAGGCGTAAACAGAGTTTACCCAAGGATTACCTATTGATAATGACAAAATGGTCTCAAATCGCTTTTAATTGTGTTTTTTGAGAATATAAATGCGTGAAGAAGGTTGTGAAGTGAAAATGGCATAGATATTAGAGACCAAACCAAGCCCCATACCTAAAACAGTAGGAATCGGCCATTTTTTGTAGCGACACGATAAAATGGATACATAAAAACTGTCCAGCCACATAGGCCTCGTTTTTATAAGTTCGAAGTGATCTTTAACTAGATTGCGAACTCCTTGCTCTTCAAAATGAAATAGGTGTCTTGGCACATCGTATCCAGCCCAGAACCTTTTAAAGAATTGCGCGTCCCAAGATTTGTAATTAGGTAACGCAATTATCAAGACTCCATCTTCTACTAACATTTTGTGTAAGTCTTGTAGAATGCTTTCAGGATTTGGAATATGTTCCAGTACATGAAACATTTGAATGACCTGATAATAATTCGATTTACTAGTAGGAAGGTGATCCAATAAATTCACTCCTTTGCGATAGGCTACATCTCTTGCAAGTTTACTAGGTTCATAACCTTGAGCGTCTAAATGATGTTCTTTTAAATATCGAACTAACTCTCCATTTCCAGCACCTACATCCAAAATACTTCCATCGTCTGCATAAGTAGATATGAGTTTGTATTTTGACTTGATGTTCCACTTTCGCGCTAAGCGATACAGTCGAGCAAAAATTGATGGGTCGGAATCATCATGAGATAGGTAATCTGTCGTTTCATAATACGGTGACAAATCCTCAGGTTGAGGTATTGTTTTTAAGACACCAGGAACAGAAGTTTTATGAATTGTAAAGTTTTCCTGAGTTAGGAAAAAGTCTTTAGTTTCAATAAATAAATCAGATTCTTTTATCATTGTTCCACGTGAAACTATCGGCCCATATGTACTAATAGAACAGAAATATCGCTAGGGTTAACACCAGAAATACGACTCGCCTGAGAAATTGTAACCGGCTGTACCGCCTTTAGTTTTTGTCGAGCTTCAATAGAAATAGATTGAATGTGACTGAAATCAAAGTTGGGCGGGATCTTTATATCCTCTAACCTATTTAATTTATCGGCATTGTCTTTTTCTTTTTCTATATACCCAGAATACTTCACTTGAACCTCTACTTGTTCTAGAATATCTTCATCTAGATTCTGTTTATGGATGTATTTTTCCACTTCATCAAAGCGTCTAATATCTTCAAGATCTAATTGAGGGCGAGAAAAAACCTTAAAGAATTTGTCATTTTGAATTACTGCGGCAGATTTCTTTTCCTCCAGTAAAACATTCATTTCCTTATAGTCAAAACTAGTATTTCTCAAAAACTGGAGCATCTTGTCCGTCTCTTCTTGTTTGCGTTCTACTTTTTTTAGACGATCCTCGCCAACCATCCCCAGATCATACGCTACCGAAGTAAGTCTTAAATCGGCATTATCTTGACGAAGTAAGGTTCGATACTCTGCTCTAGAGGTAAACATGCGATAAGGCTCCTCAGTTCCTTTAGTAATCAAATCATCAATCAGCACCCCAATATAGGCATCATCCCTACGCAATATAAAGGCCTCCGCTTCTCTAATTTTACGAACTGCATTGATACCTGCCATCAATCCTTGGGAAGCAGCTTCTTCATAACCGGTAGTCCCGTTAATCTGTCCTGCGAAATATAAATTTTCAACCAATTTAGTCTCCAAAGTGTGTTTAAGTTGAGTAGGTGGGAAATAATCATATTCTATCGCATAACCCGGCCTAAAGAACTTCACTTTTTCGAAACCAACTACAGAACGTAGCGCTTTGAATTGAACATCTTCAGGCAAACTTGTGCTAAACCCATTTACATAAACCTCGACCGTATCCCAGCCTTCTGGCTCAATAAACATTTGGTGACGGTCTTTGTCAGCAAAACGGTCGATCTTATCCTCAATCGACGGGCAATATCTAGGACCAATAGATTGAATCCTGCCATTGAACATTGGGCTGCGATCAAAGCCTTCTCTTAATAAATCGTGAACCAAAGGACTCGTATAAGTCATATGACAATCTCGCTGTCGCGAAAGCTTGCTAGAACGATCTGTATAGCTAAATTTAGAGACCTCGATATCTCCAGGTTGAACTGACATTTTAGAATAATCTAAGGATCGGCCGTCGACGCGTGGAGGTGTTCCTGTTTTCATTCGGCCGGCTTCAAAACCTAAATCGATGAGTTGTTCTGTAATGCCTGTGCTATTTCGTTCCCCTGCTCTACCGCCTCCAAATTGCTTCTCTCCTATATGAATCAATCCATTTAAGAAAGTACCGTTAGTGAGGACAACAGATTTTGCTCTAATCGTAAGTCCTAAAGATGTTTTGACACCCGTGACTTTTCCGTTTTCTACGACAAGTCCAGAAACCATTTCTTGATAAAAATCAAGGGTTGGGATGGCTTCCAATTGCAACCTCCACTCTTCTGCAAATCGCATGCGATCGTTTTGAGTTCTTGGGGACCACATCGCAGGACCTTTAGATTTATTCAGCATCTTGAATTGGATCGCGCTTTTATCACTTACGATTCCACTCAAGCCGCCTAATGCATCTATCTCTCTAACAATTTGCCCCTTTGCAATTCCTCCCATGGCAGGATTACAAGACATTTGCCCGATCGTAGCTAGATTCATTGTTACCAATAGCGTAGACGCACCCATTTGTGCGGCGGAGGCTGATGCCTCGCTGCCCGCATGACCTGCTCCAACTACTATAACATCGTACTCTTCTAAAAACATAACTTAATGTTTCACGTGAAACAATTCAATGGCTTTATCCTCCATCGTTCGCATCACTGATTTTTCTTCCGCATCGTGATCGCCAAATCCAATCATGTGTAATACCCCATGAGCCATTACCCGTTTTAACTCTTCTACAAAACTAATTTGATATTCATCTGCATTGGCTTTCACCCTATCAACACTGATGTAAATTTCACCCTCCAACAAATCTTGAGAGCCGTAGTCAAAGGTGATAATATCAGTGTAAGTATCATGACTCAGGTGTTTTTGATTCATCTCTAGTACATATTCATCATCACAAAAGACGAACCCTACATTTACGATCGTGGCATCATGAGAATCTGCTACAGACCTCAACCAAGATATGTAGTTTACATGGTCCTGTAACTCAAAATTTGTCTGGTATGCAAAATCAATCATTAGTCTTAAAGTATTCCTTTACCTTGCTGCGGTATTGCGGCTGCAAAGGTAATACTTGTCGATTGAGAATCTCCTTATTGTTGAAATAACGTTCCAGCACCTTAGGATCGTAGCCTAAGGGATTTACAAACAGTTTTTCATTTGATATCGACTGACGTTGCTCCGCTTCCCCTTGCTCTAAATTGGCGTCTTTAAGCTGCATCAAGTCATGGATGATTTCTGTCATTTGATTTCGGACTTCCCTATTGAAACCTTCATCTAAAAGCTTGCGCTCGACGCCTTTCATTTCATCTGTGATCTTGTCTACCTTTTGCTGCAAACCTTCCTTGATTATCATGTTCTCCAGTTTATCCCTCAACTGTTGTTGTTCCTTATAGATAACATAGATGCGTTTGCTCTCTTCTTCGCTTTCGCGATAGGACTGTTTTTCACCATCCTTCCCTTCACCTGTGCCGTTACCGTTTTCAGATTTCGAGTTGTTATTTCCATCACCACTAGAAGATGATCCTTTGCTAGCAGGCTTATCTCCTTGCCCTTCTCGACCATTTTCACCAGATTTTCCATTCTCTCCTTGCGAACCCTGCTGGCCAGACTGTCCTGGTTTATTTCCTTTTTGACCATCCTTACCTTCACCGTCATCTCCTTTGCCGTCCTTACCTTTGCCCTCTTTGAGGCTTTCTTGCTGTTTAATAATATTAGGCAATTGGAAGCCTGCACCTTGTCCTGACTTATTTGGTTTGCCTGAAGCACTTGGGTTGTTGGCGGCATCGAGCAAATCACTAAGTATTACTGCCAATTGGTTTGCTCCATTCAATGCAAATTGCTGGGATATCTGTCCGCGGTTTAAATCCAACTCTGCAATCTGTTCCAGGGATTTCTCCATGTTGTAATAAACCTCTAACACCTGTTCGTTGACGTCTTTTCCTATCTCTACATTTCTTGAAGACAAGGCAAATAAACTGTCATCCACGTGTTTGAAAGCAGATTCCAGATCTTTTTGAACCTTAAGGCTTTTACTCAAATTAGGACTGTTGCGGTTCATGCTTTTCACCGTTCCCAAAACCTCCTCCTGGCGTTCTGAAAAAAGAACTAGGTTATCCAGTATCTGGCGTAACATTTCCAAATCTTCTTCCATTGCCTCACCCTCCATCGCGGCCATGTCTTGTTGCATACTCGCTGCTTGCTGTTTCATTTTTTGAGCTGCATTCTTTTGCTGAACTTGTGCCGCTTTAGCAGCTTGTTTTTTTAGGTTCTCACTGGCCTTTTGCTGTTCTGACTTGATCTCGTCTGATTCTTGCGGGTCAAACTCAAGATCCATCGCGTCCTTCAATGCATTATTCTCCTTTTCCAATTCTCTCAGCTCTTGCTCCCATTTTTTGTATTCCTCATTCAAGGTTTTTTGATCCTGCTCTTGATTTGCTGCACCTTCTTTTTTCGATTGCTGCTCTTGTTTTTCTGCAAGTTCTGTCAGCTTCTTTGATAGTTGCTCAAACTTTTGGCTGACATAATAACGCTTTGTTAATTCAAGTAATTGCTCCAAGCTACGCTGTTGCTGTTTTGTGTTCTTTTGAGTCTTCTCTAGTTGCTCTTGCAGCTCTTCTTTAGAAATCTTGTCTTGGTACTCTTCTAACTTCTTAAGCAACTCTTCGTTTTTCTTAGACTGCTCTGCAGTTTCCTTTAACCGCTCTTGTAATTTCTTTTGTTGCTCGTCCTGCTGCTGATTCGATTTATCTAACTGATTTTCGAGTTTATTAATCTCTTTACGGATTTGCTGCTCTTGCTTTTGCTGATTCTTTAAAGCTTGGTCTAATTTCTTCTTGTCGTTGAAACTTCTAGAATCCTTTTCCATTTGATCCCGGGAAAGCTCCTTAATCTCGCTCTGCTGTTCCTTTTGTTCCTTCAATGCTTTTTCAAGATTAGATAGGGATTCTTTTTGCTGTTGCAATTTCAGTTCTTGTTCCTTGTCCGCTGTGGGTTTGTTGTAAGTAAATACTTCAGACTTGACCGATTTGAAATTGTGAATTACATCATTGTCTGTGGCTTCAAAATACAAGCTATAGGTATTGCCGGCTTCTAACTGTAGGTTGCCTGGAAATTGCTGCAAAAACTGTTCGAAAGTACCTCCGCTTATTGGTATAGCAACACTAGTAACTTTTAGTGGGTCAGCATCCTTGTAATACACCATTTGAAGTCGTTTTAATCCATAATCATCAGCGGCCTGCCCTTTGAAATACATGGTTCGCTCATCTAGCGAATCGCGTTTCATTTCTAATGATAATTCTGGATACTCATCAACAATAACGTCAATCGTAAAGTCTAGCTTTTCATAATCTCTAACGTTTTGATTGGAAGTAGTTATCGTGTAAGGTGTTTTCTGGGTAAACGCTTTCGCGAAAGCGAACTTACCATCCAGCTCATTAAAATTATAATTTTGTTGCTCTGTACGGAATTGGACTAAATCCGTCTGCGCCGCATCCACGTTCCAAGTAATTTTTGTCCCCTGTGGAACTAGAGCGTTTCCCGTACTTTTCAAAACTTCATCTTTTTTTCCTGTGTAAGCAGGATAATCCAGCGCCAACTCAAAACTGCGCATCACTGGTACAGCATCTATCTGCAGGGTGTAATCGATACTGCGCACGTCGTTTGCTGCTAGATAGAATGAGGTGTTCTCCGTTGGACGGTCAAATTTGAAGGTGTAATTCCCAGGATTAAGCTGTGTTAGGAAGTACTGCTGGCCGTTGTAATGAATGGATGCATTTTCAGGCAGCTTCGTTCCTGTTACCTTAACTTGAAGTTCAAAACTTTGATTTTGGAGGGCGTTCAGATGAGCATTTGTAACTTCAAAATTGAAAGGCGCTGGTGGTAGGTATTCATTTTGATAATCTGCAACGCGCGACGCACTGGAAGTAATGACATCGTTATTACCTGTAAATAGCAAGGCTGCGATGATCACCACAGGTAGCGCCAAGTATTTCAAATAATGTCTGTTCTTGTTAAAATCTATAGCAAGGCTGAAAGGAATAGGTTTGAGCTCTTCGCTCTTTTGATTGATACTCGCCCAGGTCAGCTCATCATCGCCACCGTTTGCCTGAAGCTGAAGTACGTTCACTAACTTATCAGAAACTTCTGGAAAGTGTGTTCCTATCATCTCACTCGCATCCCTAAAGTCAATACCAGAAAATAGCTTTACCAATCGGGCAATGGGAATTGCGATGAACTTGATGAGAAGCGCTGCTTCGACGGCTATAAAGGACCAAAACAGAATTGTGCGACCTACTTTATTGAGCCAGAAGAAATACTCGATAGCTGCAACTAAAATAAAATACAGCAACCCCATGGCTAAAAACAAAATCACGCCACGTATCAACTCATTCACGTAATATTTACGGATGAATTTGTTGAGTTTAGATTGTATGATTTGAAAGTTGGTCATCCAATGGGTTTAGCACGACAGAAGCATCAAACAAGTATAAGTTTTAAATAAGACATAATCAACTGACAAGGAGTATGTTTAAATATTGAAATTGAAACGATTAGATCTCATAATTTAGATGAACAAGCTTGATTAATCAAAATTTGATATTTGCTATATTCACGCATAACAACCTCTGATAATGAAAGACCTCAAATACCTTACCGCTTATCTCGTCCCTATCATTTGTTTTTTAGGAATTTACAATGCTGGCGTATGGCTTTACTTGACTCCTTTGGTCGTTTTTGGATTAGTGCCTTTACTAGAGCTTTGGATGCCTTCTTTAAAAACCAATCTGGACGAAGAGCAACGAGAAAGCAAATTGAAAAATAAATTTTTTGATGTGCTGCTGTGGCTCAACGTACCTATTGTTTTTGGAGTTTTGATATATGGTTTTTACACCTACACTAATTCTGCTTTTCAAACCTATGAGGTGATTGGTCTGATCTTTTCTTTGGGAATCGTAGCAGGAAGTAATGGGATTAATGTCGCACACGAATTAGGACACCGTCAAGAAACCTGGGAACGCTTTTTGGGCAAATTGCTTTTGTTACCTTCCCTGTATATGCATTTCTATATCGAGCATAATTATGGTCACCATTTGAAGGCTGCTACTCCTGACGACCCTGCATCTGCCCGCTATAATGAGAATTTATATGCGTTTTGGGCTCGATCTGTGAGCACACAATACACCAGCGCCTGGTCGATACAGCAACGGTTGAACAAGGCCGCTGGTCGCTCTTGGTTTGCCATAAAAAGTGATATGTTCTGGTACACCGTCATCCAACTATCGTATATACTCGCAATAGGTTTTTACTTCTCTTGGGCAACAGCAGGCCTCGCCCTTGCAGTGGCTGTAGTTGGTTTCTCTCTTTTAGAGATCATCAACTATTTAGAGCACTATGGCTTGAGACGTCAACAGAAGAAATCTGGTCGTTATGAAGTCGTTCGAGAAGTCCACAGTTGGAATTCCAATCATGCCTTAGGCCGTATTTTACTTTATGAATTGACCCGGCACAGCGATCACCATTTTAGAGCAAGTAAAAAATACCAAGTGTTGGATTATCATGACGTAAGCCCGCAACTGCCATATGGGTATCCTACCATGATGGTTATCGCTACCATACCGCCTTTGTGGTTTTCCATTGTCAACAAGCATGTTCCACAAGAAATGGTAGAATTACAGACGGCGGTATAGTACAGAACTTCTTAGCCTATTCACATTTCAAATTCTATCTTTGCACTCTCAAAAAATTACCAAGATATGAGTGCTGATGTACGTGTAAGATTTGCTCCTAGTCCTACGGGACCATTACATATAGGTGGTGTACGCACTGCCTTATTTAATTATTTATTTGCCAAGAAGCACAACGGAACCTTCATCCTTCGTATAGAGGATACGGATCAGAACAGGTATGTAGAAGGTGCAGAAGATTATATCGTAGAGTCTCTCAACTGGTGCAACATCCCTTATGATGAAGGACCAGGGAAAGATGGCGTTTACGGACCCTACCGTCAAAGCGAGCGTAAAAACCGATACAAAAAATACGCACTCCAACTTATTGAAAATGGCGCTGCATATTATGCTTTTGATACGCCTGAAGAGCTTGCTACCGCAAGAGAGAACGCAGAAGCCAATAAAGAAACATTTATCTACAACCATCACAACCGGTTGAACTTCACCAACTCCTTGACCTTGACAGAGAGCGAAGTTCAAGAACGCATGGATCGTGGGGATGATTATGTCATTCGTTTCAAACCTGAGATCAAGACTCTTTTCATTTTTGATGAAATCCGTAAAGGGATTGAGATTGATACTTCTTTATTAGACGACAAAGTATTGTTCAAAAGTGACGGGATGCCTACCTATCACCTGGCTAATATTGTGGATGATCATGAGATGAAAATATCCCATGTGATACGCGGTGAAGAATGGTTGCCTAGTATGGCTTTGCACGTTCTTTTGTATGAAAGTTTGAATTGGGACGCGCCCAAATTTGCCCACTTGCCACTGATTCTAAAGCCTACCGGTAAAGGAAAATTGAGCAAACGTGATGGCGATAAAATGGGTTTTCCTGTTTTCCCTCTAGAATGGAATCCAGAAAATGGTGAGAAAAGCAGCGGTTACCGCGAGGATGGCTACTTGCCTGAAGCGGTTGTCAACATGCTCGCCTTTCTGGGTTGGAATCCTGGCACCGAGCAAGAAATTTTCACTTTGGATGAATTGGTTCAGTCTTTTTCACTGGATCATGTGAATAATTCAGGAGCTAAGTTTGATCCGGAGAAAACCAAATGGTTCCAACAGCAATGGTTTGTGCAACAGGATGATGCTGTGGTGGGTACCGCTTTCGCGAAAGCGTTACAAGCCAAAGGCATTGAGTACGGCTCTGAAGAGTTTGTCAACATTGTCGTAGGCCTCGTAAAAGAACGCGCTGTGTTCGTAGAAGATTTGTTCGAACTCGCCGGCTTTTTCTTTACTGCACCGATAGAATTTGATGAAAAGGCAGCTTCTAAATCTTGGAAAGAGGACACAGCAGATATCATGAATAATATGATCGCAGTGATCCAAAAAACAGAAGACGACAGCGCTGTAGGTTTAAGCGATGCAGTAAAAGGCTGGATTAAAGAACAAGAAATGGGCTTTGGTAAAGTGATGATGCCATTGCGTTTATCCTTAGTAGGAAGCTTGATGGGTCCTGATGTATTTGAAATTGCTAGCTTAATAGGTAAACAAGAAACGGTACGTCGTATCCAGTTTGCTATTGAAAAATTAGGTTAGAAATAGACTCTAACACCAGCGCTTAAATAGCTCAACTTCCCTTCTAGTTCATTATCCGTGGTATCCATTCCATCGAGCGCATCAAAAAATGCGTAATGATAGTGTGCCGTCAGGCGAATGTTATTTGTTCCAGCAGATAATCCTGCAACACCATTGAGATTGATAAGTGTTGTTTTTTCAAATTCTGTGATAGCGATTGGCGTATCGCTTCCTATAAATTTATTTTGATCTACTTCATCGATCTTGAACTCTCCATTGATCATCAATGCGGGTCCTGCTTCTATAGTCAAGTATTCATTACCTAGCGGTCGGAAGGCAAATAGGAATTTGACCTCAGCCCCTAGCAAATTTGTTTCGATGGTCTCGTCTGTAGCAAACTCTTGCAGTTCTAGATTGTGGTTGAAAATTCCAATGGAATAGATCACATCAAAGCTGCGGCTCATCTCTCCCCTACTTTCTAAATATGCGGCAAAACCCGTGCTGGTTTGACTGAGAATGGCATCGCTTTCCAATTGTAAAAACGTGGCATCTGCACCAATTCCTAAACGATTGATGTTTGCAGAAAACCGTTGTGCACTTGTTTGTAATAAGGCAAAAACAAGGAAGATAAAGGGCAGGTAGGACTTCATGAAATGTAACTTAGTTCGTAAACTTAAGACTAATCCATCGTATCTTAACCTAAATTCAAATAACTCAATATGGACTTATTCATTATACCGATCATAATTTTGATCGGGCTTGTACTTCTTTTTAGTGTATTCTTCACCGTGAAACAACAAACCTCTGCTATTATAGAGCGTTTTGGAAAATTTACCAGCATCCGCAGTTCTGGACTTCAATTGAAAGTTCCTTTAATTGATAAAGTTGCTGGCCGGATCAACTTGAAGATTCAGCAATTGGACGTCATTGTAGAAACTAAAACAAAAGATGACGTATTCGTAAGACTTAAAATCTCTGTTCAGTTTCAGGTGCGTCGCGAGAAAGTTTACGACGCTTTTTACAGATTGCAAAATCCACACGATCAGATTACCGCTTACGTTTTTGACGTGGTACGTGCGGAGGTTCCTAAAATGAAGTTAGACTTTGTTTTTGAGAAAAAAGATGATATCGCAATCGCTGTGAAGCGTGAATTGAATGAAGCGATGATGGATTACGGTTATGACATCATTAAAACACTTGTAACAGACATTGATCCTGATGTACAGGTTAAGGCAGCTATGAACCGTATTAATGCCTCAGAACGCGAGAAAACCGCTGCAGAATACGAGGCAGAAGCAGAGCGTATCAAGATTGTCGCAAAAGCACGTGCAGAAGCCGAATCAAAGCGCTTACAGGGACAAGGTATCGCAGACCAGCGACGTGAGATCGCTCGTGGTCTCGAGGAATCTGTAGACGTATTGAACAATGTAGGTATCAACTCTCAGGAGGCCAGCGCGCTTATTGTCGTTACTCAACACTACGATACTTTACAATCAATAGGTGAACACACAAATTCTAACCTGATCTTATTGCCTAACTCGCCACAGGCAGGTAGTGATATGTTGAACAACATGATCGCCAGCTTTACCGCTAGTGCACGTATAGGAGAAGAAATGAAGAAAGAGAATAAGGATAGAGGTATTGAACCTAAACCAAGATCTCAAAGAGGTGATCCTCCATCTGGTTATGATGACAATGAGGTCTAATTCTCATCACTTATGGTAAACAAAAACGCCGATCCATCCAGATCGGCGTTTTTTAGTATCATATAATTTCCTAGGTATTATCCTAATATCTTTTGAGCAGATCGCAATACGCTATCTGTTGCGCTGTTCCAGGCTTTAGATACCATACGTGAGGGAGATAAACTTCTCTTCACGTCAGCTACGTCTAGCTTCATTTTCTCAAAGTCAATCTGACGTTCCAATTTCATTATTTGGAGGTCTCTATCTATTTGATCGAAATCAGTGTAAACTTTCAAACTCTTCATCTTTAGTATCAGTTTTTGTAGTTGGTGCCGTATTAACCACTTCTTCTACAGATCTTTTGCTATCATCATTAAAATAAGATATACTCGCTCTTCTTAAAATTATTTTTCTAAGTACAGGCTTTAAAAAAGCTGCACATAAGAGCGTAATTACAATGTAAAAAAGACCAACTATAATATAACCTAAAGCAAGGTTTCCTACAAGGTCACCTAAGTAGATACTTAAAGCAACACTTAAAAAAAGTAGCGCTATTAAAAGGAAAAAAGCAAGAATCAGTTTGTGTGAACTATCAATCGCTACCTTCATACTTTTCTTAAAAAAGTCCAGACGGTAATACGCAATTGACGACTCAATGTAATTTTGAGCCGTCAATGATAAGTCTTCAAAGTTTTCTTTGATGCTTTTGCTCAAATCTTAAATTTATACGTTAACCTTAGCAGACCCTGTCTTTGCAGCCTCGCTTACAGATTCTGGTTTTTGTAATTTAGAATTCTTGTTACGCAATTGCTCTAATTTTGCTTCTAAAGCTACGATAGCATCGTCTGCTTTGTAAGATGCGCTTGACAATGCTTTGTCGATGCGCTCGCTTACAGTTCCTTTCAATTCCGTCGCTTTGTGGGTCAGGTTATTGTAAGTTTCACGAGTTGATTTCTCGATGTCTGCTTGCGTTTTCTTTGCTTGCTTTGTTAATTTCTTTCTTGTTTTTTCACCACTATCTGGGGCGTACAACAATGCAGCTACAGCACCTACTGCTGCTCCTGCTACTAATGCTACTAATGCGTTTCCTGACTTTGCCATTTTATATGTAATAATTATTGATTAATTGTAGAACAAAGATAAAGGAAGCTCCAGCGGCTATCGTTAATGCGTCGTTAACCTTACAAGTGATTATTATTAAATCATTCCCAATTTTGAGATTTTTTATAAATACATGTTAATTCCTGACTGATTTTACAACAGGTTGTCACCATATATAAATTTGCAGGATGCGGTTAGCAGCAGAATGCCTCTAGCCTTACCTTGAGGATGGATGTTTAGTTCGCTTTCGCGAAAGCGAACTTATCAAAGCATCAATCTGCATTCTCTACTTTAGCCCAAGTATCTCGCAAGGTCACCGTACGATTAAAGATCATGTGATCGCCAGTCGTGTCTGGATCCACGCAGAAATAGCCTAAACGTTGAAACTGAACGGTCTCTCCTATTTGCAAATTTTTCATTGCTGGCTCAGCCATAGCGGTAATGGTAGTCAAAGAATCTGGGTTCACAAATTCCATAAACTCTTTTTCCTTATCGGTATCTGGTGAGGGAACTGTAAATAAACGATCATACAAGCGCACTTCAACTGGAAGAGCATGTGGTTTACTTACCCAGTGTAAAGTACCTTTAACACGACGCATGCTGGCTTCTGTTCCACTTCCACTCTTGGAATCTGGATCGTAAGTGGCGTGGATTTCTGTAATGTTCCCGTCTGCATCCTTGATACAAGCTTCACCTTTTATGATATAGGCGTTTTTAAGACGAACTTCTTTACCTATGGAAAGTCTGAAGTATTTCTTGTTAGCGCTTTCCTTGAAATCTTCTCGTTCTATATAGAGTTCTTTTGAGAATGGTACTTCTCTGTAACCGCGAGATTCATCCTCTTGACTATTCTCTGCTTCCAGCATTTCTGTCTCATCATCAGGATAATTTGTGATAACCAATTTAACTGGGTCAAGTACACACATGACTCGGTCTGCTTTTTTGTTAAGGTCCTCGCGCAAATGAAACTCTAGGTGATTCATGTCTACAAGGTTTTCTCGTCTCGCGATTCCAACAGACTCTGCAAAATTCTTTATGGCATCTGCTGTGTATCCTCGACGCCTCAATCCTGAAATGGTAGTCATTCTAGGATCATCCCAACCATTTACAGCTCCTGTTTCCACTAATTGCTGCAGTTTACGCTTGCTAGTCACGGTGTGTGATACATTACGTCTAGCAAACTCGCGTTGCTTAGGTCTGATTTTATCAGGATCTACAATCTGATCTAGAAACCAGTTGTACAATTCCCGGTGTGGTAAAAATTCTAGGGTACAAAAAGAATGTGTGATTTGCTCTATGTAATCGCTTTCGCCATGGGTCCAATCGTACATAGGGTATATTTTCCAGTCAGTTCCTGTACGGTGGTGTGCTCGATCTACTACTCTATAGATAATTGGGTCACGCATCAACATATTCGTTGATTTCATATCGATTTTAGCTCGCAACACATGTTCTGACTCACCAAATTCGCCATTTTTCATCGCCTCAAAAATCGCTAGATTCTCTGCTTGATTTCTGTTTCTAAAAGGGCTGTCCACGCCTGGTTCCGTTGGAGTTCCTTTTTGTTCTGCGATCTCAGCACTGGATTGAGAGTCCACGTAAGCCTTTCCATCCTTAATCAATTCAACTGCCCAATCATAAAGCTGTTGAAAATAATCTGAAGCATAGCATAAGTTGTCCCATTTGTAACCTAGCCATTCCACATCATTCTGAATTGCCTCCACAAATTTTGATTCTTCCTTAGCTGGGTTTGTATCATCAAACCTTAAATTGACTGGTCTTTGATACTTTTCACCTAAACCAAAATTCAAACAAATAGCACTTGCGTGCCCTATGTGTAGAAAACCATTAGGCTCTGGTGGGAATCTAAAGCGAAGTTTGTTTTTATCCAGCCCATTTGCCAGATCTTCATCGATGATATCTTCTATAAAATTATTGCGCTTGACACTATCGCTCATGGTAGCTTGATTTAAAGGATCAAATTTAAAGCTAATTTCACTCCTAACCTTGTGCTACCTATCTTTACAGCATGCATAGAATTTTACTTGAAAACGTTAGGGTGTATACCAATCACGGCTGTCTGGATGAAGAAGCTCTTATAGGTAGTGAATATCGTGTGGATCTAGAAGTAACAACCGACTTGACCAAGAGTTCCAAAACAGATGATCTAAAGGATACCGTGGACTACGTTTATTTGAACAAGGTGATCAAGGAAGAAATGGCTATACGTTCAAAATTGTTGGAACAAGTCGCTCAACGTATTCTAGATCGCATATTTAAAGAAGAGGAAATGGTACTAGAAGCTACCGTAAAGGTTTCTAAACTGAATCCACCACTGGGCGGTGACGTTGAAAAAGTGACCATTCAAATGTCTCAGTCTAGATAAAGACTCTTGCATCAAAAATATCTAGTGGTTGCTATCGTGGTAAAGCTTTATAATTTACTACTTTTGCATTCCTAATAATTAGGGCGTCATGGCCGAGTGGCTAGGCAAAGGTCTGCAAAACCTTGTACAGCGGTTCGAATCCGCTTGACGCCTCTTTAAAAAATCCCTTGTCTATGGCAAGGGATTTTGTTTTGTTGTATCTATCAGTTTTAGAATCTCGTCTTCCTCTTCCAGATCAATTTCAGGTTTATTCCCTTGGTCTGTAGGAACTATTTTAGGAACACTCCTTTTGACAGGCTTCGGCTGCCTCTCTTGATCTGACTGATTGTCCTTATTCATCTCATCGATGATCATCTTCTCTACTCCTTCTAGTTCATTAGGGTCGACTAGCTCAGGCATGATGTGTATTCGATTCTCAAAACGTTCGGTTGTTTTAGGAAATAATCCTTTAAAAATAAGTACTCCACCACACACCATCATAATGACTGCAATCAATCTCTTAAGCCAGAAAATACGTTTAGGAGTTAGGTATCTGTTCAGGCTTTTTGCAAGAATAATTTTAAAAATATCTACAATAAAATAGGTCAGTAAGGTGGCGGAAAAGAAAATCAATATTCGGTTTCCATTGTTCTCCATCTGCGGGCTAAAAACTACGATCAATCCTAGCCAAAAACCCAAAACTCCAACGTTAATGAAATTGAGTAAGAAACCTTTAATGAACAGCTTGAAGTAGTTGTTGTTTTGTACAATTAAAACGTTAGGATCTACTTCTTTGAGATAGGATTTACGAGTTTGTACGAAAGAGATAACACCATAAGCTGCTAGAATACCTCCACCAAAAATGAAAAGTCCTGGATCATCTTTTAACTTCACTAAAATTGCGGAAGTCATAAAATACGCCACCATTAAAAAGATAACGTCTGCGATGATAACACCCATATCAAATGCTATTGCTGCCCGGAAGCCTTTAATGGCACTGGTTTCCAACAAAGCAAAAAATACGGGACCTATTAGGAATGCTATAACAAACCCTAAGGGTATGGCGCTAATGATGTCTTCTACCATGCAATAATCAATGGGGCTAGAATTCCAAAGGTATGCAATAGCGTCTAAACTTTCTTACAAGTAAGCTGTAACGCGTACTAGCGAATGGTGATATCACCACCTAATGTGGTTTTCTTCTGTATATTTTTAGGATTTCCTAACACAAGGACTTCTCCACCAGCACGTACCGTGACATCTACAGATTTTGACGCATAAACTACGACTTCACCTCCAGCCTGAACAGTCACATCCGTATTTTCACTTCTTAAGTCTCCGTTTTCTACAATACCGCCAGTATTTACAGTTACTTCTTGATAAATAACCTTACCTGCTAACTCTATAATACCACCAGTAACAGCACGTACTTCTACACGATTCATATCAAGTCCTGCAATGATTTTTGCTCCTTCTTGTACCCTGAATTCGATAGAGTCTTGTCCTGAAACATCATCTGCATAAATGACTGATCCTTCATTTGCATCAATGGTTTTAACATCTGTATGATAGACTGTGATATACGTACTGGCTCCATCAAAAATCTTATCTGTTTCCATGCGCAGTTTGAGTAAACCATCCTTGAAAACATATTCCACTTCATCACTATCTCTACCCTTAATTTCTAATTTATTGACATCAGACTTGATCATCTTAACCTTGATTAAATCAAATGTTTTTATGGTATGGAATCTATCAATGGTAACTTCTCTGTCTTCCTGGGCAGAAAGCATTAATACAAATAAAAGTGTTACTAGAAGGCTAATTTGTTTCATGGGAACGGGTTTATTTTTCTAAGGATGCATTTTATAACAGATTGTTACAGTAACACTCTTAGAATCGATAGGAAAACAAGGTATAATTAGAATTATTGCTTGACAAAGCTGAAATCTAATCGCATCTCAACATTACTAACATAAGCCTTAAGAGAATCATCATTTATCCAGTATTTGATCTTCGTAGGAAAATCATGTTGAGAGTTCTCCACTGTAAAACTGTTAGGCGTTATATCAGTCATTTGAAATGACACAGATGAATCATTGACTCCACTTACCTCTAGAATCCATGTACTATCCTTATACAATCGCATGTATTCCTTGAAAACGGTATCTCCAGCTTTCAAGGTGTAACCAAAACCCTGGTAAGAGTCGTCCGTACTTTTCTGCCAATTTTCAAAAGTTTGCTGACCAACTTTATCATCTACCCGTTTCCAGTCTCCTAAAATCCAATCTAAAGAACCTTCATCGATTGATGATGTAGGTTTGCAGGAAACCAAAAGCAATAAAAGAAAGAAAATATATTTCATAATCAATGCCTAGACCCTTTCCAGCTACCACCGTAGCGATAATCTGGTAACTTTTGATGCAGCTCAGTACAGTTTTTACAGCAAAATATCCACTCACCACCCTTTATTATTTGAATTCTATAAAGCGTGGTATGCTCCTGCTGACAGGTGTTGCAAACTTTCGTTTTCAAAAATTATCTAGCTATTTTCTACTTTTTCTTTAGCTCCCACCATCCAGAAATCCAGATGTTTTTTCACTAAATCTGCATTTTTTACTTTGACGTATACCTCATCTCCTAAGCGATACGTGTTTTTCGTTTTACGGCCCACCACGGCAAATTCTTCCTCTACATACTCGTAAGAATCATCATCTAGATCACCTAAACGTATCATTCCTTCACACTTGTTTGCGATGATTTCTACATAAATACCCCAATCTGTAGCTCCTGATATTACACCAAGGAACTGTTCATCTGCATGGTCTTTCATGTATTTAACCTGCATATATTTGATAGAATCCCGCTCTGCTCTTGTAGCAAGAATTTCCATATCTGTCGAGTGTACACATTTTTCCATGTATTCTTCTTCGTTTACAGATTTTCCTCCATCAAGATAATGCTGCAACAAACGATGAACCATGACATCTGGATAACGTCGTATAGGACTCGTAAAGTGGGAATAATAATCAAAAGCAAGACCGTAATGACCTATGTTTTCAGTAGAATATTCCGCTTTAGACATGGTTCTAATTGCAAGAGTATCAATCATATTTTGCTCCTTAGAGCCTTTGACATCTTCTAATAATTTATTCAAAGATTGAGTGATGGTATTGCGATCACGTAGGTCTAAACGACGACCAAATCTCGTAACAAATTGAGCAAGTGCTGTTAGTTTTTCATCATTAGGTTCCGCATGGATACGGTAGACAAAAGTTTGTTTAGGATTGCGTTTTCCTATAAAGGCGGCTACTTTACGGTTTGCCAGCAACATAAATTCTTCAATGAGTTTGTTGGCATCTTTTGAAGTTTTAAAGAATACACCTACCGGCTCACTGTCTTCATTCAGGTCAAATTTGACTTCCGTTTTATCAAAACTCAACGCACCCGCTTTCATACGATCGGCACGCATTTTTTTTGCAATCTTATCTAAAGTCAAGGTCGCTTCAACTATTTCAGGATTGATGGTGGTTCGCTTTCGCGAAAGCGAAATATCCTCAGGTATCACACCTTCACCAGTTTCAATGATGTGTTGCGCTTCTTCATAAGCAAATCGCTGATCAGAATGAATAATCGTACGACCGAACCATTCTTTGTACACTTTTCCTGAAGCATCCATCTCAAAAATTGCTGAAAATGTCAACTTATCCTCATGCGGATTCAAAGAACACACTCCATTTGAAAGTACCTCTGGCAGCATAGGCACCACGCGATCCACCAAATAAACGGAAGTTGCCCGCTCGTAAGCCTCGCTTTCTAAAACAGTATTAGGTTTGACGTAATGCGAAACGTCTGCAATATGAATTCCTATTTCATATTTCCCGTTTTCTAACTTTTTGAAGGATAAGGCATCATCAAAATCCTTAGCATCTGCAGGGTCAATGGTATACGTAAGTGTATCACGCATGTCGCGCCTGGAAGAGATGTCTTTATCTGTGATACTTGTATCTAGACTTTCTGCATGTTTTTCTACTGCTGCTGGAAATTCATATGGTAAACCATATTGAGCAAGAATGGCATGGATTTCAGTGTCGTGCTCGCCTGGTTCACCCAAGATTGCCTTAATCGAACCCGTTGGAGAATCTTGCTTGTCATTCCAATCAATAAATTCAACGAGCACAACTTGACCATCTTTAGCTCCATTGATCATTTTTCTAGGAATGAAAAAATCAGTCTGTACTTTATGATCTGTGACGTTTACAAAGGCAAATTTCTCATGAACTTGAATGGTTCCTACAAACTCTGTCTTGTTGCGCTTGATCACTTTAGTAATCTCACCTTCTGGCTGCTGTCCGCGACGGCGATGGTATACATACACCTCTACTTCATCACCATTAAGCGCTTGACCTAAGGATTTGCGAGGCACCATAATATCTTCTTGGAGCTCATTAGTAATCACGTAGCCTGTACCTCTAGAACTGATATCGATCTTACCTGTATAGTGATCAATAGCTTTAATCAACTTGAATTTACCGCGATCGACCTCTTCAATTTTAGCCTTAGCCTTGAGTTGGTGTAGTTTTTTAATCACTTGATTGCGACCACTGGTATCTCTTATATTTAGCTTGGCACATATCTGTTTATAGTTGAGAGCGGTGTCTTGTTCTGCCTTAAAAACGTTGATAATGGCTTGAGTAAGGTTTTGATGCTTCGTCTTACCCTCTTTGTTCTTCTTGTTATTCATACGGCAGTAAAGTTAACATATTCAAATTGCCACAGTTGCAACAAGTTCTTAAAGCCCTTTTAAATGATATAGGCTTTACCTTAAATTAACAATTCATTTAGAAAATTCAATATATTTGTTAAACCTTTCCTTATAAAGGAAGTCATAGAACTTATGAGAGTCAAAAATCCTTTTACCGTCTCGAATGTAGTGATACTATGTTTTGTGGGGATACTTCTCTTAGGTGTATGCGCTTTCTACTATTGGAGCCTTAGACTCCTTTAATAATCCTATCTTTTTTAAAGCTTAGCTTTATCCAGCAAACACTGGATGATTTTTCTATTCGAATCTTTTAAATTTTATTTCTGTTATCAACAGTTATATATATCATATGTTCTTTTTCTAATTAATTAAAAAAATAATGATGATGATGATGTAGTGTGCATAGCGGTATATTAAAACAAACCAGAGTTAGTTATTGTCACTTATCTCAACTTATTATAGGTTATACACATCTTATATTATACTTAGAATATTCATTTATAAATACTTAAGATATTCTAGACACAATTGTCAATAAACAGTCTTCACAGGATAATGTTTAAAAGTGGGTATCAATTTCATTGTTAATTACTGTCACTTGGCTTCTGAAAACTCGCTAGAAAATCGCTGAGTTATATTTAGGTTCTTTAGTTCTTAATTTCCATATGCTTTTTAAATCGAATATTCCTAGAACTTTCTTTAAGATGTTCTTAACAAACTATAACACGCTTATCCTAACTTCAAAAAGTGATGTTGTTAATAACTAGAGGATCGCTTTACTAAGTGTATTTTTGTAAACAAAACCAGAGAAATGAACATATCTATAGGTAATGATCACGCAGGTCCAGATTATAAGTTTGCTATTGTCAAATTTTTAGAAGATCAAGGACACCAAATCACTAATCACGGTACAGATACAGAAAACAGTGTGGATTATCCAGATTTCGCACATCCTGTAGCGCAAGATATAGTGAAAGGCAAAGCAGACCTAGCTATAGTTATTTGCGGCAGTGCACAAGGTGTTTCCATGACTGTTAATAAGTACGAACAGGTACGCGGTGCAGTTTGCTGGACTAAAGAAATTGCAGGACTAGCGCGTCAACATAATGATGCTAACATTCTATGTATACCTGCACGATTCACATCTATACCGCAGGCAGTGGCTATGGTAGAAACTTTCATTCAAACTCCATTTGAAGGCGGTAGACATGAGGGACGAGTGAAAAAAATAAGCTGTTCATAACCTGTGGAACGGGATGATTTAGAACGTCGTTACTTTGAATTAGGTAATGAGCTTCCAAAAATCTACCCCAAATTATCATTTGATAACCATTGTTATTGGAGGATTTCTCTAGATACCATTGTGGGTGACAAATGGAATAAGAAAATAAAGTCGCCAGCGTATAAAAATTTGAGTTTGACTCAGCTTGACGGAGTCGTTACTAGGTTAACTTGCTATAAGAGTGAAAAGGAAACCCTTTTACAGGACAATTTGAAATCCCTAGAGTATCGTAAGCGGTAACACCCACTACCGACTGATTCTCGATAAGAACTATTATGAAAAAAGAAGCTTCTATTATCATTCACCAGCTGCGTACTGCAGTGCATCCTGAGAAAAAACTCATGGAAATCTGGCGGGAGTTGGAGTTGTATGATGAGGATGAGAAAGAAGAAACTCTAGAAGATCTAGATCGTGTGCGTCAAGAATTGATGGCCAAGGGAGAAGAAGATTTTGGTAATATGCTAGAGAAAATCATCACTGATATACGTATAGGCATCAAACCACCACAGCCTAAAAACGTTCCAAAACGCTTCTAATCTATGGATATAATTCTTAAAAAATTTGACGAGCTTACCACTTCTCAATTGTATTTTCTACTCCAGTTGCGCAGTGAAGTTTTCGTTGTGGAACAAGATTGTGTATATCAGGATATTGATGGAAAAGATCAAAAAGCAATGCATGTTTTAGGTTATGAAGGCGATCATCTTGCCGCATATACCCGTGTGTTTAAAGCTGGAGATTATTTTGATATGTCCAGTATAGGTCGCGTTGTAGTAAGTCCAAAATCACGTAGAAAGGACTACGGCAAACAGATTATGGAAGCTAGTATGAAGTTCGCTTTCGCGAAAGCGAAACGACCCATAAAAATATCTGCACAATGTTACCTCAAGAAATTCTACAATGACTTGGGCTTTGTAGAAACCGGAAAAGAATACCTAGAAGACGGAATTCCCCACATGGAAATGATTGCTGAGTGCCGCTAGCATTAATTGCCAGAAGACAATCAGACACAAAAGTCTTGTTTATTTCAAAAGCTATAACGTACGTACTATTATGCTGATCGAAGGTAAACAAGACTCGAAGGTAATTGAATTTGGCTCCTGAAAAATTTAAGTGTTTGCAGCTGGATAGTATCTTTTTTTAAGCCAAAAAGAAACTCTCACCAATAAAATCAGCGCTGGAACTTCTACTAATGGTCCTATCACTCCTGTAAACGCTTGACCAGAATTGAGACCGAATACCGCAATTGCGACCGCGATAGCCAATTCAAAATTATTCCCAGCAGCTGTAAAGGCAATAGCAGCATTCTCGCTATAACTGGCTCCGCGCGCCTTGCTGATGAAGAAACCAATTAAAAACATCACAAAAAAGTAGATCAATAATGGTATCGCAATCAATAAAACATCTTGTGGGATCTCTACTATGAGTTCCCCTTTCAAAGAAAACATCAACACAATCGTTAATAACAACGCCACTAATGTGATGGGAGAAATAGCGGGTAAGAAAACATTTTCATACCAGTTTTTCCCTTGGGACTTCACTAGAAAGTAACGACTCATAATCCCCATGATAAACGGGATACCTAAATAAATAGCGACACTTTCAGCAATGGTACTGATTGAAATATCAACAATAGCACCGTCAAACCCAAAGTAGGGAGGCAATACTGTTATGAATAGCCAGGCGTAGAAGGAATAGGCAAAAACTTGAAAGACACTGTTGAGGGCTACGAGTCCAGCACCGTATTCAGGAGAGCCATCAGCGAGATCGTTCCATACCAGAACCATGGCAATACAACGAGCAAGACCTATGAGAATCAGTCCTACCATATATTCTGGATGATCTTGAAGGAAAATCAAGGCCAGCGCAAACATCAGGACAGGTCCAATGACCCAATTGAGTAATAGGGAAATACTTAGAACCTTGGTGTTTTTAAAAACCTTAGGGAGGAGTTTGTAATCTGCTTTGGCGAGAGGCGGGTACATCATAAGAATCAATCCAATTGCTATAGGAATGTTTGTAGAACCGCTACTCATACTATTGATAGTGGTTCCTATGTTAGGATTAAAATAACCTATAGCGACTCCCAATGCCATCGCTATAAAAATCCAAAGCGTCAAGTATTGGTTGAGAAAGCCAAGTTTTTTGATAGCCATTAGACAGTTACTTTTGAGAACACATACTTCATTTCAGTTGCGATTTGGGCACTGCGTTCCAGATAGACTTTTTGTTGGTCATCCCTACCATCAGCGATTTTAGGATCTTCATAGGTAATTGCAATGCGTTTCTCAGCTCCAGCAATAAATGGACAATTTTCATCAGCTTGAGAGCAGGTCATGATGGCGGCAAAGTCGCTTTCTGGATTGCTTTCATCATCGTATTTTTTAGAAAAGAGGTACAAAGCTTCTTCTTCTGCATAACCAACGCTGTAAATAGGGTTATCTGTATCGTCCAGAGATTCTACCTCAAAACCTTGGTATTCTAGAGTATCAATGATCATCGGGAAAACCGCAGTGGTTTCAGTACCTCCTGAATATGTGAGTACCTCTGGAATGTTGAAATAACTGGCCATCGCCGTTGACCAGACTTGGCCTAAATGACTACGTCTGGAGTTATGGGTACAAATAAAATTGAGGTGAATGGGTTGTTCTGCTCCTACTTTAGATTGAATAAAATCAGTCAGGACTTTTAAAACCTGCTTCCTAGATTCGGTTACTTGAGAAACGTCTAGAGCGTCTATATAATCGTTTAATTTTTTATGCATGAGAAGAAAATTAGCAACAACCAGATCCTGGTGCGCACGAGTTGGTAGATGATAGGGAAGAAATTTTGAGACGCGGTTTTTTCTCTGGAATGCCACAAGCATCTTCGGCAAGACAAGCGGTTTGCTTTGTGGTTAAAACAAAAGCATCATCTTTATAAGTAATTCCAAATTTACCGATGGTTTCAGTTTGGTACTCCACCTCAATTTCGGAATCTGGAAGCTGTAGTTTTTCTTGAGACAACTCAATGATGTGCTGTAATTTTTCAGGGTGCAGGCGGTGATCGTAATCATCTGCATTCCAAAGTTGAAAATTCACTACAGTTTCTTCTCTTTCCTTACCACCGCAATCGATAAAATGGCGGTGCACTTTACCCACTTCAGTCACGTGAAAATGTGAGGGAACGGCTGATCCATCTTCCAGTTGGAAGGAGATTTTGTCCATGGTGGCAAGTTGGTCTATAAATTCAGATAGTTTCATAAGTGTTGTTTAACAGCAGTTTTTAGAATCGTTTGGAACAGGTTTTAGGTGACTTTGCAATTTGGTATTCATAGCGTTCCAGTGTGCGGTATTGATACAATAACAAGTACTGGTTCCTTCTACCGTTCCTTGCACGATACCTGCTTCTTTCAAGGCCTTTAGGTGCTGTGAAATGGTAGGTTGTGCCAGTCCAATTTCTTTTACCAGATCGCCACAAACGCAAGTTTCTCGTTGTAGTAAGTATTTGATGATGATCAATCGAGCTGGGTGGCCTATCGCTTTCGCGAAAGCGGAAACCGCATTGATCTCATCCGTAAAAATTTCATTTTTAGTCAGTCCCATATTCATCGCAATATTACGATGAATAAGAACAAATAAAAACTTTTATTCTACTTTTGTGATGTACAATTCTACCCTTCGATCTTCTTGGTCAGTGCCGCCCAAAGGCTTTGTCCTCCCAAAACCGCGGTAAGCCATACGTTGAGGCTCAATTTGATACTCTAATAAAATCCTATAAATCAATTTAGCTCTGGCATAGGAAAGGTCCGATCTCATAGTATTGCGATCTAACGCATCTTCAAATCTAGGATCGATACAACATACATGGCCATGAATTTCAAAGTGAACATTAGGTCTCGCTTGTAATATTTCAATGACTCTTTTAACTAAGGGAATGGACTCCGGATTCAAGGTCGAACGCCCTCTCAAGAAATGTATATCTTCTAAAATGATCGTCTCTCCTGAAGAAATATTCTTGCGCAATAATGATTTAAAAGGTTCTTCTAGGTTATTTACAGGAGGGCTGATACTTGTTGGTACATAAATGTATTCATCTAAATCCTCAATTGGGATCAGTTCATCACTATTAGATTTTTTACGCACTTGGTAAATGACTTTTTCCTCATATTCTGGAATGACCTTGCGTTGTTCAGCAGTCAAGTCTTTTTTGAGTAAGGTAGGAATGGCCAGCCGGCTTGCCGCAGGTTCTTCCAGTCTAAAGCGTACATCCACTCTTCTATTTTGAGCTCTTGCCTGGATGAGATTGTATTGTGCACTGTTTTTATCAAGAGCAACCTCACCCTTACCAGCTACTTCCTTATAAATATTCATAAGGTTGATGTCATGATCCAGCAGCCACATGGCCACAGTTTCCACTCGGTTTTCAGATAGTTTTTGATTGTATTCAATGGTTCCACGATCGTCACAATAGCCTAGTATTTCTACATCTAAAATGGGTAAATAAAGCAAATCCTTAAAAAAAGCATCAAAAGCGTCTAATTCACTTTGCTTTAAACTGTATTTATCCAGGTCAAAGTAAATACTATGCTCGACCGTCAATTGAGCCGAGCTGATTGCCACAAAGCAAATAGTGAATACAAGTGTGGCAAAAGACTTCATCAGCTTAGGATTTTGCGATATTCTGCGGGATTGTTGAGTACTTTGATAGCGGCCTGAATTTCAGGATTGTATTTAAGTTGGTACTTATACAAACCTTCACGATAGAAATAACGTTTTACAATTTCATCAGTAAGCAGACTCATGATTTCCGCTTTTTTGTCGCGCATATCTTTCTTCTTAGCATTTTGGATGGCCTGCATCATGCCCTTATAGCTGGTTGCAATATCATCGTCGAGCTCTTCATTCACGGCAGATAGGTACGCTTTCGCGAAAGCGGATTCCGTAACCGTATCAAAATCAAATCCACGAGATTCAATCCACGCTACAAATGCATTGAAGTCTGCATCAGTCAATTGAATTTTATCTAAATCTGCATACTGGTGCTTGTAATAATACTGTGTGGCATAATCAAAAATCGCATTCTCCCGTAACAATGAAGTGGTAATAGGAGAGTAGGCTGCACTGGCTAGTTTTATGTCTGGATCTACCCCACCGCCATCAAACACGGTGCGCGCACTGTTGATTGTTTTAAATGCTTTATAGTCCTCCTTGCGAGTACGTACGGCATTTCCATCTTCATCCCGGTTCCAATAATCCAAAGCCTGTATACAACGCCCGCTAGGCGTGTAATATCTAGATATGGTAATCTTCACTTGAGTTCCATAACTCAGCTCTCTAGGGCGCTGTACCAGGCCTTTCCCAAAACTCCTAGCGCCAATAACCACACCACGATCATAATCTTGAATACTACCGCTCACAATCTCGCTGGCACTAGCGCTGCGACCATTGATCAAAACCGCTAGTGGGATGTCTGCATCATATGCATTTCGTGGTGTCAAATAAGTCTTGTTGAACTTTTCAACGGTAGATTGAGTGCTGGTGATCAGCTTATCTTTTTCTATAAAAAGGTTGGAAACATTTACCGCCTCACTAAGCAATCCTCCAGGATTGCCACGCAGGTCTAGGATTATCTTTTTGGCTCCTCGCTCCTTTAACTGTTTGATGGCTTCCTTAGTTTCTCGAGAGGCTTTCTCGTTGAATTTTGAAAGAATAACGTAACCTATATCAGGCGTTGCCATATCAAAGAACGGGACTGCTTGTATTTCTACTGCAGCACGTTTTAAGGTGGCTTTATTTTGCTTTCCTTGACGCATGTAGGTCACGGTAACTTCAGTCCCTGCAGATCCTTGCAGCAATTCTCCAGCATTTTCATTGTAGTCAGAAATGTTGGTTCCATCGATCTGGATGATTTCATCCCCTGCTTTGAGTCCTGCTTTATCTGCTGGATAATCTTTCCAGGGTTCAAGAATGATGAGCTTATCTGCTCTGGTGCTGACGTTAGCTCCTATACCTGTGAACTCGCCACGAGAATTAATTTTGGCACGCTCTACTTCTTGCTCTGTCCAGAAAGTGGTATAGGGATCAAGATCGGACAACATGCCCTCAATGGCATTGTCCATAAGGTGTGCCGGATTGGTTTCATCCACATAGTTCATGTTCAGCTGCTTATACATCTCTGTAAAAATCTCAATTTGCTTAGCGATTTCAAAAAAATCATTTTTGAAACTGGCAAGTGAAAAGAAGAATACCGCACCCAGAATAGGTACTAGAATTTGTCGTTTGAAGTTTACGTTAGAAGGTGTCATGCGGCACTGCTTTCTGAAATGTTAATATAAATATAACGAAGTCTATGAAACACTGGTTTTCATAGGGTTATTATTCCTCTTGTAGATTGGGAGTTGACTTTTGCAACTGCTGAATTACCGCGTTCATTAATCGTTCCGCGTGGTCGTAATCCGGCATCTTATTCGATTGATAGATCCACATGAAATGATAGAACTGATTTTCTAGGGGAATTATTTCATTTTGATGCAATCTATAGGCTTCGCGCATTAATCTTTTTACATGGTTGCGGTCTACCGCGCGCTTAAAAAATCGCTTAGGAACACTGAAACCCACTTTGTGATTCTCTTCACCTTCCACTGCTGTATACTTGAGTCGCAGTGCACCCTTGCGTATGGACAAGCCACTTACAAAAAGCTGATCAATAGCTTTCTTACTCTTTAATTTTTTGTCTTTGCCCAGTGTGAACTCCATAAGGCAAAGATACTGGAGTTAACTGTTTATCAAGGGCTCCTAAACAACAAAGCCAGCTCTATGGAGCTGGCTTTGAAACTTTAAAATAATCTTTTTATGGGGTAAATAAGTTGTTTTCCTTATTAACATCTGCCATTCTATTTTTTGGATCTATAGTGATGCTATCGACATCATTTGCGTCAAACCCTTTTAATGCTAAATCATAGGTTGGAAAAGCCCAAGGCCAGTCTTGCGCCACGGTCCAGGATGCAGGTACTTTCTTCTGGTTATACATCAATTCCAACGGTACGTAGTACATTTTTGTAGACCCATCTTTCATGGTTACTTGAATGTCCAGCGGCATAGGCATTAACCCCTTTCGCGAAAGCGATACCACAGCCATTCCATTTTCCATATTCAAATCATCAATAGCATAATCAATGGTATTTGTTGTCATGGTCCAGTCAGTAAGATACCAGTCCAACTCAAAACCACTCACTCGTTCTGCTACTCGTTTGAAGTCATTAGGCGCTGGATGTTTGAATTTCCAAGTGTTGTAATACTCCTTGATGATCTGATCGCGTACATCATCACCGACGATATAACCCAATTGAGCAAGGAAGACGGCACCTTTTGAATACGCACTGGTTCCATAAGCAGCGTTGAGTGCATAGCGATCTGCATGAGTAGTTTGTGGTTGCTCTATTCCTGAAGTTGCCAGCCTGATATAACCACTGTAGGATCCCGCTGATGGATTTTCCTTGTTTTCATTGAAGATGGAATTCATCGCCTCGTCTGAAATGTAGGAAGTAAACCCTTCATCCATCCATTCGTGTTTTGCTTCATTAGTAGCTAGAATGTGGTTGAACCAAGAGTGCGCAAATTCATGTGCGGTTACTCCTGCAAGACTTCCAAAGCTGCGCTCTCCTGTAATCAAAGTACACATCGCGTATTCCATACCACCGTCACCACCTTGGATGACAGAGTATTGTTTGTAAGGATACAATCCAACGTTCTTATTATAGAACTCCAGCATTTGATTGGTCGCTGGCTGTAATTTTTTCCAGTTGTCCTTGATTGCCGCGTTGTCTTTGTAGAAAAAGTGAAGGTCTACATTGTTGACTCCTTTGTAGATGTCGTGGATGAAGTCTGGATCAGCTCCCCAAGCGAAATCATGCACCATTGGCGCTTTGAAGTGCCAGGTCAACATGCCATTTTCTCCTTTACCAGGACCAGAATTTGGTTTGTCATATCCATGACCTATTTCGTTAGGATTCTGAAGATATCCGGTTCCACCAACCGTGTACTCTTTGTCTAGGGTTAGCTTGACATCAAAATCACCCCAAACACCATGAAATTCACGACCTATGTAAGGACTTGCATTCCACCCATCTTTATCAAACTCGGCTATTTTAGGATACCATTGTGTCATGGATAAAGCAACACCTTCAGCGTTATTACGTCCACTGCGGCGTATTTGTACTGGTACCTGACCGTTAAAATCCAATTCAAACGATGTGGACTGTCCTGGCTTCAACGGTTGAGATAATGGCACAATTAGAATAGTTCCTTCTTCAATAGGGCTCAAACGCTTGCCGTCTTGAGTCATATTGTTGACATGTAAATAGCCCTGCTCATTAGGCAGTAAAGCTTCAATACGTGAACCTACACGGCGGTCTGGATCCTGAATTGTTCTAGAACGAACGTCCATTTGACTGCCTGGCTGAAATGCGTTGAAAAACAAATGGTAATAAACGCGATCGAGTGTTTCAGGAGAGTTGTTAGTGTAAACTAACTTCTGCTTGCCATCATATTGATAACGATCCACATCCATCTGGACATCCATGTCATATTTGACCTGTTGTTGCCAGTAATACGGAGCATCAGAGTTGGCTTGAAATTTTTTAGTGTCTTGAGTAGAACTACAACTGGCAATAAATACACCAGCGGTAATCATCAAAAAAAGTTTTTTCATGAGAAAATTTTAGATCTGGATAAAGATAAGGATTTGAAAGAGACCCAAATATTATGATAATTATTTTTTGGGCGTTCCCACGCTTAGGCGTGGTCAGGCTTTCGGCTGCAATCTTTTTATAGCAACGCAAAAACACGATTGCTATAAAAAGGATTTCCACCTCAATCCTTAACGCGAGTTTATTGACAGCAATTTAATATATGAACTCGCCTAGCTACAGAGGCTTGATAAGAAACTACCTGAATTACAGCCTTAGGTACAAGTAGACCCAATATTAATAAACTAAGAAATGCGGAAAACAAAAAAACCCAGCTTAAAAACTGAGGTTTTGTAGTTGACCCACACTTTGGCAAGCTGAGCGCATCGCTTGGGCTCAAACCAGGGACTTTCTGTCCCGATAGCTATCCGGAGAGTTGGATACTCTTTTTTTATCATTTATAGACACAAAAAAACCCCAGCCAAAAAGCTGAGGTTTTGTAGTGGGCCCACCTGGGCTCGAACCAGGGACTTTCTGATTATGAGTCAGATACTCTAACCAGCTGAGTTATAGGCCCTCAAAATATCGCAGTGCGATATACTGATTAAAAGAGTGCAAATGTAATCGAAATCCTCAATACCTCAAAGTAAAAACTGCTGACACGACAAATTTTGGTAAGCATTAAAACGAGTGTTTAATATGGAATTGAATGTCTGGATTTAGGGACTTTCTGTTCCGATAGCTATCGAGAGAGTCAGATATTCTAACTAGCTAATTTAAAGGTCCTCAAAATATCGCATTGTGATGTACCGATTAAAAAGTCTACTACTTTATACTATAAGTGCGTTTCAACAAACTATTCTTTAATTTCCTGACACAGTTCTACTAAGACTCCGTTTGTACCCTTAGGATGTACAAATGCTACCCATTTATTATCGGCGCCACGTTTGGGTTCTTTATTAAGGATGGTAAAGCCTTCTTCCTCCAAACGTTGCAATTCTGCTACAATGTCTTCGACGGCAAAAGCAACGTGATGAATGCCCTCGCCGCGCTTCTCAATAAATTTTGCGATGGCACTTTCTGGGTTTGAAGCTGCGAGCAGTTCTATTTTGTTTTCACCAGCTTTGAAAAAACTGGTGGTTACATGTTCAGATTCAACAGCTTCTTGTTTGTAGGCAGCGCTACCTAGCAACTTTTCATACACCTGATTTGCTGCATCAAGGTCTTTGACGGCGATCCCTAGATGTTCAATTTTTCCAAGCATGATCCTGATTTTTATCAAAAATACAGTTTTATAGAATTAAGAACAGAGCCAACGTCTTGTGAGCTTCACTTTAATCTGATTGCGTTAGGGATAGCAGCGCAAATCCTTTTTCTAGCTGTCGCTTCAAAGCGATAGTTAGAAAAAGATTGTAGCGGATAGCCCGACCGCGGCCCAAGCCGAGGTAACGCCCATATTATCATCATAATGTCATTACTTACATTACCTTTGTAGCATGGAAGAAAGTCAACGCCAGAAGAAAATTGCCGGAATCCTTCAAGAGGATATTTCAAAGGTATTGCAGGATAAGATGCGAGAGAATGCGGTCAAGAACCTCATTGTTTCTGTCACCCGGGTCACGGTCACGCCAGATTTAGGTTATGCCAAGGTATACGTATCGGTTTTTCCACCTGAGAAAGCGGTTTCTGTAGTTAAGGAAATTGTTGAAATGACTGGCGATATACGTTATGATGTGGCGGCCAAGGTGCGTCACCAGTTCCGTCGCATGCCTGAGCTTCAGTTTTATAATGACGACAGTCTGGAGTACATGGACCAGATCGACAAGGAGCTGAAAGGGCACAACAATCCTATTGACAATCCAGACATATTACCCAGACGTAAGAAGTCCTAAGTGAACTTTTCATTTTACATAGCGCGACGTTATCTGGTCTCGAAAAATGGTAAGAACGCCATTAACATCATCAACATTCTTAGTTTTATCATTACCATCGTGGGAACGGCGGCGCTTTTTATCGTGCTTTCTGGATTCAGCGGGTTGAAGGAATTTAGTACCAGTTTTAGCAGTTACTTCGATCCAGATTTGCAGGTGACTGCAGTGCAGGGAAAGACGTTGGAAATTCCGCTTTCGCGAAAGCGTGCTCTCGAGAACATTACAGGAATTGCAGCAGTATCAGAGGTCATCGAGGAGAAAGCATTTTTAAGTTATTCCGAAAAAAATGATATCGCTTTTATTAAGGGTGTTCCAGATAATTACGATCAGATTATTGAGATAGATTCGATTATAGTCTCCGGCAGCTGGTTGACTGACAATGACCCACAAGTGGTTGTAGGTTATGGTATCTCTAGAGATCTCTCCATATCAGCTAACGATTACAGTTCGTTTATGCAAATTATGGTACCAAGACCTGGAAAAAATGCGATCAATGCCATGAATTTGAGCCGCTCTTTCAGCACCTTGGATGCGATTGCCTCTGGCTTGTTTTCGGTAAACGAGGATTTAGACAATAAATACATTTTTATGCGATTGAGTGCGGCACGTACACTGCTTAATTATAGCGACAGCACCGCATCTGCATTAGAAATAAAACTTACGGATCCAGAACTGGAGAATGACGTCCGTCAAGAAATTGAAGCTCTTTTTGATGTTGATATTGAGATTAAGAATAAGCTGCAGCTCAATGGGGCACTTTACAAGATGCTGAATTCTGAAAATCTTGCGGTGTATTTGATTTTTACGCTGGTGTTAATTATTGCGCTTTTCAATGTGGTGGGATCCATCATCATGATGATTCTGGATAAGAAGAAAAATTTAAAAACTTTGCTTGATTTAGGAGCTGAGGTAGGCCAACTGCGGCGCATTTTCTTTTTTCAAGGATCGTTAATGACCATTTCAGGTGGGATTCTAGGCCTGCTGATAGGCGTTGGATTTGTTTATGGCCAACTCACCTATAAGTGGGTATATATTGCCCCAGAAATTCCCTATCCTTTTGCCATGGAACTCTTAAATGTAATCATTGCTCTTTCTACTATTGTGGTGTTAGGAGTCATGGCAAGCTATATAGGCAGTCGCCGTATCAATGATAGATTACTTTCTCAGGCGAAGTTGTAGCTCCTTATTTCGTTTCGAAGCAATCTTTATTATCTAAATATTTATCATATTCATCATTGTTCATTTTGAACAAAATCTTTGAATATCTGCGAGAATCCGAGAAGTTGTCTTCATGCAAAAAATCAGTTATCATATATAATATAAACAGATGTTCAATATCATCCATTTTCAGAGCTGAATATCTCTTCCTTGATTTTGGATACTGTTTCCAAAATCGTTTATAATCGCTGTAAACTTGGTCTGTTACTTTTGAAATAATTTGATTTAGCAGTTCATTTGGAACTTGACCTTCAGCTAATTCAAAATAATACTCTTCAATTTTGGATTGAAAATCTTGTCTAGGAGCAATTTTATTTTTCGTTTTCCAGAAAAGCATTTAGATCAACTGTAGTTTGATATTCTAGTTTTGGCAAATCAAGCAAAGCTATAATCCCCAAACTCTTGCAATACCTCTTCAAAAGCTGCAAAGACTGCGGCGCTATCGTCACTGGTCACCATTTTCATGCGGTGCTCTTTGAAGTTAGGAATGCCTTTAAAGTAATTGGTATAATGTCTGCGAGTTTCAAAAACGCCTAGTTTTTCACCTTTCCAAGCAATAGCCATTTCTAAATGACGTCTAGCCACTTCAACTCGCTCTTGCATAGTGGGAGGATCTAAATGTTCTCCTGTGTTGAAAAAGTGCTTCACCTCTCTGAAAAACCACGGATAACCTATACTTGCTCGACCTATCATGGCGCCATCCAGTCCATACTCATCACGCATTTCGACAGCACGCTCTGGAGTATTCACATCACCATTTCCAAATACAGGAATGTGCATGCGCGGATTATTTTTTACGGCAGCAATAGGTTTCCAGTCGGCATCGCCTTTATACATCTGGGCTCTGGTGCGACCGTGAATACTTATAGCTTTGATACCTACATCTTGTAAGCGCTCTGCTACCTCGACAATTTTAATAGAATCGTGATCCCAGCCTAGACGGGTTTTCACGGTAATAGGAAGGTCTGTGTGCTTGACCATCGCAGCAGAAAGCTGCACCATTAGATCAATATCTTTCAAGATTCCAGCACCAGCACCTTTAGAAACTACTTTCTTCACCGGGCAACCAAAGTTGATATCGATCATATCCGGTTTGGTGCGTTCTACAATCTCTACAGACTGTAGCATGGATTCCATATTAGCCCCAAAAATCTGTATACCCACAGGACGCTCCGTCTCGTAAATATCCAGTTTCATGGTGCTTTTTGCTGCATCCCGTATGAGGCCTTCGCTAGAAATAAATTCAGTAAAAACAACGTCAGCACCGTTTTCCTTACACAACGTACGGAAAGGTGGATCACTCACATCTTCCATAGGCGCAAGCAACAGCGGGAAATCGGGAAGTTCTATGTCTCCTATCTTAACCATGGTGCAAAGATATGGGTTAAATGCATTATCTTAAGTTTTTGGAAAAAGGATGTAACAAATGGGAGTTAAATTTAATACGGTTCGAATCGGTAATAAAAGAAAAAATCCAAACGCTGAAATCCTAGTTAGGCAAAACTATGATGAGCTAAAATCTTCCATAAAGCATTTAATCGAAACTGAATTTAATGAGGAACCGATTGAAATTGCTTTAGTAATCCCTGAAAAGGGATTCGATACTAAGATGATTCTTGAAAACATCAAAAACGGCACGTTGATAAAAACGCTTAAAAAAAGATTTCCGAATAATCAGTATAAAGGAGCCTACTGTAATATTGAAAGAAATTTGTTCAATAAATTATTTTGAGACTCCTACAAACCAACTCCTTTGGCCTTAGTTCGTTCTTGATCTTCTGGAGTTGCCACCTCGTTATTTCGTAAACGGAAGTTTCCGAATTTGTAAGTAAAGCCTAGCTTGATCAAGTTGGTTTCTGGTAAGGCAAGGTATTGGTTATCTTGATTTTGATACCTTGATTTCAAAGTCTGATTCTGACTCAAGAAAATGTCGCTATAATCTAGTGTCATGAATGCTCTATTGTTCCATAAACTTTTATAAAAACCTATACTGGAATCAAACCTGCCTTTAAGTTCGTAAGAACCGAAAAGAATATTTGAAATATAACTGGCTGATACGTCTAAGCTAAAAGTACGGTCTTCAGACAAAGTTATTCTGCTGAAAATATTAGCATAGAACCCGGTCACATCTAGCTTTTGAAACTCTGTATCTGATTGCACCGCTCTAAATTCGTTTTCCATGTAATAGAGGCTGGTCTGAACTTGAGCAAAAATGCTTTGATTTAAATATTTATAAGTGGAAAAGTCAAAGCTGTATTGCCTCTCGTAATTCATGTTTACATTTTGCGAGTTGACAAAATTGGTTTGGTTATCCTGAAAAGGTAAGATTGCCAAGGCGCCTTCCGTATTTATATAATAAAGATCAAAAGAGTAGGTGTTTTTTATAGTCCAATTCAAGTCAATTCTATTAGTGAACGATGGGCGCAAGTTTGGATTTCCAGTATTAACGTTATTGTCGTTGATGAAATAGGAAAACGGATTCAAACTCTCATAACGTGGTCGGTCGATAGATCGTCTGTAACTTAAAGTCAAGGCGTTGTCGTCATTGACTTGATTTGTAACTGCAATATTTGGAAATAATTCAAAATAATTTTGAGTGTTGACTTGACCTAAGGAACGGCTGTCGCCTTCTACATCTGTTTGTTCTGCACGCAAACCTATGGCTAATGCCCATTTTTCCCAATCACGATCTAGCTGTACATAGGCCGCATAAATATTCTCATCGTAGAGAAATTCATCGGACAATGCAGCATTAAATTGAGGCGATCCTCCATCTGTATCAAAAAAGTCTAGGGAGCTGGTAGAGGAAACGCCTGAGAACTTTGCACCCGCCTTAAAAATGTAATTACCTAAGAGGTTCTCGTAGTCCATTTTGGTCACGTAGATATCAATCTCTTGGTCCGCATCTGTGAAAAAGCTGTTGGTTCTTGTAGTGGCTCCAGTACTATCAAAAAATCTACTGGCTAAATCTTGAGTCTTATTACGATCTGTAAAGATGTAATTTCCTTCTAGTGAAAAGCTACCAGATCCTTCATTAAACAAGTTAGTATAGCTTGAATTTACAAAACCAGTTGTAATATCCACTCCTAAGTTTGACTCCGTATCAAAACCGTCAAAATTCAGCGAGCCGGTGGGTAAAATAAAGGTCTCCACCGTCGTATTCTCTTCTTGATTATTGTTTGCAGAGTAATTCCCAGACAAACTGATCGAGTTGTTAGAATCCAGCGTAAAATCTATGGCTGTATTCAAATTGTGTGCATCACTTTCCGTAACCTTTTCAAAATCTGTGAACCATCGTGATTCGCGTGTGCCATCAGGATTAAAAAATCCAACTTGGGCTTCATCGACTTTTAAGTCTTTACGAGGGTTGTAATTATAGTTGGCATAGATATTTACCCAATTGTTTTTATAAAATTGGGAAGTTCCTATTTGATATTTAGCTAGTTCATCAATGGCATAACTACCATTAATAGAACCTTTGTAACCTAGGGAGATTCCTTTGCTGGTGTTGATGTTGATTACTGCAGCACCTTCTGCATCATAGTTAGCAGATGGATTTGTAATTACCTCGACGCTTTTGACGTTATCTGCGCTGTAGCCTGTTAATAGAGCATTAAGTTCGTCAGCAGTTATATAAACCCGTTTGTTGTTGATATAAACTACAGCAGGCGAATTTTGAACCATATAACTCCCGTTCATTTCAAAAACGCCAGGAGTTCTTTTTAAAATATCAGCTGTATTTCCTGTACTCAAGGAGCTGTTCTCCACGTTGAAAATAAGTCTGTCTGGACGTTTTTCTATGGTAGGACGCCTAGCGGTAACTGTTACGCCTTGGAGCGATTCCGTTGCTGTGGTTAGTTGAAGCTCGTTTAGTGTAATGGATTTGTCGATGGTCAGCTTTCGCGAAAGCGGAACATATCCAACAGAACTTATAGCAAGGGTGTAATCTCCTGAAGCTATACCGTTTATCGAAAAACTCCCATTCTCACTAGTGGTTGTTCCCTTGTAATAGGTACTGTCTGGCATTTTGAATAGCAATGCAGTCGCATAAGCAACAGGTTTATCAGCGTCATCCACAACGCTTCCTTGCAAGGAATTTTGAGCTTGGAGACCTATAGTAAACAGGAGTAGTAGTAATGTAATAATTTTCATACACAGAATTGTTGCAACAGCTAAATTAATGAAACCTACCATTTTATTGAGACGGATCGATTTAGATTATATTTGTAACCGATTAAAATTCTATGAAAAACATACGTAACTTTTGTATTATCGCTCATATTGACCACGGTAAAAGCACGCTGGCAGATCGCTTGCTGGATGCGACTCAAACCGTGACTAAACGTGAGTCTAAAGCACAGTTGCTGGATAATATGGACCTGGAACGCGAGCGAGGGATTACCATTAAATCGCACGCCATTCAAATGGATTATACTGCCCCAGATGGTGAGAAATATATTTTGAATCTTATTGATACACCGGGACACGTAGATTTTTCTTACGAAGTTTCTCGTTCTATTGCCGCTTGTGAAGGCGCTCTTTTGATTGTAGATGCTGCACAAAGCATACAGGCACAGACGATTTCAAACTTGTACCTCGCATTAGAAAACGATTTGGAAATAATTCCGGTCTTGAATAAAGTAGACTTACCGTCTGCGAACGTTGAAGAAGTAACAGATGATATCGTTGACCTCTTAGGGTGTGATCCAAGCGAGGTCATACCAGCCAGTGCAAAAACAGGTCTAGGTATTCAGGATATACTAGATGCGATTATTGAGCGAGTTCCAGCACCTAAGGGAAATGTAGACGAGCCTTTACAAGCCCTAGTTTTTGATTCCCAATACAATCAATTTAGAGGTGTTGAAACCATTTTTAGAGTCATCAACGGTTCTATTAAAAAAGGGCAACATATCAAATTTGTTGCGACAGGTGAGAGTTATTATGCTGATGAAATCGGGACTTTGAAACTAAACCAAGTTCCTAAAAACGAAATAAAAGCGGGTGATGTAGGGTACTTGATTACAGGTATTAAAGAAGCTAAAGAGGTAAAAGTAGGGGATACGATCACAGACCATGATCATCCTACTACTAATCCAATTGGTGGTTTTGAAGATGTGAAACCAATGGTTTTTGCAGGAATTTACCCAGTGGATACGGAGGATTATGAAGATTTAAGATCCAGCATGGAGAAGCTTCAATTGAATGATGCATCGCTAGTCTTTCAGGCAGAAAGTAGTGCTGCATTAGGATTTGGTTTCCGTTGTGGATTCTTAGGGATGTTGCACTTAGAAATCATTCAAGAACGTCTGGAGCGTGAGTTTGATATGACGGTAATCACAACGGTACCTAACGTGTCATACCATGCATTTACTAATAAGAATCCAGATGAGGTTATTATAGTAAATAACCCAACAGACCTTCCAGAACCATCCACACTCAATAGAGTAGAGGAGCCTTACATCAAGGCAACCATTATTACAAAATCAGACTTTGTAGGTAACGTAATGTCCTTGTGTATTGAAAAAAGAGGAATAGTTACGAATCAAACCTATTTGACCACAGAGCGGGTGGAGATGACCTTTGATATGCCACTGGCTGAAATCGTTTTTGATTTTTATGACCGCTTGAAAACAGTATCTAAAGGCTATGCTTCTTTTGATTATACACCTATAGGCTTGCGTGCTTCTAAACTAGTGCGTGTAGATATTTTATTAAATGCACAGACGGTAGATGCCTTGAGCGCCCTGATTCACTTTGATAATGCCTACAACATCGGTAAAAAGATGGTGGAGAAACTAAAAGAATTGATACCGCGTCAGCAATTTGATATTCCAGTTCAAGCAGCAATTGGGGCTAAGATCATTGCTCGTGAAACGATCAAGGCCTTACGTAAAGATGTTACCGCAAAATGTTACGGTGGTGATATCTCACGTAAACGTAAATTACTAGAGAAGCAGAAAAAAGGTAAAAAGCGTATGCGACAGGTAGGAAATGTTGAGATACCACAACAAGCGTTTATGGCAGTTCTAAAACTGAACGATTAACCCATTTACAAAATTAAATTCATCAAAAAGCCCCACTCAAATCGAGTGGGGCTTTTCGTGTAGGCTAATGAGCTATTTTGAACGTTTTATTAAAGCGACTCTTCCATAGTCACCTCACCACTTTTTTGCTCAACTATTTTTTTACCCATATAAACTAAAAGGTTTCCAGACTCCACTTCCACTTCAGTGGCTGTAGAAGGAATAAGATTGATTTTTTTATTGCCTCTGATAAAAAGCGGGACAATGTCAGGATCGGTCTTAGTAATTTCTAATAGGCCACGGAAGTGCTCTTTAGAGCTCAATTCAATCTCATGAATTTCACCATGGTGCCTTGCCACTTCCATCAAATTCACATAGTCATCAGTTGATGAGAAAAGTCCAGCGTCGGGATTTTCATTAGGATTACTAATTTCTGAAGAGTGTACAATTCTAAAAGCACCATTCTCACCATAAAGCTTTCCAAAACGATCAATTGCATAATCATTAATCTGTGAATTACCAGTTAAAGCAAGCAGGTATCCTATGTTGTTATATTCAATATCATCTAGAAGTGCATCGCTGTAAACATCAGCAACCTTAGCATCGAGCCCTTCATCTTTGGCTGTACGTATATTACTTTTATTCGTATCGATCAACACGACGCTGCGACCTTGCTCTTTCAAATACTTAGCAATAAGCCTTGAGAACTTAGAGGCACCTACAATCATGATGCCTTCCGATTGTTTCAAGAACACACCTACAATTTTAGCAAATAAGCGCGCTGTAGTCGCATTAAGCAATACGGTCCCTAGTACGATCATGAACACTAGAGGAGTAATGTACTCTGCGCCAGGCACGCCTTCATTAGCGAGCTTAGTGCCAAAAAGGGATGCAATACCTGCAGCTACAATACCACGTGGCCCTACCCAGGAAATAAACAATTTTTCATTGAGTTTTAAAGTGCTACCAGCGGTACTGGCAAATACACCCAGCGGTCTTAAGACCAAAACAACCACTGCAAACAAAGCCGCTGTTTTCCAAGTATATATAAGGTATAAATCCTCCATATTGATATTTGCGGCAAGCAGAATAAATAAAATGGAGATCAATAAAACGCTCAGTGATTCTTTGAAATAAAGCAACTCTTTAAGGTTAGGCAATTTCATGTTACCCATAACCATTCCCATTACTACCACTGCTAAAAGCCCGGATTCATGTGCAAATGCTTCACTCAATACAAACACACCTAATACCGCAGCAAGGGTGAAAACATTCAATAAATAGTGAGGTATAATTTTCTTAGTAATTAGAAAGGCGAGGGCATGTGCAAAAGAAAAACCGAAAGAGAAACCGAACAATACAATTTTTCCAAACTCCTTTAAAGCCACCATGGTGAACTCTCCACCAGCGTTAGCACTTATAAATTCAAAAACTAATACCGCAAATAAGGCTCCAATAGGATCGATCAAAATCCCTTCCCATTTTAATATGGAGCTCACATCCTTTTTAAGCGGGATGTTCCTTAAAATAGGAGTGATTACAGTCGGTCCAGTAACAATAATCAAAGCTGAAAATAGCAGAGAAACCTCCCAACTAAAATCAAAAATGAAATGGGCAGCAATACCACCACCTATAAAAGTAATCAATACTGCAACAGATATTAATTTTCCAATTACAGGACCTGTATTAAGAATCTCAGCCCGTTTGAGAGTTAAACCACCTTCAAAAAGTATGACGCTAATAGCCAGCGACACAAAATAGAAAAGGCTCTCACCAGGGAAAAGCCCAGTCTCTCCATTGAATCTAGGTTGTATTAATTTGGTAGCGTCTTCCGTATAAAGTGTGGCGAGTGGCCCGACAGCAAGACCTATTAATATAAGAGGTAAGATTGCGGGAATTTTAAAGCGCCATGCCGTCCATTGCGCGAGTATTCCCAGGATGATGATTCCAGCTAATTCTAGCATTGTATGTATTCTTTTATCATGAAAATACAACCTTTTGATGAAGTTGTAAAAAGAGCTCGCTTTCGCGAAAGCGCAATAAACATACAATAAATGGCATATTTAGCCCTTTAACAAAATATTATTGGCATCCGTAAACTTTCAGGTTAAGGACATATTTGGGCTTTCACTGCTAATTTCACAGCAAAACTTTATGAGGAAGAACGTTTGTGTACTTGTCCTAATTTAGAGTAATAATTAAAGACACTATACAGAATATTAAACAACTCATAATATTTCAGTAGCCTTAAAAGCACAGTCTTGCCGATTTTGTATTTTGCACACTTATGAAAATTTATCCTGTAGAAGCCGGAAATTTTAAATTGGATGGCGGTGCCATGTTTGGCGTGGTGCCTAAGAGCCTTTGGCAACGTACCAACCCTGCTGATTCAAACAACATGATCGATATGGCAGCTCGCTGTCTACTTGTGGAAAGTGGAGATCGCTTGACCCTCATTGATACAGGTATGGGTAACAAGCAGTCAGAAAAATTCTTCGGTTATTATTATATGGATCACAGGTTTGACTTGGACAGTTCCCTGAAAGATCTAGGATTTTCAAAAGATGATATCACTGATGTATTCTTGACCCACCTGCATTTTGACCATTGTGGTGGTGCGATTCAAAAAAATAATTCTAGTGATGTCTTAGAGCCCGCTTTCGCGAAAGCGAAATACCATTCCAATGCTAACCACTGGAAATGGGCTACAGAACCTAACGATAGAGAAAAAGCAAGTTTTTTATCTGAAAACATACTGCCTATTCAGCAAAGTGGACAGCTGGAGTTGATCCCTCAAGATTCTTATTACCGAACGGCTCAAGAGATGGATTTTGATATTTTATTTGTGGATGGTCATACAGAAAAGATGATGATACCGCATTTTAAAATTGATGGGAAAACATTCGTTTATATGGCAGATTTATTGCCTACTGCAGGACACGTGCCTTTGCCTTACGTTATGGGGTATGACACTAGACCTTTACTGACCCTAGATGAGAAGGAACGATTTTTGGAGCTTGCAGCTACTAACGGTTATTATCTAATTTTAGAACACGACCCGCACCATGAAATTATTACCGTGAAACATACAGATCGTGGCGTGCGACACGATCAAACCTATACCTTTAAAGAGATTTTTAATTAAAACCATAAGAATATGAAATACACATTTTTAAAATATAGCTTCTTAAGCATTGCGGCAGCTGGTTTATTGACCGGTTGTGGTGGTAGCTCTTTGAATATTGCTTCTCCACCAATAGAGAATATTGACCAGCGGCCGCTTAAAGTTCAAGAACTAAGTGAAATTCAAGCAAAGAATTGGAAAGACCTTGACTTACTTAATGATACTGTTCCAGGAATGTCAGTGGATAGAGCGTATTCAGAATTACTTACTACGACTACTGCTAATGGCGCTAAGGTGATTCGTAAGGGTCAACCTGTTATTGTTGCCATTATCGACTCAGGTGTGGATATCGAGCATGAGGATCTTGATGATGTGATATGGACTAATGAAGATGAGATTCCTGGAAATGGAATTGATGATGATAATAATGGTTATATCGATGATATTCATGGCTGGAATTTCCTAGGAGACATTGTAGATGAAAACTTAGAATACGAGCGTATTGTACGTGATAAAGGGAAACTTCCTGCAAACGTTGTTGCTAAAGCACAAAAAGAATATGATGAAAAAGTAGCTGAGGCCTCTCAAAACAAAATGCGTTATGAGCAGATATTGCAGCAGGTGAATCAAATTGACGCGGTACTTACCAAATTTGCAGGAACTGCAGATTACACTGAAGCGGATATAGAACGAGCAGCTAAGTCTGAAGACGAGCAGGTACAACAAGCCGCTAGTGCGTTGAACTTTTTCATGAGCCAGGGTCTAGAAGATGCTGCCCAAGCTAGGGAAGAGCTTACTAAGCTGATCACAGACGCAACAAACTTGATGAACGGTGATAAATTGAAAACGAACTACCGTAGAGACATATTAGGAGATGATCCTTATGTATGGGACACAGGAGTTTATGGTAATAATGAATACTCTGGTCCAGATCCAGAAAAAGCAGATGCCTTTCATGGTACTCATGTTGCAGGTATCGTTGCAGCAGAGCGTGATAACGACCTAGGCGTGAATGGCGTGGCAAATAATGCTCGCATCATGGTATTAAGAGCCGTTTCACAGGCAGATGAGTATGATAAGGATGTAGCGAGAGCAATCCGCTATGCTGCAGACAATGGAGCAAAAGTGATCAACACAAGCTTTGGGAAATATCACTCTCCTAATCCAGAGTGGGTTTGGGATGCAATTAAATACGCCGCTAGTAAAGATGTTTTAATCGTAAACGCTGCGGGAAATGAATCTTTAGATACGGATTTCACCCAGGTGTACCCGCAAGATCAATTGGGCAGCAATGCTAATATTTCTGACAATTTCTTGACCGTAGGAGCACTAGGACCGGTTTATGGCCCTAATATGATTGCCGGATTTTCAAACTATGGAAAATCTTCAGTAGACGTGTTTGCTCCTGGAGTTGCCGTTTATTCAACAGCTCCATTGAACACGTATAGAAACGCTGGTGGTACAAGTATGGCCTCTCCTGCAGTAGCTGGCGTAGCAGCTGTGTTGAGGTCCCAATTTCCAAACCTTAGTGCTGCTCAAACTAAACAGATCATTATGGATAGCGGTTTGACAACTAATATTGATGTGGTATTAGGTGACGATAGTACAAAGCGTTTTATGGACATCACTTCCTCTGGAAAAATGGTGAACCTCTACAACGCATTGATTCTAGCTAGCAAAATGTAACTATCAAAAAACTCAATTTTTAAAAAGCCTTGGAATTATTTGATTCCAAGGCTTTTTTTGTTTTAGAGAAAAGAAGGTTGTAAAATTGCCAGCTGCATTCAATCTGTTAATAAATAGTGGATAACATAAGTTAAAAAGTCGGTCAACGGACGTTAAACTACGTTTTAAAGAACCAAAATGGTGTATTATTCGTATAAAGAGATATAACTTTCTATTTTCGCAGTCAGTCCCTAATGATGCTTACAACCATAACGTCGAACTATTTACTGATTCTTTCCCAAGGATCTGGCGCCGCGCCGCCACCGCCTAAAATGGGCCCTGCACCTCCAGTAGGAGATTTAGTGCCTATAGATGGCTCCATCTGGGTATTGATTATTGCAGCCTTAGGCATCATTGTCTATCACAGTTTTCTGGTTTGGAAAGAAACTAGAAAAGCCTCTTAAAGACTCATAAGTCTTTTTACATATTTCCCTATCACATCAAATTCTAGATTAACCACATGACCTTTTTTAAGGTTTTTAAAGTTCGTGTGTTCAAAGGTGTAAGGGATAATTGCTACAGAGAAAGAATTGGTATTAGAATTCACTACAGTTAGGCTTACTCCATTGATACAGATGCTGCCTTTTTCAATAGTTACATTTTGAAGAGACGGATCATATTCAAAGGTGTATTCCCAAGAACCTTCCTTTTCTATAACCTCAACGCAAGTAGCCACCTGGTCGACATGACCTTGAACAATATGTCCATCTAACCGGGCATTCATTTTCATGGCGCGCTCCATGTTGATCAAATCCCCAACCTTCCATTCACTTAAGTTGGTTTTGTCCAATGTTTCTTGAATGGCGGTGACAGTGTATTCGTCTCCTTTAATAGTTACAACGGTCAAGCAGACACCATTATGACTAACGCTTTGATCTATTTTTAATTCACTGGCCAGTGTATTCTGCAAGGTGATATGAATATTAGACAAATCTTTCTGAAGATTTACAACTTTGGCGGTAGACTCTATGATTCCTGTAAACATAAGTGTGGGAAAACTGTTATTTTTAGACATTCAAAAATACAGCGAAAAAGCGCTCATCTCATGGCTAAGGAAAAGAACATTAGAGTAGGAATAAGCATAGGAGATCCAAATGGGATAGGAGGGGAGATTATCCTTAAGGCTTTTGAAGATCCAACGATGTTGGAGTTATATACCCCAGTCATTTTTGCAAGCACTAGGCTATTCTCTTATTATCTTAAAGAATTAGATCTTTCTGCAAAAATTCACGGTATCAAATCTCTAAATGATGTGGTGCCAGGAAAAATCAATGTTGTCCGTTTATTGAATGAAGATTTCAAGGTTCAATGGGGACAAGTAGATAAGAAAGCAGGAGAAGTGGCTGTTTTAAGCTTAAGGGCAGCGGTCACAGCTCTGAAAGAAGAACATATCGATGTTCTAGTCACCGCGCCCATAAATAAAGAATCCATCCAGTCTGAGGAATTTAAATTCCCAGGTCATACGGATTACTTAAATCAAGAGTTAGAAGGAGAAAGCTTGATGTTTATGGTTTCCGAAAGTTTAAGGGTTGGATTATTGACGGATCACTTACCCATAAGTGAAGTTTCAAAGAACATAACCGCAAAAACGATTAAAACCAAAATAGGAACGATTAAGGAATCTCTGAAAAAAGATTTCGCAATCAGTAGACCTAAAATTGCTGTTTTGGGCATCAACCCTCATGTTGGAGATAACGGTGTGATAGGAACAGATGATCAGGACAAATTAATTCCTGCTTTAGAGGAATTGAGAGAAGATGGGAATATCATTTTTGGTCCATACGCTGCAGATGCGTTTTTTGGAAGCGCCAACTATAAAAATTTTGACGCTATTCTCGCTAGTTATCACGATCAAGGATTGGTACCATTTAAAACACTAAGTTTTGGGTCAGGAGTTAATTTTACTGCTGGTTTGAGTCATGTAAGAACAAGCCCAGATCACGGGACAGGCTTTGATATTGCTGGTAAAAATGAAGCGAACGCTGGCTCAATGATTGCAGCCATACATACCGCCGCAAACATATTTCGCAATCGCACGATGTATGATAAACTCACCTCAAATGTGTTAAAATCCCAATCCAGAAAACGTAGGGAATATTAACAATGCATTTTTAATAACTTTTATTATCTTTGCCGACTCTTTGAAAAGAGAAGATTATGGAACTCAAGGCATTCAACATAGCCTTTGCTGGATTAAAGCAAGGTAAGCATGAATTCAAATTTGAGCTTGATAATGCGTTTTTTGAAAGTTTTGGATATGAGGATTTCAATTCGGCAAACGTTATTGTTGATGTAGAATTGGATAAAAGATCTACATTGATGGATCTTGTCATGGAGGGATCAGGGTCAGTAAATGTCAATTGTGATGTGACTGATGAGCCTTTCGATATGCCTATAGATGCTTCTATGGATATTGTAGTCAAATTTGGTGATAGCTTTAATGATGAGAACGAGGACCTTTTGATTCTTCCTCATGGGGATTATCAAATGAATGTTGCACAGTATCTCTATGAGATGATCGTTTTATCCATACCTTATAAAAAAACACACCCTGGAATTGAAGACGGTACGTTGCAGTCTGATGTTCTAGACAAATTAGAAGAATTGAAACCTTCAGGGTCTGATGAAACTGAAGATGATATAGAAATGGATCCTAGATGGGAGGCATTGAAAAATTTAAAAACGGATAATAATAAATAGCCATGGCGCATCCTAAGAGAAAAATCTCGAAAACAAGAAGAGATAAAAGAAGAACTCATTACAAAGCAACTGTACCACAAATTGCTACAGACTCTACCACAGGTGAAGCTCACTTGTATCACAGAGCTCACTGGCATGAAGGTAAATTGTACTATCGCGGTAATGTTTTAATCGACAAAACTGAAGTAGCTGAAGCTTAATTCAATTATTGTGATTTAATCACTAAAAGTTGCTTTCCTTTAAAAATTGCTAAAAAATGACACGTTTTTATACAAAACGTGTCATTTTTTGTTGTTTTTTATTAGCTTTCAAGGCTGTAGTAATTTATCTAGATATTATAGGTATGACTGACATGAAAGCGGCGATTACCGCCGTAGGTGCCTACGTTCCCGAGTACAGATTGACCAATTCCGTTTTGGAATCCATGGTGGATACCAACGATGAATGGATAACCACGCGCACTGGAATTCAAGAGCGTCGTATATTAAAAGATCCTACCAAAGGATCTTCTTTCCTAGCCATAAAGGCGGCTCAAGACCTTATTAACAAATCAAGTACAGATCCTGCCACTATTGATCTAGTCATTGTCGCTACAACAACACCAGATATGCCTGTGGCATCAACAGCCGCATACGTAGCTACCCATATAGGCGCTGTTAATGCATTCTCATACGACTTAATGGCGGCTTGCTCTGGTTTCCTATATGGAATGAGTAATGCGGCATCATATATTGAATCTGGGCGCTATAAGAAAGTTTTGCTAATAGGTGCTGATAAGATGTCTAGCATCATAGATTATACAGACCGCGCCACCTGCATTATCTTTGGAGATGCTGGTGGCGCAGTTCTTTTTGAGCCTAACCTGGAAGGGAACGGTCTTCAAGATGAAATTTTACGTACCGATGGTTCAGGTCGAGACTTTTTGCGTATTGAGGCAGGTGGATCTTTACTTCCAGCATCGCATGAAACGGTAGAGAAAAAACAGCATTTTGTATATCAGGATGGTAAAAACGTTTTTAAATATGCAGTGAGCAATATGGCAGACGTGGCAGAGCAAATAGTTCAACGTAATGATCTTACCAATAACGATATTGATTGGTTAGTACCACACCAGGCTAATAAAAGAATTATAGATGCAACTGCAAAAAGAGTAGATTTACCTAATGAAAAAGTAATGGTCAACATTCATAAATATGGAAATACGACCAGCGCAACCTTACCTTTGTGCCTAAATGAATATGAAAGCCAATTGAAAAGAGGGGACAACCTAGTATTCGCTGCCTTCGGCGGTGGATTTACTTGGGGATCCATACTTTTGAAGTGGGCTTACAATAGCTAACACCCCAAATAACTAACTATATGGACATTAAAGAAATTCAGAACCTCATCAAGTTTGTCGCAAAATCAGGCGCTAGTGAGGTAAAGCTAGAAATGGACGACATCAAGATCACTATAAAGACTGGATCTGATGAGCCTAATGTGACCTACATGCAACAGCCTATGCAGCAAGCACAGCCGCAAATGCAACAGGCAGCACCGCAAGCTCCACAAGAAAGCCAGGCACCTGCACCCGCAATATCAGCAGCAACTACCGCAGCAGATAAGTACATTACGGTAAAGTCCCCAATAATTGGAACCTTCTATAGAAAGCCGTCTCCAGACAAACCTACATTTGTAGAAGTAGGCGATAGCGTTAAAGTAGGCGATACCCTGTGTATTATAGAGGCAATGAAATTATTTAACGAGATTGAAAGTGAAGTATCTGGAACCATCGTTAAGGTTTTAATTGACGATATGTCTCCGGTAGAATTCGATCAGCCGTTATTTTTAGTAGACCCTTCTTAAGAAAGGTTAGAAGTAGTTAGAGTTGAGGCTTTTTCGCTTTCGCGAAAGCGAACTCCCCAACACATCATCCACTAAAAATAAATAGCATGTTTAAAAAAATATTAATTGCAAACCGTGGCGAGATCGCTCTACGCGTGATACGCACCTGTAAGGAAATGGGTATCAAAACCGTAGCCGTATATTCTACCGCTGATGCCGAAAGTCTACACGTAAAATTTGCAGACGAGGCCGTTTGTATAGGACCGCCACCCAGCAACCTGTCGTACCTAAAGATGTCGAACATCATTAGCGCTGCAGAAATTACAAATGCAGACGCCATCCACCCAGGATACGGATTCTTATCTGAGAATGCAGACTTTTCACGTATTTGTGAAGAGCATAAAATCAAGTTTATAGGCGCAAGCCCAGACATGATTGCTAAAATGGGAGATAAGGCTACCGCCAAAGCTACCATGAAAGCCGCAGGAGTTCCTTGTGTACCAGGATCTGATGGGATTATAGAAGATTTTGATGACTGTGTAAAAGTTGCTAAAGAAACAGGATACCCGGTAATGCTTAAAGCTACCGCCGGCGGTGGTGGTAAAGGAATGCGAGCGGTATGGTCTGAAGATAAGTTGAAAGCCGCCTGGGACAGTGCCCGTCAAGAAAGTAAAGCAGCCTTTGGCAACGACGATATGTACATGGAAAAACTCATTGAAGAGCCACGTCATATTGAAATTCAAGTAGTAGGAGACAGCTACGGTAAAGCTTGTCACCTTAGTGAACGGGATTGCAGCGTTCAACGCCGCCACCAGAAATTAACTGAGGAAGTTCCTTCCCCTTTCATGACTAAAAAGCTACGCAAAGACATGGGAGAAGCCGCCGTTCGTGCAGCAGAATTTATCGCTTATGAAGGTGCTGGTACCGTAGAATTTCTTGTGGACAAACACCGTAACTTCTACTTCATGGAAATGAATACACGTATTCAAGTGGAGCACCCGATTACGGAACAAGTAATTGATTTTGATTTAATACGTGAGCAGATTCTAGTTGCAGCAGGAACAAAAATTTCTGGAAAAAACTATGAACCATCATTGCACTCCATCGAGTGCCGTATAAATGCAGAGGATCCTTATCACGACTTTAGACCATCACCAGGTAAGATTACAACACTGCACGCACCAGGCGGGCATGGAGTACGCCTTGATACCCACGTGTATGCTGGATATTCAATACCGCCTAACTACGACAGTATGATCGCTAAGTTGATTACTACCGCTCGTACACGCCAGGAAGCTATTGATAAAATGAAGCGAGCATTAGACGAGTTTGTGATTGAAGGTGTTAAAACTACCATTCCATTCCACAGACAGTTGATGGACGAGCCTGCTTATGTGAAGGGTGAGTATACCACCGCTTTTATGAACACGTTCAAAATGAAACCTCAGGAAGATTAGAGCCTTGAGAAGTATATAAAAACGCCCGTTGCATTGCAACGGGTGTTTTTTGGTAAAAGAAACTTTAGTTCACAACCCTAGTACACATTTAGAACATTGCAGTGCCTAAGAGGGGGCATCCTACTCTATGTATTAAGTTCAATAAATAATTGACTACCAATAACGTAATCTGAATTTGACTTGACCCACAAGGTTTCACCCTGAAAATGACAAGCCAGTAAAAAATGGTCTCCTTTAAAGTAAGATTGTCGAACCACCACTGACAATCCAGATTTAGATATTTGTAACTCGTGCGGATATTTTAATAAGTCGCCATCAGTCCTAAACCACTCTTTTGGTATTTGATTCACATCGTCAAACAAGGACGCTACATATTTAGTTTTAGGATCAGTATACAGGATTTTAGTAGGTCGATGGTCTACCACATTCCCTTCATGCATTACAATGGTTTGATCTGTGAACGATAGTACATCATTTCGATCGTGAGTTGCAATAAGGCAACTGATGTTTTCTGATTTTAGAAAATCAAACAACCGGCGTCTCAAGCTATTCTTTCTAAAATTATCTACATGAGAAAAAGGCTCGTCTAGGAGAAGCAGTTCAGGTTTTTGCGCTAAGGCTTTAGCGATCGCTACGCGCTGTTTTTGACCACCAGAGAGTGTTTTGACCTTCCGGTGTCTCATTCCGGTCATTTCAACTACCTCCAGCAAGCTTTCTATGCGCTCCTTGCGATCATCGAGTTGAATTGACAGGTGTTCCCCTATGTTTTCAGATACGCTGGTGAAGGGCATTAAATCAAATTCTTGTGGAATATATTTCATCATAGGGTGTCCCAGAACAAGATGATAATCAGCCCCTTTTAGTTCTTGATCGTTCCAGGTAATTTCTCCGCTTTGAGCTTGCAATAAACCATAAATAACGTTCAGTAAGGTGCTTTTTCCACAACCACTTTCACCCATGATCGCCACATGCTTTCCTTGCTCTATTTGTAAGGAAATATTGAGGAGAGTTTTCGCTTTCACACTTCGACTGCGTTCAGTGTGAACTTCATCGTCGCGTCGCTCCTTGAAAGCGAAATTAACAGCATTTAATTGCAACATATGTCAAAGGTAGGGAGGAGAAGGTAAACGAAACAGGAATAAAAAAAGCCGCTGGAACACATTCACAGCGGCTTCAAATGAAATTAGTAATCTTACATTTTCACATCATTCGCCGTTTGAGGCAGCTCTTTGTAACCCATGTTATACAACATGAACCCATAAATATCAGTTTGCTCTTCAATGATCTTACTGGTAGGTTTTCCAGCACCGTGGCCAGCATCTGTCTCAATTCGTATCAGCGTTGGATTATTTCCAGCTTGTTTTGATTGTAGCTCTGCAGCAAACTTGAATGAGTGTGCGGGAACCACGCGGTCGTCATGATCACCAGTGGTAATTAGGGTTGCTGGATAATTAGTTCCTGCTTTGACGTTATGTAATGGGGAATAGCCCTTTAGATAATTGAACATTTCTATATTATCCTCAGCGGTTCCATAATCATAAGCCCAACCAGCACCTGCGGTGAACTTATTGTATCGTAGCATATCGAGAACACCCACCTGTGGAATAGCAACGGCAGCTAGATCTGGACGTTGAGTCATTGTTGCTCCTACTAGAAGTCCACCGTTTGAACCACCTTGTAGCGCTAGCTTTTCAGTAGAAGTGTATTTTTCCTTTTTTAGGTACTCCGCGGCTGCGATGAAATCGTCAAATACATTTTGCTTTTGCATTTTAGTTCCTGCATCGTGCCACTTAGTTCCATACTCACCACCACCTCGCAAGTTTGCTACAGCATAGACTCCTCCCATTTCCATCCATGCAGCTCTAGAAACAGAGAATCCAGGATAAAGAGAAATGTTGAAACCGCCATAACCGTAAAGTATGGTAGGATTTGTCCCATCTTGTTTCATTCCTTTTTTGTAAGAAATAATCATAGGTATTTTTGTCCCGTCCTTAGAAGTATAAAACACTTGTTTGCTCTCGTATAAGCTTGGATCAAATTTTACATCAGGTTTACGATATAATTCTGAGGTTCCCTCAGCGATATTATAGATATAAGTACTTCCAGGAGTCACATAATTTGTAAACGAATAGTACAAGGTTTTGTCGTCTTCCTTAGCTCCAAAACCACTGACGTTACCTACACCAGGAAGTTTTACATCCCGCACTAAAGTCCCATCATAGTTGTACTGTTTGATCTGTGAAACCGCATCCACCATATATTCTGCAAAAATATAACCTCCACCTGTGGATGGTGAAAGAACACTTTCAGTTTCTGGAATCAAGTCAGTCCAGTTAGCTGGAGTCGGATTCTTGAAGTTAGTAGTCACTATCTTTTTATTAGGCGCATCTTTATCAGTTACAATCCATAGCTTATCACCTTCATTATGCATTACATAACTGTTGGTGTCAAAATTATCAATCACAGTTACTAATGGCGCGTTAGCTTCATCCAATCGTTTCATAAATATTTTACCACCATTCGTACTTGTACTCGCTGAAATAACTAGGAAACGCTGGTCATTTGTCACACTACCACCTACATATCTATATTTCTGATCTGCTGTGGCACCAAAAACTACTTTGTCTGAACTTTGTGGAGTTCCCAGTTTGTGATAATACAATTTGTGTTGATCTGTCATCGCACTCAGCTCGCTACCCTTAGGCTTGTCATAACTAGAGTAGAAAATCCCCTCGTCCTTATACCAAGAAATTCCTGAAAACTTCAAATCAACCAATGTATCTCCTAATTGCTCCTTAGTTTCTGCATCCAGTATGATCAATTTACGCCAGTCGCTACCCCCTTCAGATATGGCATAAGCTAACTTAGAACCATCTTCAGTAAAGCTCATGCCGCCTAGTGATATGGTACCTTCTTCATTAAAAGAATTAGGATCTAAAAACACAGTTGCGGTAGATGGATCAGCATCGTTTTCATAACGGTACAGTACCGACTGATTTTGTAAACCATCATTTTTATAATAGTATGTATAATCACCTTCTATGAATGGAGCTCCTATTTTTTCATAGTTCCACAGTTCTGTCAATCGATCTTCAATGGCATTACGGTAAGGGATGTTTGCCAGATAATCTTGAGTCACTTTGTTTTGAGCTTTCACCCATTCTCCAGTTTCTTCACTGCGATCGTCTTCTAACCAGCGATAAGGATCAGCCACTTCATTACCAAAATAGGTGTCTGTTGTATCAACTTTTTTAGTTTCAGGATAAGTTAGTGCCATTACGGTTTCATCTTCTGCTTTTTCATCCTTGCAAGAGGTCAAGACTAGAATACTCAAGGCGACAAGACAAATAGGATTTGTTTTCATAGTTATTTTTTTAGTAGTGGTAAAGTTTCGATTCCTAAGTCAGAACCTATTTTTAAGAAATACATTCCGCTAGCGATTCCTTGCAGCGATACGCTTCTGGCAGGTTCAAAAACCTTGATGACTTGGCCGCTTAAATTAAGCAATTCCAATTTCAAAACGCGCGTAGTGCCAGATATCGTCACGAGATCTTGGGCAGGGTTGGGGTAGATGGAGATCGCTTTCGCGAAAGCGAAATTCCCACTAGATAATACATTAGAGGAATATTTGTAAACGCCTCCACTGTCTGAACTAGTGGTAAAACCACCACTGAAACCTGTGGCGGCATCAAAGAACGCGACATCTACATGTTGAATCGTATCAATATTTGTCCAGGAAACCCCATCGTCAGTCGAGTAGGAGCTTCCCGCAAAATCCGGGTTTGATCCCACGCTTATGATAGAACTAGTACCAGGAGCATAGGCAATATTATCACCATAAGGGTTTGCACCACCGCTGATAATAATGCGCGTCCAGGTAGCGCCAGCATTGATGGTAGTATAGATTAAACCCTCATTAGTTTGAAGAATACCTTTGCTTGCATCAGAAAAGCTGATGTCGCCAGAGACTTCAGTCCCGCCAAAATCGCTAATGGGAGATTGATAAACGCTCCAGCTCGCTCCACGATTTATAGAGTGGTAAATCCTTCCTTTACTGGTCGTGAACCACAGCGAATTATCGATGCTTTCCATCTGCGCCAGATAACCAGTTTCTCCAGATTGCGCCGCTGGAATGTTCGCTTGACTAATCCTTGTAAAGGTAGCTCCACTATCGCTTGTCAAGTAAATTTCCCAACCATCAGCAATGGGGTCGCCTGCCACCACACCTGCTCCATTATCATAAAAATGTAGTGTGTTCGGGAAGCTATTCGTTGCTGTAAATTGAGTAGAGGTAAGTTTATTCCAGGAAGAACCGCCATTTTCAGTTTTCCAGACACCACCTTGTTGATTAGAACTTCTAGGATAGGCAGCGACAAAAGCTACTTGCGCATCCAGTGCAGAAATATCTGCAATTCCTAAACCTACATTTCCTAAAGTAAAGGATCCATCTGTCCAGGTGAATCCACCATCTTCAGTTTTAGAGAACTGCTGTATATTATTGCTAGGATTTATTCCATTGTACCCTATTCCCCAGGCTACATTCTCATCCACTATATCAAATCTTGAAATCCCTGTGGATGCTGTAGGGAAACCTGTAGCATACTCTTGCCAAAACTGCGCTTGACTAATGAAGCTAAAAAGCAAAAGGCAAGCAAATGGTAGAGGTGAGCGCATAGGAAAAATTTAAGCTAGGGCTTAAAAATAGCTATTTTACCCTTGTGCCGCGCATTATTAGGCATTTACAAGCTTGTTTTTGATCAAATACTCGGCTATCTGTACTGCATTAGTAGCAGCCCCTTTTCTAAGGTTGTCCGCAACGATCCACATGTTCAATGCATTTGCTGCAGAATGATCCCTGCGTATGCGTCCTACAAACACGTCGTCCTTCCCTTGAGCCATCAATGGCATAGGGTATAAATTGACATCAGTATTGTCCTGCACTGTAACCCCAGGAGTAGCTGCTAGCAAGACACGAACTTCGGATTCCGTAAAATCATTGTGAAATTCCACATTAACTGATTCAGAATGCCCGCCTACGACAGGAATTCTTACTGCAGTTGCCGTTACCGCTATCGTTTTGTCGTCTAATATTTTTTGAGTCTCGCGCACGAGCTTTAATTCCTCCTTAGTATATCCATTTTCCTCAAAAACATCACAGTGTGGTAAGGCATTTCTGTGGATCTGGTAGGGATAAGCCATTTCGCCTTTCGCTCCGGTGTATTCGTTCTCTAGCTGCTGAACGGCTTTCACACCCGTTCCTGTGATGGATTGATAGGTTGAAATTACGAGTCGCTTGATGCCGTACTTTTTATGAAGCGGCGCCAGCGCCATAACTAGTTGTATGGTAGAGCAATTAGGGTTTGCGATGATTTTATCTTCCGTAGTTAAATCAACTGCATTTATTTCTGGAACGACTAGTTTTTTTCCTTTTTCCATGCGCCATGCGCTGGAATTGTCAATAACCGTGGTGCCAGCAGCAGCAAACTTAGGAGCGTAATCGAGGCTCACACCACCACCTGCTGAAAATAGAGCGATTGCTGGCTTCATATCCATCGCCTGTTGCATGCTGACTACTTTGTATTGTTTGTCTTTGAAAGTTATTTCAGTTCCAACAGATTTTTCTGAGGCTACTGGAATTAACTCTGTAATATCAAGATTTCTTTCTTCTAAGACTTTAAGCATAACCTGGCCTACCATACCGGTTACACCTACAACAGCTATTTTCATGATGGGTTTATTTAATAGACAAATGTACATGCCAAGTGCGAATTTGAAGAGCGAAAATCAAATTTATGCATAGAAAAAGCCGCTTCTAGAATAGAAACGGCTTATAAAATTAAAAAATGGAATTTATTATTTTTGGGACTTGATAGCGTCTCTGATTTCCATCAAAAGTTGCTCTTCTTTACTAGGTCCTGCAGGTGCTGCCGGAGCCTCTTCCTTCTTTTTCTTTGTTTTATTGTAAGCTTTGACGATCATAAATAACACAAAACCAACTATGATCAAGTTGATGATGCTGTTTACCCAGTTACCCCATGCGATAACAGATCCACCAGCCTCTTTTGCTGCTTGTAAGGTTTCGTATTCCCCACCATCAAGAGTGATAAAGAAGTCTGAAAAGTCAGAACCTCCTGTGAAATAACCTACTATAGGCATCATGATGTCAGTTACAAAACCTTTGACAACAAGACTTACAGCGCCTGCTAAAATTACTGCAACGGCTAGGTCTATGACGTTACCCGTCAGGATAAACTTTTTAAATTCTTTAAGCATAATGGTTTGGTTTTAATTGAATTGAAAAATAGCTATTTACTTGAGATAATGAAACCAGAAGCCTCTAATTCCATTAACTAACTCATTTATTAAGGTACACTCTGCGTACTCTTTTTTGAATTCCAGTCAGTAGTTCATATGAGATTGTTCCTGCTTTTTCAGCCATATCTCTTGCTGGATAGTTTTGATCAAAAATAGTGACCGGATCACCTACAGCACATTCTATACTACTTACGTCCACCATAAACATATCCATGCAAATGATTCCTAAAGTAGGCGCCCATTTTCCATTAACGAGCATATTTGCACGACCATAGCCGTAAATACGGTTGATGCCATCGCCATGACCTAGTGCAATCACAGCATATTTCAAATCTTTTTCAGCTTTATGGCTGCGATTGTAGCTCACGCTTTCTCCTTTTTTAATGGAGCGTATTTGGGAAATATTGGATTTCAAAGACGCTACAGGTCTCAAATGAATATCGTAATTAATATCATTACCATACCCATACAGCCCAATTCCAGAGCGTACCATACTGTAATGAGAGTCGCTGTAGTTAAGAATTCCGCTGGTATTGTCTGTATGTCTTAGGCACTTGTAACCCAACTGTTGCTCGACAATATCACACAACTCTTCAAATTTGGAAATCTGAGATTGAGTGAACTCTTTTTCATCGTGGTCTTCACTAGCAGCTAGATGTGACTGTAGACCTCGAACATTTATCTGTGAATTGCGTTGTAGTAACGCTATTACCTTAGGTAAGTCTTCAGGATCAATTCCTATGCGGTTCAATCCTGTGTTGAATTCTAGGTGTATGGGGTAATCTTGTAGTGATTTCGCTTTTGCGAAAGCGGAAAAACGTTCCAGTACCTTAACACTATAAATCACTGGTTCTATACAGTGCTCAAAGCAGTCTTCCAAGGTATGCAATTGCGGGTGCAAGACTAAAATAGGCTTAGTAATCCCAGCTTCTCTTAGTTCTATAGCCTCTTCCACATAAGCGACTGCAAAATAATCAGTACCTAGCTCTTGTAATTTTTCAGCTATCCGCACCATCCCGTGACCGTACGCATTTGCTTTTATCACGCTCATGAACAAGGTGTTTTCAGAAATCTTAGATTTTAAATACTGAAAATTATGGGCGAGTGCCGCCAGATCTACTTCCAGTCTCGTACCGGTTGGGATCATTTAGGAGCCTGTTTTATCTGTTATTTCCCGTGCATCGTTGACAGGAATATCTTTGACTTTACTAGCAAGCATAGCTTTATAATAGGCGCCACGGCTCAGGGGTTCGTATTCTTGCTGCTCTCCTAGCATGACTACATTATCATTACTGGTTTTTCGGTAGCTGTATTGTGCTAGATTGCCGGTACGAGTGCAAACGGCATGAACTTTAGTCACATACTCAGCTGTCGCCATGAGCGCGGGCATAGGACCAAACGGGTTGCCTTTAAAATCCATATCTAAACCTGCTACAATAACGCGAATTCCTTTATTGGCTAGTGTGTTGCAGACAGCCACAATTTCATCATCAAAGAACTGCGCCTCATCAATGCCTACCACTTGACAACCACTGGCAAGTAAGGGGATGTTTGCCGCTGCAGGAACGGGAGTGGATTGAATTTCATTAGAATCATGAGAAACTACTTTTTCCTCATCATAACGCACATCAATCGCTGGTTTAAAAATCTCTATTTTTTGATTGGCAAACTGCGCACGTTTCAATCGGCGTATGAGCTCTTCCGTTTTACCAGAAAACATGGAACCGCAAATCACCTCGATCCAGCCGAATTGCTCTTCATGATTCACTGTATTTTCTAGAAACATTTTGTAATTTAGAAGCTCTTGCGGGAAGCCGCTTTGCTCCTGCAATTGCTCAAAAATACAAAGAAACGCGCGGCATATAAACCCATTATGAAAAAGAAAATAGTAGCAGACCTTACCAGTCTCGCCCACCGTATTTTACAATTGAAAGAGAATGAGGACGTTGCTGAACTTCAGGCTACGGCCAGAGAGCTGTATGAAAGGCTCACCGTGCTTGTATATATTGAAAAGCATCTTCCAGACTCATCTTCTACAACAGGTAATAAAGATGTAGAAGATAAATTCAAAAAAGCTTTTAAAGACGATCAGCAGGAGATGAGTAACTTGTCAGAGGATGCAGATTCAGAACACCATAACATTTATTCAACTACTACCAATAGCTTAACTGATCTAGAAGTGCCAGAAGATGGATATCAAGAGGAAATAGACGTTCCAGGGATTTCTACTATCCAAAAAATGGTATTTGAAATGCCAGATGCGCCTATTGAAAACCCCTCAGATTCTGATAAGGACGAGGAAGATGCTCCAGTTCACAAAACATCCTACTCGACTACCACAAACAGCCTGACTGATTTAGAAGTTTCAGAGGATGATGATCGAGAAGAGATGGACCTTCCTGGAATGTCTACCATACAGAAAATGGTAGTTGAAATGCCAAATGAAGTTCCTGATGCACCTAGTGGGGAGTCAAACACCATTAAGAAGCATGATAAGACAAACCTCGAACAATTAACGGTTGATTTTCAAACCATGCCGGTATTTGAGCGCAAGTCCATCGCTCAAGAACCAGACAAGCCTAAATCGTTGAACTCAAAGCTGAACACAGGAGTAAAGATGGGAATGAACGATCGCATGGGTTTTGTCAAACATTTGTTCAATGGTAGCAATCAAGATTTCAACCGAGTGCTATCGCAATTGAACACGATCAACTCCTATGATGAGGCGCAAAATTTCATTCACACCATGATCAAACCAGATTATAATAATTGGGAAGGCAAGGAGAGTTATGAAAGCCGCTTTATGGATTTTGTAGAGCGTCAATTTCAATAAATCCATATGAAATATGCCTACTGGATTGTCACAGGACTCTTTTGTGCCATGATGACATTTTCCGCTGTGATGTATGTCTTTAACTATGAGTACATATCAAGTGAAGTAGTGAAACTTGGTTTCCCTACTTGGATTATTCACCCTTTAGCGGCTCTAAAGTTAGCAGGTGTGGTGACCATTCTACTGCGTAAGAATAGGTCCTTTGTAGAATGGGCATACGCCGGATTTTTCTTTAATATCATGCTTGCGATCATTGCACATATCACCATTGCAGATGGCGAACATTGGGGTGCAGTAGTGGCTTTATCTTTGAGTTTATCGTCTTATTTCTTAGGTAAAAAAGCTCGTCCACTGGTCTAGGATGGTTTTTGGTATTTCGCTTTCGCGAAAGCGAACTAAACCAAAACCAATCGCACAAAAAAACCTTCTAGGATCGCTAGAAGGTTTTTTCGTAGGCCATTAATTGGCCGAAGTTTGTTCTCTTGATGAGATGCTGAAACGAATTCAGCATGACAGAGAGTTAAAGTTAATTATTCAAAGCCTCAGCACCACCTACGATCTCAAGGATCTCATTAGTAATGGCTGCTTGACGTGCTTTATTGTAAGTTAATTTCAATTGGTCTCTAAGTTCAGTTGCATTGTCCGTTGCTTTATGCATTGCTGTCATACGCGCACCGTGTTCACTAGCCCATGAATCACGAACTCCTTTATACAATTGCATTTTCAACGACTTAGGAATCAATTGCTCAATGATCTCTTCTTTAGAAGGCTCATAAATGTATTCTGTCGCATTAGCTGGAGCTTCTCCATCTAAACCTGCTAGAGGCTTCAATGGTAAAAATTCCTCGCTCATGACCGTTTGTGTTGCAGCGTTTACAAAGCTGTTGTAAACAATGACGATTTTGTCAAATTCACCCGTGACAAAAAGGTCCATCAATTCCTCAGCAATCACAGAGACTTTATCAAAAGAAATATCGTCAAACAAATCACTCTTATTGGACTGGATGGGAGAGCCTTTCTTAGCAAAATCATTTGCTTTCTTACCTATAGTCATGTAAGAAACGGCTACACCCTTCAAATCTTCCTGATTCAACCGAATCAATTCTTTGATGATGTTTGAGTTGAACGCACCAGCAAGACCACGGTTGGACGTGATCGCCACAACAAGTGCTTTTTTCACTTCGCGTTGTTCGGCAAATTTGCTACCTGCATCGCCTTCCATAGAAGCGCTGAGGTTCTGTAGCAATTCAGTTAGCTTATCAGAATAAGGGCGCATTGCAGTAATAGCATCTTGTGCCTTTTTCAACTTTGCAGCACTCACCATTTTCATAGCAGATGTAATCTGCATCGTTGAAGATACTGAGGTGATTCTGTTACGTATTTCCTTTAAGTTAGCCATGAATCAAGTTATGAGTTCAGAGTTATGAGTTCAGAGTTTGAAGTTATGAGTTTTTGATAATCGCTACCAAAATTCTAATTAGCTCCTCACACCGGTCTCTCATTCCTTGCGGTACCGCTCTTCCAGTTGCTTCAAGAATATCTATCCAGTAAATAGTCTCGTCTGCTTCTTTGAGGGCAATCCCAAATTTATTTTTAAAATCCTTTGTGCTAACACCTCTTTGAGCCTCCCGCGTATTTGCTCCAATACTGGTTCCGCTTCTTAGCAACTGAGATGCTAACTCGTAATCTTTTTTCAGTTTTAATTCATCACAATATCTGACTACTTCACAGGCAAATTCGAAACTTTTTGTACGAATCGGACTGTTCTGATAACCCATTTACTGCAATATTTAATATTTTAATCCAAAGATGGAATTTGAATCACTCTGAACTCATAACTCCGAACTCTGAACTAATAATTAATATCTAGATGAAAGATCTTTAGCCACTGCAGTCAACGTATCGATTACCTCGTCGGTTAACTTACCAGCTTTCAAGGTATCTAGAGTGTCTCTATGCTTGGCATTCAACAATTCTAGATAATCTCTTTCAAATTCTTTTACTTTTTCAATCGGAACGTTTCTTAGAAGGTTTTTAGAGCCTGCATAGATAATTGCGATTTGGTTTTCTACTGGGTAAGGATTGTTTTGAGCCTGCTTAAGGATCTCCACATTTCTTCTACCTTTTTCAATAACGCTTAATGTTGCAGCATCTAGGTCAGAACCAAATTTCGCGAAAGCTTCCAATTCACGGAATGCCGCTTGATCCAGTTTCAACGTACCAGCAACCTTTTTCATCGATTTGATTTGAGCGTTACCACCTACACGAGATACCGAGATACCTACGTTAATCGCCGGACGTACACCAGAGTTGAACAAGTCTCCATCTAGGAAGATCTGACCATCAGTAATCGAGATTACGTTAGTTGGGATATAAGCAGATACGTCACCAGCTTGCGTTTCAATGATAGGCAATGCAGTAAGTGATCCACCACCTTTAACGATAGGGCGTAAACTTTCTGGAAGGTCATTCATTTCAGATGCGATCTTGTCATCGTTGATCACCTTTGCAGCACGCTCTAGCAATCTTGAGTGCAAGAAGAAAACGTCACCTGGATACGCTTCACGTCCTGGTGGACGACGTAACAATAGGGACACCTCACGGTAAGCAACTGCTTGCTTAGAAAGATCATCATAAATGATCAATGCAGGACGACCTGTATCACGGAAGTATTCTCCAATCGCTGCTCCAGCAAACGGTGCATATACTTGCATAGGTGCAGGGTCAGATGCATTTGCAGCAACGATAGTCGTATAAGCAAGTGCTCCAGCTTCTTCAAGAACTTTTGCAATCAATGCAACAGTAGAAGCTTTTTGACCAATAGCTACATATATACAGTATACTGGCTCGCCAGCATCGTAAAATTCTTTTTGGTTGATGATTGTATCGATACAAACCGTTGACTTACCAGTCTGACGGTCACCAATAACCAACTCACGCTGGCCACGACCTACAGGAATCATCGCATCAATAGATTTGATACCTGTTTGCATAGGTTCAGTTACCGGCTCACGATAGATAACTCCAGGGGCTTTACGCTCTAGGGGCATCTCGTAAAGGTCTCCTTCAATAGGTCCTTTACCATCGATAGGTAAACCTAGTGTGTTTACTACACGACCTACAATTCCTTCGCCTACTCTTAGGGAAGCAATACGCTCTGTGCGTTTAACTGTATCACCTTCTTTAATTTCAATAGACGGGCCTAATAATACCACACCTACATTGTCCTCTTCAAGGTTCAATACGATACCTTCCATACCGCTCGCAAAAGAAACAAGTTCTCCATATTGTGCGTTTGAAAGACCATAAACACGTGCGATACCATCACCTACGGTAAGAACGGTTCCCACTTCATCAAGAGATGCAGTTGCATCAAAACCTGATAATTGTTGCTTAAGTATTGCAGATACTTCTGCTGGATTTACTTCTGCCATGTTGTTCTATTTATACTATTGCTGTGGCCTGTTAGGACCTATATTTTTTTTTAAAACTTACGCTTTCGCGAAAGCGGAATACCTACAATCTTTTTACTCAATAGAGTACTTATCCGCAAATTCTCTTTTAAGTTCACCCAAAGTACTATTCACACTTGCATTGATTTCCTTATCGCCTACTCTTAGGATAAATCCACCAACGATACTAGGATCAATTTTCTTTTCAAGCGTTACTTCAGTTCCAGCTAATTCCTTTGCCTTGACTAAAATCTTCGCTTCAAGTTCTGGAGAGATTTCTAACGCTGTAGTTACTGTGGCTACCTCACGTTTGTTCATTTCTTCATAAAGAAGAATATATTTAGTAGCGATATCTCCTAGAATGTCTGCACGTTGATTATCAACGATCAAATCAAATGCTCCTATCGTGATCCCGCCAACCTTGCTAAACACTTGACGCAATGCACCGCGCTTTTGTTCTGTTTTTACGACAGGACTTTTCAAGAAATCCTGAAGCTCTTTATTTGAATGAACTGTCGTTAGGACAGACTTCATATCTTCATTCACGGCAGCCGCTTCCTTTTTATCTATTGCTAGATCTAGAATGGCTTTGGCATATCGGGATGCTGCTCTTGAAAGTTTCATAGTTGTTTTCTAGATGTTTGCTTCAGCAAGCATTTTGTCGATTAGGGCAAACTGTGCTTCTTTTTCAGAAAGTTCCTTACGGGTGATCTTCTCTGCAATCGCAACAGATAGATCCGCTACTTGTGACTTGATATCGGCTAGTGCAGCTTTCTTTTCTGCTTGAATAGCTTCTTGTGCACTTGCAATTATTTTGTCTGCCTTTTCTTGTGCAGTTGCAGCAGCGTCAACGATCATTTTTTCTTTGATCTCACGTGCTTCTTTCATGATAGCATCACGCTGTGCGCGTGCTTCTTGAGCAGCAGCCTCGTTAGAAGCTTGCAGTTGTGCCATTTCAGTTTTCGCTTTCGCGGCAGCGGCAAGTGCATCTGCAATACCTTCTTCACGCTCATTAAGGGCGCCCAAGATAGGTTTCCATGCAAATTTACCTAGCAATACGATCAAGATTACAAGGATGATCGCTTGCATAAAAAACAAGCCTGGTGAAAAATCTTCTAGTAAATTCATTTCTCTAGATTAAGGTAATGGGTTTTAATTTTTAAAAAACGCGTCCTGCAACCAACCGTTGCAGGAATTGCGTTTCTTTTTTGTTTTGATACTACTTACCTAAGATAAGTGCACCAAATGCAAGACCTTCAAGAAGTGCACCGATGATGATCATCGCAGTTTGGATTTTTCCAGCTGCTTCAGGTTGACGAGCGATAGCTTCCATCGCTTTTCCACCTATTTGACCAAGACCGATACCACCACCGATAACGATAAGACCTGCTCCAATTAAATTGTACATAACAATCGATTTTAAAAATTAAACAAAACGTTCTCTAACCTCATCTATGTCGTCTTCTTCACTATGCGCATGCTCTGGATGATCATGCTCTGCTACCGCCATACCTATAAATAGGGCAGATAGCATGGTGAAGATAAACGCCTGTAGGAAGGCTACTAATACTTCTATAACTGATATAAATAAGGTAAGGAACACAGACAAGCCTGTAGATCCTACAGCGCCAAACTGCGCCTTTAATGTAATCATCAACGCGATCAAACTCATTACAACAAAGTGACCTGCAGTGATGTTTGCGAACAAACGTATTAAGAGTGAAAAAGGCTTTGTAAACAACCCTAATAATTCAATAGGGATCAATACAATCTTCATCAAAACTGGCACGTCAGGCATCCAGAATATATGTTTCCAGTAATCCTTGTTACCGTTAAATTGAACAATAAAGAAAGTGAATAAAGCCAAACAAACAGTGACTGCAATTTGTCCTGTGATGTTAAAACCAAATGGCGTCAAACCTAAAAGGTTAGCAATCCAGATTAAGAAGAATACCGTCAATAGGTAAGGCATGAACTTCTTGTGTTTCTCTTCTCCAATGTTAGGACGAGCAATCTCATCACGCACATATAATACCAGTGGTTCTAATACACGACCAAAACCTTTTGGTATCGCTCTATTCTTGTATTGTTTAGCAAGTCCCACAAACATGAACAACATCAATGTTCCAATCAACAATAGACCAAACACAGATTTGGTAATCGAAAAATCAAGAACTTTATGCGCATTAGTTGGGTGATGCTCATCATCAAAAGTGATAGCCGTTGCGCCTTCTTCTAGCTCATAGATTTTACTATGGTACTTAGTTAAGGTAACGTCACCTTTTTGAACCAATACATTTCCATCATCATCGTGATGAAACTCTGAGGACATAAAAGCTTTTAGGCCACTATTTGTCCAGACTATTACAGGCAACGGGAAACCTACATGAGCACGCTCGCCAGAATCTGTTGTGTATGAAAATAAATGAAAATCATGCACATCTTTCAAGTGATGCTCTATATAAGACTTGATCTCATCATCCGTATTCACTCGCTCATCTTCCGCATCAGTGATATGTTGATCATGATCTGATAAGTGATCATCTTCCTGTGCCTGCATTCCTATAGAAAAGGAAATGAGCAAAGCAACAAAAACAGTTTTTAAATACCCTCTAAACATGAAAATCACCTTAAAAAGTTAGGTCTTTTAATTCGGGTGCAAATGTATGACAAAAAACAATCTTAAAATAGTCCTTTTATTTAGATTAATTTCTTGAAATACCCGTTAGTTCCCTTTCGCGAAAGCGAACTCAATCAATTATCATTGAGCCATTTAATAACAATGCCTACTTCAATGAATAGGAAGAGGAAGTATGGAGCTAAAAAGTTGAGCAGTTCTGCTTTAGATAAGGCTGGATCTTCTGCAATTAATTCTGGGAACAAAAGGATGGCTGCCCCACACTTGACAAAGATCAAGCCTAGGAATCCATAACCTAATTTATCTGGAACTAGACGATGAACGATTTTCAAACCACTAACAGTGATAAATGTAGCAGTGCCTAAAAACGCATAAGTTCTAACTAGTGAGATGGCTGGATCTGGAGACCACCAGCCGTGTATAAAATAAGCGGCAATGCTCATAATTGCTACGAAAAGGAAAGTCTTGAGGTAAAAGTTCACGAGTAATTGTTGATTTGTAAATATATGTGGCTATTCCACTTAAACTGGAATAATGACAAACAATTCAATGGGAATTCCAGCAAATAAGGAATATATCTTAAGCAGATTTTTCTTGCTGTTCGGCTTCAATGGACTTTACACCACCGCCCATCGTGCAAGAAGCATTGAACGTAGCACCAGGTTCTACTGATAATTTCATTGTTGTGACCTCACCTTCTATAATAGCAGTAGATTTTAATGATAGTAGACCGTTAATTTTTAAGGTACCAGAAAATGTACCTTCTATATCAGCACTGCTGCACTCTAATGTCCCCTCGATTTTACCGTCTTTACCTATAACTACTTTAGCATTTGTTTTTAAAGTACCTATGATTTCTCCATCAATTCTAAAGCCCGCCTCACTGGCGATATCACCAGTAATGGTAGTTCCTGCTGCGATTCTATTCTGGGAGTTCCCGACAATTTCTGTATTCTTATTTGATTTCATCATGGGGGTTTTATTGAACTTGTGTTTTATAGGCATCCAGGCTTTTATAAACTTGAATGATTTTATAATTATCAGTGGCTATGGGTAATACTGCTTTAGGCAAGCTGGCTACTCCATTTGGAGCCGTTAAGAGCGCACCTGTCTCAAGAGCTTGAGCTCTAGAATTAAACCCGTGTACCACAATTAAAGATATTTGAGGAGTATACACATCAATCGAATAAGAAAGCTGAGATCCATAATTTGGCAACTTTTCTTTTAACTCATTTTGAATACGTTCTTGAAGTGCTATATCTGTGGATGCAGTCTCGAACAATAGTTTGAAGCTATTCAGATTATCTTCCGGAACAAACTTTTCTGGAATCTGCAGTTTATCCGCATCTGCCGCTAATTGTGCTGCTTCTTTTCCAACCTCGCTACCTGGATAATTGAGCGCTATGAAATCTAATCCATCTTTATAAGCTTTAAACCCATATAATCTTCCTGAAGCGTAGGTTTTTAAGAGTTCTAGTTTTGGAACGATAGGATCTCCACTATACCTTATGATTTCTTGTTCTGTCAGATCGATAACTTCAGCAAAGTTGCCTTTTTCATAGACATTAAATATACGGTTGTAAACTCCTTCTGGACTGCCCGTAGTATCTAAGGCACTTTCTGGATTTTGTAAAATTTGAGCGTACCGGGTATCTGGATATTTTGATATGATGGTGGATTTATATTGTTCCGCTTTCGCGAAAGCGATATTACTATCAGAATCATCACGACCCATCAGGTATAAATTGTATAAGGTAGGTAAGAGTAGCTTTTCTTCTGGTTCGTAAGTCAATAAGGTCTCAAACCTGTTTATCGCTAAATCTTCCCGTTTGAACTTCTCTTTGTACAGCACACCTAATTGATAGTAGGCAAAATCTCTGGCGTCTGAAATACTATCTAATGCTGCTTGCCCTTGAGGTAATTGTTCTATATAATAGGAAGCTACATATTCTGGAGCTGTGGCGATTCCTTCGAAAGCAGTAACTTGGTTTTCAGTAGCCTGATCGATCAAGCCAGAGCTAGTGCTTGAAAGTCTCCAATTGTCTTCTAATGGACGACCACCCCAGACTGATCTAAACTGTAACTTACCACGGGCAACAGTAGCTGGAATATAAAAATAAAAGTCACCCGTATTGTTACCCGTTGCAGTTGCTGGATTATCTACTGGCCCTACTGGTGGCCCCATTCGATTTCCAGCTAGTGCGTTATTAGTTTTGATCGTAGAAAGGGCTGTTTTTTGTTGTGCTAGGTTTGCCTCAGTAATAGCAGCTTGTTCTGCTAGTTGAGCTTCTTTTTCCTTCAGCTCCTCGATGTACGTATTATAATAAGCTTCACGCTCTGCTGGGGTCATGCCTATGATGCCTAATACACTATCCGCACTGCGACGTGTATTTTCATACAGAATCACATCTGCCAAGTTTTCTCTTTTCTTAGCTACGGCACGCTTTTCTCTAGATTTGTCTACATATTTCAAGGCTGCACTGTCAAAGTATTTCCCAGCCGTTTCAAATCGAGCATCGTCAAAGCTGATTCTTCCTAGAGCATCGTATGTGTTACCTTGTAAATAAGCATCTCGATTTCCTGCTCTTAACGACCGGTTGTAATAGGTAATGGCACCATCTACACTATCCACGCTTTCTAGATAGATGGCTTTTCTATAGTTAATCAAATCCAGCCAAGGTCGATTTTCCCGATTTTCCTCTAGCTCATTGAGAATTAGTAACAATTCATCATCTCCATCTTCAATCGTATCTCGCAATTTTATTTTTTCAATGAATGCATTGACATAATAGTTGCGTGGGATCTTTCTATGCAACTCAATGACCTCATCAAAATGGGCGATAGCGCTATCTCGCTGGCCTTGTTGAGCAAACAATTGTCCGGCGATGAATTTATAACGACCCTCCGTAGCTCGATCTTTGGTTTTTTGCGCCGCCTGATTCATGTAGATCAAAGCACTATCAGTTTTTTTCTCGTTCAAGTAGGCTTGTGCCAGGGTGGCGTTAGCTAGAATCAGCTCTTCTCTATCGATCTCAAGAATGTCTTCCTTAAGTAATAATTGCAAGTTTTCAATCGCAATTTCACTGTTGTCAAGACGCATATTCGTCTTTTCACGCCATATTTTTGCCTGTCTGATTTTATCAGATTCGGGCATGAACTGCAAAATGTAATTGAAAGCTTCTAACGCAGGAATGAACCGTTGATCATAATAGCGTGCTTTTCCTAATAGCATGTAGGCCTCGTCAATTTGTGGATTCACTTCCTCACCATCGATGAGCATGCTGTGCTTTTGAACCGCTTTGACCGCTTTTTCCTCTGCTCTTTGAAAGTTGGGGTCTGTTTGTTCGTCCTCGCTTACTCGTATTTCATCTTTGACGGCCAGACGCTCGACAGGAAGAATATCCCAATAGTTATCACGGTAATTAGCCTCGATATTTTCAAGTCCGGCCTCCAAAGCAAGGTTGCCGTTATAAAGTACGTTATACTCTGTTCCTACGGCGTGTAGGTTACGGGAAATAAATGAATCACTCTTGCGGCTGCAGCTGGCCAGCACGAGCAGCATGCAAAAAACGATGGTAGTAAAAGCAAAAAGGTTTTTCAAACGAGCTTCTTTTTTCTAGCTATCATAACTGTACAGACCTTATGATATTGTGAATCGTTCAAAAATAAGGAATAAAGGAACGAGACAGTAAGTGCTAAGCCGGCCTAATTTTATAAGGCTTTATAATGAAATATTTGTGTAAGCTTTTGAGATATTTAATAGGGAGCGACTTTAGAGAATTGCCAGCGCATACTATATTATCGCAATATCTTTTCCATCTTACGGCCGCGAGCAAGTTCTTCCACTAGCTTATCCAGATAGCGCACTTGTCGGGTTAATGGATTGTCTATCTCTTCAATTCGGTAACCGCAGATAACGCCCTTTATAAGATGGGCATTAGGGTTGAGGGTTGCCTCTTCAAAAAATGTTTTAAAAGTTGCGTCTCCTTCAATAAAATCCTGTAATCTATTTTCACCATAACCGGTCAACCATTCAATGACCTGATGCAATTCTGCTATTGATCTTCCTTTCTTCTCCACTTTTGTCACATAATGTGGGTACACAGATGAAAACTTCATTTTTGCTACACGTTCGTTATGTTCAGCTGTGACCTTCATTTACTTTAAAATGCTTTTATCTCTTTGACTAAGAAATTAATTGACTGGAAAAATCTTCTTTGAAAAAATACTTTTTAAGCCGTATTGGCGTCCAGATTGTGTTTCTTCTATGTGAGGTTTAGGCGCTAGAATCATGGCAGCTCCAATAGGGATAAAGGTTGTCCAAATGGATTCCTTGGCTACAAAATAATCCGTGATCAACCAGGTGACCGCAAAAACGATGAAGAAGCTAAGCGCATAAATTACAAATACTTTTATTTTAGGAGACATAGTTATTCTTCTTCATTTGTTACTGGCTGTAATTCCGCTTCCGTGGGAACGGCGTGGAGTTCACTAATTCCCATAAAGTATTTTTCCAGCTGGCCAAAGGTAGCTGCATCCTTCACCTGATCCATCACCACTTTACCTTTTTCTAATAAAACAACACGTTGCGCCACCTCAGTCACATGAATCAGGTCATGGCTAGAGATAAGCATGGTGACATTAGGATTTTCAGACAAATCCTTGATGATGGCTTTTAAGCGTATTTGAGTAGAAGGATCCAGATTTGCAAAGGGCTCATCTAAAATGATTACTTCAGGGTCACCGATAAGGGCCGCAATGATACCTACCTTCTTTTGGTTTCCTTTAGACAAATCCCTCAAGTATTTTTTCTGACCTATCGCCTCGCCATTAAAGAAATCGGCATGCTTGATCATCAATGCATCAATGTCTGCCTTATTTTGACCTCGCAGTTCTCCTATGAAGTAGAAATATTCCTCAGGCGTTAAGTAACCTATCAAAAAGCTTTCATCCACAAAGGCGCTGGTAAAAGGCTTCCAGTCCTCGCTTTCGTTCACTTGTACACCGTTAGAAACAATGTGTCCTGTAGTAGGTTCGATCAAATCCAACAATAAAGAAAATAGGGTCGTTTTTCCAGCACCATTATTTCCTACCAGCCCTACAGACTGACCTTTTTGCAATTGAAGACTCTCAATATCGAGAACAGTAGTATCGTTGTATTTTTTAGAAAGGTTGTTGATGTTTATCATAATCCTTGAGTATTTGTTGTTGTTGGTGGTTTTTTAAAGAAGTTCGCTTTCGCGAAAGCGAACCCATTATCAATCCTTTTGTGCATATGCGGCAATCGTATCGTACTTCTCGTTTTTATAAATATTTTCAGTGAGCGTCAAAATTTTATTTCGGAATAATAATCCTAGTAATCCTGTGGCTGCAATAGCTATAAAGCCAACATTGCTGTTGAACATAAAAGTGAAGGCATAATAAATAATGACGGGAAGCACCATTTTAGGAATGATGAGCAGCACTGTTTTGAAATTAAAGGCCTTACTATCACCGAAGGCTTTTTTGTTACTAGTCAAATCAATAGGTGTCTTTACAAAAGCACCACCCAGCAAGGTTACAGAAGCATTCAAACCTATGTTGTACACCGAACCCGCAAGAATTGCCCACAACCATTCAATCCCGAAATACACATAAAAACAGCTCAACACCGTACTTGCAGCCGTCACTGCTACCATGAGCCACCATTTGCTCAATAAAAACTCTCTATAAGGAATATTTTGGGCCATCATTAATTTATAGTAGCTGCTGTCCCAGGAGGGAACAAGTCCTCCAAAACTGAATAAGAATCCTCCTGTACAAAACAATGCGGCAAAGACCTTCATCCACTCGCCTTGACCTACAGCGATAAAGTACAAGCCGTAAAACATAAACAAGAACCCCATAATAAAAGTGGTTCTGGCCCGCTTGTTACGCTTGATGAGTTTCACATCATTTTTAAGATACACCGCCATTTTTCCAAAACGGTTTAAGAAATCTAAGTTTTCCGTAGTGACCTTTTCTCCTTTTACGCTTAGTCCAGCATCCAGATACAGTTGTTGTCTAAAATAGGTGTAAGCATAATTGGCAGCCGGTGCTGCAAGAATTAGAGGAACAATAAAACTCCAAGACTGATTAAAGAAAAACTTAAAGAAAGGCTGTGTGTACTCTGTCACATCAAAATACCCATAGTATTGCGTAAACCCTAGAGCGACTACAATTACCAGCACCGGATAAAACACCTGGTTCAAATTGTTAAGGAAAACATTCAAAAAGTTGAGAAGCAATGTTATAGAAAGCATGGCAAGGTGCCAGCTAATGACTCCCAGCGGGCTATAACCTTCAATTAAAAGAACTAATGAAAACGGTACAAAAAAGAAAGCTGGTAAAATATTGAAAAAGGAAATTACAGTTTTGCCCAGCGCGTATTTCACAATTTTACCTTTAGTAAAAGGCAAATACAGCAGTGGCTTGATATTGGCCACCGGCATCTTCTGCATAAAATAGCGGAACATTAGATCCACCACAAACCAATAAATTAAAAACTTGTTCACTACCGCAAATGGATCGCTAGCGAGAATCTTTCCATCTTCAATAAAGTTTTCAAGAATGTAAAAACTCCCAGCACCTAGGGCTGCAAATTCTAATAAAAACAGCACCGCAAAAAAACCGATGAATATTTTAAAGAATAGATTTTGTTTAAAAGCCGCAGATCTTGTGAAGCTTTTCCATTCTAAACTGGCAAATTGTAGGAACATGGTTATTTGGTTAGGTAAACCATAAGTGAAGATAAATGTAAAAATGTTACATGTCTAGGTCTGTTTATTACTTTTGCAGCCCAATTCATTGACGCATGACCTTTCACGAATTAAGCATCCAACAAGTAACTAAAGTCACTCCACGAGCTGTGGAAATTATCTTTGATATACCACAAAGTTTACAAAACGAGTTTGAATATAAAGCGGGCCAGTATTTAACCCTCAAAGCGACAGTGGATGGTCAGGATGTACGACGTGCTTATTCTATAAGCAGCGCACCCTCAGATGCTGATTTAAAAGTGGTCGTAAAAGCGGTAGATAAAGGACTTTTTTCTAACTATGCCATGAAACTGCGAGCTGGAGACACCTTAGAAGTAGCACCTCCAGAAGGAATGTTTGTTTACGATAAAGAAGATAACAAAGACATTTTGCTAGTCGCTGCAGGGAGTGGAATCACACCCATCATGTCAATTTTGAAAACAGCCCTCGCATCAAATGCTGCAGGTAAAGTAGCCTTGATCTATGGGAATCAAACTGAGAGCCAGACCATCTACCTAGAGCAGCTTAATGATTTGAAAGATGCTTATGAAGATCGATTGGTTTTAAAATACTGCTTCAGTCGGGAAGAACGTCAGGATGCGTTATTCGGGCGAGTGAATAAAGCCAACTTAAACTATTTCTTGAACCAGGATTGTGATGGGCTCGCTTTCGCGAAAGCGTACTTATGCGGCCCTGAGGAAATGATACAAATGACACAGCTCAACCTGGAAGAAAAAGGAATTTTATCTAAGGAAGACATCAATTTTGAACTTTTTACTACAGCGGACAGCGATATAGAAATTACAGAAGACAGCCACCTCTCTGAAATTACCGTAATCCTGGACGATGAGCAGCACAGTTTTACCATGCGTCGCGATGAGACCTTGCTGGATGTGATGTTGAAAAATGACATTGATGCTCCTTATTCTTGTCAAGGCGGTATATGCAGTTCATGTGTTGGTTTAATTGAAGAAGGCGAGGTCAAAATGCGTAAAAACGCCATCCTTACTGATGCAGAAGTAGCAGATGGTCTAACGCTTACTTGTCAAGCGTGCCCTACAAGTGCAAAGGTTCAGGTAAACTTTGATGAAGTGTAGTTATAGTCAGCTTTATATTCCGAAAAGTCAACGTTCACCTCAGGCACAGTCACAGTTTTCAAAGCAAAGCGCATATTTAAAGAATATTTGTACTGCGTCAATCAATTATATTTTGACAGGAACTTTTAGTTCAAGTGAATTTTGTTCCATGTAAAGGGCTGCACTAAGCTTGTCGAGATGTCGAGAAAAGGGATTCGTCCAAGATGTAGATAAATCAAATCAAATCAAATTTCTCTTAGATAAACCTCACGAAATTCCGTAATTTCATGGCAAAGAAAAGAGCACATGATTAATAGAACAGTGGCAAGCGTGAAGGAAGCGCTGGCTGGCGTAGAGAGCGGGATGACGTTGATGGTTGGCGGTTTTGGACTTTCTGGAATACCAGAAAACAGTATCGCTCAGTTGGTAGAGTTAGGAGTGACTGACTTGACTTGTATTTCGAACAATGCGGGAGTGGATGATTTTGGTTTAGGCTTGTTGTTGCAAGGCAAACAAATCAAAAAAATGATCTCTTCTTATGTGGGTGAAAACGACGAGTTTGAACGCCAGATGTTAAGCGGTGAGCTAGAAGTAGAGCTCATCCCTCAAGGAACATTAGCCGAACGTTGTCGAGCTGCCCAGGCAGGGATACCAGCATTCTACACACCAGCAGGTTACGGTACTGAGGTGGCGGAAGGCAAGGAAGAACGCGAATTCAACGGTAAACCTCATATTCTAGAACATGCTTTCAAGGCTGACTTTGCTTTAGTAAAAGCCTGGAAAGGCGATACCGCAGGAAATCTAATCTTTAAAGGAACAGCGAGAAACTTCAATCCAGTCATGTGTGGTGCTGCAACAATTACCGTTGCTGAGGTTGAGGAGCTCGTCCCTGCTGGTGAACTAGACCCTAACCAGATTCATATTCCTGGAATATTTGTCAAGCGTATTTTTCAAGGGGCTAAGTATGAGAAACGTATTGAGCAGAGAACTACGAGAAAGCGAGGCTAATTTGTTGATTGTTTAATTTGTCAATTTGATAATGATTAGACTGAAAATGCACTAAAACTATAATGGATAACTGTGAGAAATATAAAGGATAATCCAATTGTAAATATGACATTCAATTTCTCGTTGAATATTATTGAGTTTGTACAGCAGTTGAAGCAACAGAAAGACTGGGATCTCGCCTCACAATTATTCAGATCTGGAACTAGTATAGGCTCAAACGTATGGGAAGCGCAAAATGCAGAAAGTTCAAAGGACTTTATCCACAAGTTTAAGATATCTGCTAAGGAATGTGATGAAACAGAATATTGGTTAGCGTTATGTAAAGCATCTGTACATCTTCCAACACCAGAAGAAAAACTTTTTACTGATAGAGAATCTATTTCCAAAGTCCTTTCAAAGATCATCGGAACAACAAAGAGAAATATGAACAGATAATGACATCGATTTGGTATCACCAAATTGACACATCATCAAATTATCAAATTATATATGTTAGATAAAATAGGCATTGCTAAAAGAATCGCCCAAGAAGTAAAAGACGGTTACTACGTCAATCTGGGAATAGGTATACCAACCTTAGTGGCCAACTACGTCCCAGATGGAATCGATGTAGAATTCCAGTCAGAAAATGGTGTTCTAGGAATGGGGCCTTTTCCTTTTGATGGTCAGGAGGATGCAGATATCATTAATGCGGGTAAGCAAACCATTACCACGTTGCCGGGCGCTAGTTTTTTTGATAGTGCAACCAGCTTTGGAATGATACGCGGGCAGCATGTAGACCTTACCATACTAGGCGCCATGGAAGTCTCTGAAGACGGTGATATTGCCAACTGGAAAATACCAGGTAAAATGGTGAAAGGAATGGGTGGCGCCATGGATCTAGTTGCCAGTGCAGAGAATATTATTGTTGCGATGATGCATACGAACCGCGCTGGAGAATCCAAACTTCTTAAAAAATGTTCCTTGCCACTTACTGGCGTTAATTGCATTACTAAGGTTGTTTCAAATCTCGCCGTATTAGAGATCACTGATAAAGGTTTCAAGTTGCTAGAGCGCGCGCCAGGAGTGAGCGTGGAAGAAATTCAAAAAGCAACCGAAGGAACTCTGATTGTAGAGGGAGAAATTCCTGAAATGAGTATTTAATGGCGTTTAAATACCTTATCGACCCGCAATATCCAGCGGTTGATTATTTCCACATCGACCTATCCATCAATAATCCATTTTGGGATACAAACGACGTAAGCGATATCCCGATTTTTGAGGAGTACCTCGCCAAAAAGCGCATTGAAAACAACAAATTTGTAGCGCATGGAGGCTACAAGGAACAACGGGCTTTGTACCGCAGGTCAGCTAGATTTCAAGACGGTGCTGTACGCGATGTCCACATGGGGATCGATTTGTGGGCACCAGCAGGAGCTAGCGTTCACGCCATCATGGACGGTACCATCCATTCGTTTGCAGACAATGATGACACAGGCAATTATGGCCCGACCCTTATTCTAGAGCATGATTACCAAGATAAAAAACTGTATAGTCTCTATGGTCATTTATCCAAATCAAATATGCAGGATTGGGAAGTGGGAGTTCGCTTTCGCGAAAGCGAACAAATAGCAACTCTAGGCACGCCACTAGAAAATGGCGGTTATTCACCACACTTGCACTTTCAGCTGATGACTGATATGCAAGGTCACAAGGGAGATTTCCCAGGTGTCTTGGCAGAAGACGATTTACAAAATTATTCAGGCGTTATTTTAGATCCTAATCCGTTTATCTTCGGTTAATGGACCAGCAGGAATTACTAGCATTACTTGCTTTGAAAAAGGCGCCGCTTATAGGCGATATCATGGCTAAAAAACTGATCCGCACTTTTGGTAGTGCGACCGCAGTTTTTGAGCAACCATACCGGCAGATTGCTGCCATTGAAGGAATCGGCGATAAGAAAGCCGAGTTTATCAAGGTGAAAGATCTTTTCTCTAAAGCAGAGAAAGAGCTCAAATTCATTGAGGAAAACAATCTTAAGTATCGTGTTTATTACAACGATGATTATCCAGAGCGCTTGCAATACTGCGTGGATGGACCTATCATTTTCTTTGAGAATGGAAAAATCGATTGGAGCAATCCATATACCTTAAGTATTGTAGGAACCCGGCAAATCACCAGTCAAGGGAGCGCTTTCTTAGAAAAATTCATAGCTGAAATCGCACCGCTGAAACCTATGATCATTAGCGGTTATGCTTATGGGGTAGATATTCTTGCACATAAACTAGCGATAGAACACGGCTTGCAAACTATTGCTGTGATGGCTCATGGGCTCAATCAAACCTACCCACGCAATCATGTGGCTCACAATAAGGACGTTAAAAACAATGGTGGTTTTGTGACTGATTTCTGGAGTACAGACACTTTTGATCGCAAAAACTTTTTAGGCCGCAATCGCATCATCGCTGGTTTAAGCGAAGCGACCGTGGTCATTGAAAGTGCGGATAAAGGGGGTTCTTTAGTAACTGCAGGTCTTGCAGGCGATTACAATCGGGAAGTTTTTGCCGTTCCTGGAAGGCTCAATGATAAATATGCCGCTGGCTGCAACGATCTGATCAAACAGTCTAAAGCGCACATGCTTACTAAAACAGCCGATATCCCTTACATCCTAGGCTGGCAAGAAAGTAAGGTAGCCGTCCAGAAACAGTTGTTTGTTGAACTGAACGAGGATGAAAAGATGATCTATGCCTTCTTGAAAGACAACGAGAAAGAAATGCTGGACATTATCGCTCTCAACTTAAAAATGCCTGTTCATAAACTTGCCTCCATCCTTATGTCGATGGAATTGAAGGGCGTGGTAAAACCACTACCTGGCAAATTGTTTATGCTGGCTTAAACGTGAACTTTAGTATCCTAATTTCACTCGTACTCTATTCAAAACTTCATTCGCAACGCGAGCGGCTTTAGCAGCACCTTCTTCCAGTGCCGCATCAATCTCATGTTTGTTAGACATAAAGTGATTGAATCGCTCTCTGGCGCTAGCAAATTTCACCAGGATTACTTCTAGCAAAGCTTTCTTTGCATGACCATAACCATAGTTCCCTCCTTCATAATTGGCTCGCATTTCTAGGACTTGCTCAGGAGTGGCTAGTAATTTATATATGGCAAACACATTACAAGTATCAGGGTCCTTAGGCTCTTCTAATGGTGTGCTATCTGTTTCAATAGCCATGACTTGCTTTTTCAGTTGTTTTTCTGGAAGAAAGATGTTGATCAGATTCCCTCTTGATTTACTCATTTTTTCACCATCAGTTCCAGGAACATACATGGTTTCTTCTTGAATTCTAGCATCAGGTTCAATCAAGGTATCTCCCATTTGATTATTAAAACGACCAGCGACATCGCGAGCCATTTCAAGGTGTTGTAACTGATCTTTACCTACAGGAACAACTTCAGCATCGTACAATAAGATATCTGCTGCCATCAACATGGGATAGGTGAATAATCCGGCATTCACATCACTCAAACGGTCAGACTTATCTTTAAAACTGTGCGCCAAAGTCAATCGCTGATAGGGATAAAAACAGTTGAGGTACCAATTCAATTCCGTTACTTGGGGAACATCGCTTTGTCTGTAAAACGTGGAACGAGTGGTATCCAGACCACAAGCTAACCAGGTTGCAGCAGTGGCATAGGTGTTTTCTCTTAAGGTTTCACCATCCTTGATTTGAGTAAGGGAGTGTAGGTCTGCTATAAATAGGAAAGAATCATTATCTGATTGTTGCGACATTTCAATGGCAGGCAGGATAGCACCCAGTAAGTTTCCTAAGTGAGGTATTCCAGTAGATTGTATTCCAGTAAGTACTCTAGACATGACTAATTATTGAGCTGCAAAGGTAATTCCTTACCACCTGAAAACGCAAGACCTGACCCTAGGTGTTGTGCGCTGTTTTAATTCTGCTATTTTTGGCATTCATGAAATGGATGCGATTTATTTTAATGCCTTTGTACAGGATCTGGTTCTACTTCCTTTTAGGGGCACCTATTATCCTCTTGTTTCCAGTCCTTCTTGTATTGACCATTTCAGAAAAGACCTATGCTCAATTTTTCAGGGTGGCGCAATTGTGGGCTGTAATTGTTATCTATGGCATGTTTTGGTGGCCAGTCATTGATAGAGGCGCGCAGATGAAAAAAGGTGTCAGCTATATGCTGGTGGCTAATCATACGAGTATGACAGATATCATGTTAATGTTGATGGTCGCAAGAAACCCTTTTGTGTTTGTAGGAAAGGCAGAACTGGCAAAAATCCCCATTTTTGGTTTCTTTTATAAGCGCACTTGTATACTGGTCGACCGCAAGGACGCGAATAGCCGTCTAGCCGTTTTTAAGAGCGCTAGCGCTAGATTAGCCTCTGGTGTGGGTATTTGCATTTTTCCCGAGGGCGGTGTGCCTGTAGATCGCTCGATAGTATTGGATAACTTTAAGGATGGAGCTTTCCGGCTGGCTATTGAGCACCAGATACCGGTAGTACCCATGAGTTTTTATGATAACAAGAAGCGATTTCCTTTTTCCTTTTTCCATGGATCTCCAGGAATCATGCGTGTCAAAACTCATGAAATTCTAGAAACTAAAGGCATGCAGTTATCGGGTGATAAAGTTCGCTTTCGCGAAAGCGTAAGAGCTATCATGCTCAACGATCTATTAAAAAATAAGTAAATAAAAACCGCCCTGCATAGCAACAGAGCGGCTTTCTAGATCATTGCATGAATTGAGTTCAATGATTAACCAACCTCAACCTTCTTTTTCATATTCCCATAAGTGCCTGCAATGACAGCGATCCTATGGTTAAAATCTATACATCAAACCCGTATAAACGCCTACCGTATAAGGTCTGAAATCTGCGCTATCGTTGCGCAATGCATTCAATTGATATTTAAATGTAGGCTCCACTGTGATACCTAGTTTATTCGTAAACCTATAGTCAATCCCTAAGCCAAAGTTGGCGCTTTGATTGAACTCTTGAAAATTATTATCCTCGCCCAAAGAGAGTTTACGCCCATCATTGGTGACCGCAACTTCATTGTCAGTCAGGAAAAGGGCACTCATACCACCCAGGACACTAACGCCTAGTTTGCTGTCTACTAACCTATATTTTATTTCTAGCGGCACTTCTAAATACCCTAATTGCTGGGAGAGCTCCCCTTTAAAACTGGAAAAAGTCGCTGCACTGACCAGTTCTTGTGAAAAAGAGTCATTAAATGCGGAAGTGCTTTGATTATTTACGGCGTCTGGATTATACATTACTGCAGCAGTGGTATTGTTTACGGTAAGTGTTTGGGCATTCAAACCATAGCTAATGTCTTGCGTATTATAGTTCATCGACACCTGATTCACTCCTGTCCTGACACTCCATCGTGGCGCAAATTCATAAGCGACTGCGACACCATAGCTCAAATTAACTTCAGCATTTTTAGAATTATCGGATACTTGGCTATTAATAGAAGAACCCCCCATTGTATTTGCGTAGACGGGTGCGACCATGGTGGAGGCACTCCAGTTTTTCTTAAACAGATCCTCTTCTGGTAACTTTGTAGCCGCTTCTTTTCCAGCTGCGGCAATGTCTTCTAGGGATGTCTCTGAAGTGTTTATAGTCTCGGGCGAGTCATTCTTTTCAGAAACACCAGCGATGGCATCTTGTGGAGTATGAGTTTCTTTTCCCGCATTTGTAGGTTTAGTGCTTTGGCTGCTGGCTAGACCTTCTTGAATAAGTGATGGGTTTGAAGAGGAATTGGTAGTAGGATCGTTATTTTCTTTATCTCTTGTTGTTGAAGGATTGGTTGTAGTAAAATCAGTTCTTGAAGGATAGATTGCATCCTCGACATCTGATTTTTTTCTATTCGTGGTCAAGCGGTCATTTCTATCATTGGCCTTTGTACGGGTGCTGCGAGTTCCCTTTTTAGAATCCGTAGTTTTATTTTCAGCTTGATCAGCAATCGTATTATCTGGTTCACCAGCCACAATAGCATCAGAATTGGGGATTGCTCGATCGACCGGATTGACTTTTATACCATCATCCTCTTTTGGCTCTTCCACTACAAAATTCTCACTAGCAATAGTATCATCAGAATTCCAAAGGACTGCAGAGAAAATAAATAAAACAACCGCCGCTACACCCGCAATTTTCCACCATAGTGGTAGAACAACAGGAGCGTCGTTTTCATCAAGTTGAGACTCAATATTTTCCCACGCCCCAGAAGGCGCGGGCGCTTCAAAATCTTTGAAACGCTCCTGGAAAATACGGTCTATGTTTTTCTTTTCTTTCATGTTACCCTGCGTTTGAAGCGTTCTTCTCTCGCCATTCTGTAATCATTTGCTGCAAATTCTGCCGTGCCCGCGATAGGTTAGACTTAGAAGTTCCCTCGCTTATCTCCATCATTTCTGCTATCTCTTTGTGTCCGTAACCGTCTAAAGTGTATAATGAAAAAACCAGTCTATACCGGTCAGGTAGTTGATGAATCATTTCTAAAAGATCCTGCATCCCTAGGGCATCTGCATCTTCTACTTCCATCACTTCATCAGCAATTAAACTATGGTCTTCTAGCTGATACACTTTCTTTCCTCTATATTGCTGTAAAGCCGTATTAATAGCTATTCTTTTTAACCATCCTTCAAAAGAACCTTCTCCTTTAAACTGCCCTACTTTTTTAAAGATGGTTATAAAACTATCTTGGAGCACATCCTGTGCTTCTTGGTAATTAGGCGCATATTTCAAACAACATCCAAACAAGGCATTAGAATACCTATCGTAAAGCTCTTTTTGAGCTTTACGATCACCCTTCTTGCACTGCTGAATAAGTTGTTCTTGAACCACATTTAAAGGTATCCTATTCTACTACATCTACCGTATATTCTAGATACTCAGGTTGACCGTTAGCATCCAGACCAGAGAAAAACTTAAAAACATAACTACCGTTACTGGTAGCTGTAAAGGCTAAGGTCTCTTCTTGTGGTACTGCAAGGCGGTCACATTCTGCACTATTCCTATTTTCTAAAATCACCCTTACTTCACGCTGATTCAAATTGGGTCGCACATCAAAACCTGAGAAAAAATGACATGAGGAAGGGTTGTTAAATCGAACCACAATATCATTTACCTCCCCAAATTTGAAAGTCGCAGGCATTTCAACATTTGTGACTGCAGCGATTTCATACTGAATATTCGTATCAAATTCGCTTTCTCCAATGTCACAAGAGGAAAAAGAGGCTGCCACCAATCCCAGCATTAAAATTAATTTCCATTTCATATTCAATCAATTATTACAATGATAAGATGCATTAAATTCCAAAAGGTTGCGTCAATAAACAAAAAAACCGCCTAGCATCGCCAAACGGTTTTTACTATAAAATTAAAAAGCTCAATTAGACATTCAATGCCTTAATAGAAGCCATGATTTTGTGTTCCAATTCATCCATTAAATCTGGATTGTCTTGAAGTATAGCTTTTACGGAATCACGGCCTTGACCTAGCTTAGTGTCTTCATAAGAGAACCAAGACCCAGCCTTGTTGATGATTTCATATTCCACACCTAGATCGATTACTTCGCCTATTTTAGAAATTCCTTCACCGTACAAAATGTCAAATTCTGCTGTGCGGAATGGTGGTGCCACTTTGTTCTTCACCACTTTCACTCTAGTTTTGTTTCCTTGAACATCTCCAGCGCTGCCTTTAATTTGAGTAGATCTTCTGATATCTAAACGTACAGACGCATAGAACTTTAGAGCATTACCACCTGTGGTCGTCTCTGGATTACCGAACATCACACCAATTTTTTCACGCAATTGGTTAATGAAAATCACCGTACAGTTCGTTTTAGAAATCGTTCCTGTCAATTTTCTCAAAGCTTGAGACATCAAACGAGCGTGCAATCCCATTTTAGAATCACCCATCTCACCTTCGATTTCACTCTTAGGCGTCAGTGCAGCAACCGAGTCAATGACTATAATGTCAATAGCTCCAGAACGAATTAAGTTCTCTGTAATTTCCAATGCTTGCTCACCATGATCCGGTTGGGAAATGATCAAGTTTTCAAGATCTACACCTAGTTTCTCTGCATAAAATCGATCAAAGGCATGCTCTGCATCAATAAACGCGGCGATACCGCCTGCTTTTTGAGCCTCTGCGATTGCGTGTAAGGTCAGTGTTGTTTTACCAGAAGATTCTGGTCCGTAAATTTCAATCACGCGACCACGTGGATATCCACCCACACCTAGGGCTGCATTGAGTGCCAACGATCCAGTAGAAATTGCCTCTACATCGACCACCTGACGGTCACCCATCTTCATTACCGTTCCTTTACCATATGCTTTATCCAGCTTGTCCAGCGTCAATTTGAGCGCTTTCTCCTTTGCTGCTTTTTCTTTATCGTCTGCCATTTTCAAATTTTTCTCAAAAATAGGCGTTGACGCTACCTTTTCCAATACCATAACATAATGGTTATTAACTATTGAAAGTAATATGTTGAGCTTTCGCGAAAGTGAGAAAAAATATGATTATGATAATGATTCGGGCGTTCCCACAAACTCTCGCTAATGCTCAAGATTGTGGTCGGGCTTTACGCTACAATCTTTTGAAGCAGAAAAAGCTTCAAAAGGATTTACACTGCAATCCCTAACGCAAATCTTTCCCGTCTAAGATCTAACTACTAAAAGCATAGCGATCTAAATACTATTTTTACCTTTGCACATTCAACACAAGACTGTTTATAGCATGCAACTGTATAACAAATTAAGTGCTGAAGAAAGACGCGAATTGATACGTGAGGCCGGCAAGGAGCGACTCACCATTTCTTTCTATCAGTATGCCCGCATAGGGAATCCACAATTATTTAGAAACCATTTATTTGTAGCGTTTGATACGCAAGAAGTTCTTGGGCGTATTTACGTCGCCCATGAGGGTATTAATGCGCAGCTTTCCATTCCTGCCGACCGATTTGACGAATTCAAGGAGTTCCTCGATGGAATTTACTTCTTAGAAAATGTTCGTTTGAACATTGCCCGCGAGCATGATAATGAGAGTTTCTTAAAGCTTAAAGTTAAGGTGCGCAACAAGATCGTTGCTGACGGATTGGAAGATGAGACCTTTGACGTTACCAATAAAGGTGTTCACGTCGACGCTACAAAATTCAATGAACTCATCGCAGATCCAGATACTATTCTGGTGGACATGCGCAATCATTACGAGAGTGAGATAGGGCATTTTGAAAATGCCTGGACTCCAGATGTGGATACCTTTAGAGATAGTCTAGACATTATCGAGGAAGAAATCAAAGAGCATAAAAAAGATAAGAAGCTGGTTATGTATTGTACCGGCGGCATACGTTGTGAGAAAGCGAGTGCTTATTACAAGCATCGAGGTTTTGAAGACGTGTATCAGCTGGAAGGTGGAATCATTGAGTATCACCGTCAGGTAACCGAGCAAGGATTGGAAAACAAATTCCGTGGGAAGAATTTTGTTTTTGATCACAGACTTTCTGAGAAGATAAGTGATGAGGTCATTTCAAATTGCCATCAATGCGGTAATCCTTGTGACACGCATACCAATTGTGCCAATGAAGCTTGTCATTTGCTATTTATCCAGTGCGAAGATTGCAAATCCAGATACGAGAACACCTGCAGCACAGAATGTCATGAGATCATTCAATTGCCCTACGAAGAGCAAAAGGCATTGCGCGCTGGTAAATACAACAGCAACAATATTTTCAAAAAGGGAAGGTCTGAGAAGTTGAAATTTAAAGAGCATAAAGTTGACTAAGCCAATTCCCTATTTTATGGTGGACTCGTTCGCCAGAGAGCCGTTTAAAGGAAACCCAGCAGGTGTTTGTTTGTTGGATGAAAGTTTGTCCAATGATTTGATGCAATCCATCGCGGTTGAAGTCAATCTTTCAGAAACGGCGTTTGTACAAGATCAAGGCGATTCTTATAGCATTAGGTATTTTTCTCCGATTATGGAAATTCCGCTATGTGGTCATGCGACATTAGCAAGTGCAAAGATCTTATTTCAGCAAGATGCTGATTTGAACGAGATCAAATTCCAAACCAGTTCTGGTTTGGAGCTACGGGCATTAAGAAATGGAGAAAAAGTCAGTTTGAAATTCCCAAACTACGGCATAATAGATCGAGAAGTACCAAAATCTTTGTTGGACGCTATGGGAATCAAGAAAATCAACAACAGCGGCTACAATCATGAGAATCTGGAATTGATGATTGAGCTTGAAGATGCAAATGAGCTTAGAAATCTCAAACCAGATTTTGCAGTCATGAAAGCCTCCATTGACGATATAAGTGGAGTTGTTGTCACAGCAAAATCAAATCAACCCGATTTAGATTTTGAGTCCAGGTATTTCTGGCCATGGAGTGGCGGCGATGAGGATCCAGTGACTGGAGCGACACATACTTTTTTGACTGGTTATTGGAGTAAGAAATTCGGCAAAACAAAATTGCGTGCCTTTCAATGCTCGGCTAGAACTGGGATTTTAGAGGTTGAGGTTTTGAATGATCAGCAGATTTTGATTACTGGTAATGCAAGAATTGTTCTCAAAGGTGAGATGACTATTTAGAATCGGCCCCACCTAAAACTACCACAAACTCACCTCTAGGCTTGTTATCGGTAAAGTATTGAATCGCATCTACAACACTGCCGCGGTAGTGTTCTTCAAACATTTTGGTAATTTCTCTCGAAACCGAGATCTGTCGATCGGCGCCGTAATGGGTTTGGAAATCGGTTAGGGTTTTGAGGAGCTTGTGCGGTGACTCATAGAAAATGATGGTTCTGGTTTCTTCGGCGATTTCTTTTAGTCTGGTCTGACGTCCTTTTTTGACGGGTAGGAACCCTTCAAAAACAAATTTATCACTGGGCAAGCCAGAACAGACCAGTGCCGGAACAAAGGCAGTCGCACCAGGCAAGGATTCGAGCTCTAGATTTGCGGCAATCAGCTTTCGCGAAAGTAAAAACCCAGGATCACTTATTCCAGGTGTTCCAGCGTCTGTGATGAGTGCCATGGTTTCTCCACCTTGAATTCTAGAAACTATGCTGTCTGATATCTTGTGCTCGTTGTGCATATGGTAAGACAACATGGGTGTTTTGATGCCGTAGTGGTTCAGTAATTTCCCGCTGGTTCTAGTATCCTCTGCAAGGATGAGGTCTACGCTGTTCAACACCTCGACCGCACGATAGGTCATGTCTGCAAGGTTACCAATGGGCGTTGGGACCAGATAAAGTTTCATGGGAGCGTTTTATACAAAGATAGGAGAATGCGCTACCTTTATAGAACGGCACAGTCGTTGAATCCTATCACAAAAATTGCCCTATGAAATTCTTGAGTTTATTTGCTTTTGTCGTTCTTACCTCGAGTTGTTGTTCTCAAAAAATCGATAGCACGGTTGGACCTTTTGAAAATGGCCGACAGCCATATGCACAGTCATGGACTGGTGGTATTCCTGGTTCTGGTAGTGGCGTGAATCTTTTTATGCCTGGACTGGATATCAAAGCCGACAATATTGATAGGATCTATTTTCAAGGAATGATTACGGATGATATTGAGGTGATTGACTCAACGACGAATGATCTGGTGGCCCGATTCAAAACGGATTTCAACAGCACACCAGATGCCAACATGAACCTAGATCCTAAAAAGGAATATGGGAATCAGGCGCCAACTGTAAGAAAGGATTTCCCTTTTAAATTAAAGGATGATGAGATGGTGGTCAAGTTTATTAGGAACGGCAAAACGTATCATACTAAATTTATAGGTGTTGCCAGGAAATCGGCAATGGACTTGCCGTCAAAACCTCAATAAGTACAATCTTTCATAAAAAATACCGGGCTGCATTTCCATCTTGGAAATGCAGCCTTAATTGTACCTTTGAGCCTCTAAACCAACTGTCTTTGAGTTCCATCAACCGTCTTTTTAAACACACCTTTGTGTATGGTCTGGCAACGGTCCTGCCCAGATTACTGACGGTTCTCCTTACGCTATTGTTGACTGAATACTTGCCTAGCAAAACCGCTTTTGGCGAGGTTTCCATCATTTTTTCATGGATTATTTTAGCAAACGTGGTGTTGACTTATGGTATGGAGACGGCGTTTTTCCGCTTTCGCGAAAGCGAGAACGACAACAAAGTCATTAGTACAGGACTTATTTCGCTGCTAGCTACCACGATTGCATTTGTTGTGCTGGCGTTTCTAGGCTTGGATCAAATTGCGGAATGGTCGGGCAAGTCCGCTGATTATTGGAAATGGGTGATCGGGATTCTAGCTTTTGATACTTTGATGGTCATCCCGTTTGCATGGATGCGTGCTCAGGGAAAAGCGATGAAATATGCGGTGATCAAGATGGTGAATGTGATTATATCCGTTGGTATGACGGCGATATTTTTAATTTGGCTGCCAGATTTGCCGGCACTCGCCCAATACCTTCCAGCCGATAAAGTTGAGCTTTACTTTATTGCATTGATGGCAGCAAGTGCATTCACTTTGCTGGTAGTTTGTAAAATCTACTTGCGCAAATGGGAATTTGACGCTCGTTTATGGAAGAAAATGCTACGCTACGGATTTCCCATTTTGATTGCGGGAATAGCCTTTGCGATCAATGAAACTTTTGACAAGATCCTGCTGGAATGGCTGCTTATTGATGATGCGACAGCACAAGTTGGTGTTTACACAGCTTGTTATCGAGTTGCTGTTGGGATGACTTTGTTTGCCACAGCCTTTAAATTGGGTATCGAACCTTTCTTTTTTAGCGAGTCCAAAAGTAAAAATGCCACCGCCACCTATGCGATGATTACCAAGATGTTTGTGGTGCTGGGATCTATAGCATTGATAACCTATACGGTCTTTGTGGATGTCATTAAGCGAGCCATAATTGCTGAGGAATATTGGGAGGCGTTGAATATTGTTCCGGTAATATTGGTGGCCTATCTGTTTTTTGGTATTTACCAAACGCTATCTGTCTGGTATAAAGTAACGGATCGCACGAGTTATGGCGCGTGGATTTCTGTTTTGGGAGCAGCAATAACGATAGGACTCAACATCTGGCTCATTCCGATAATTGGGTACATGGCAAGTGCATTGACGACCTGCGCGGCTTACGGTTTGATGATGATAGTTTCCTATTTGTTAGGGAGAAAACATTACCACATCCCGTATGAAGTTGGGAATATGTTGTTGTATTTGGCGATTTCCATTGGTTCCACTGTGTTTTTCTTTTACGGAATACGAGAGTATTTTGGCGCTAATACTTGGCAAATGTACCTTTCTGGAATCACGCTTGCTGCGATTGTTTCCCTGTTCATTCTAGGCCGAGAAAGAAATTTTATTAAAACATTACTCAAAAAAACATGACCGTAAAAATTATTAATAAATCCGCCCACGATTTACCAGCTTATGAAACCGTTGGCAGCGCAGGAATGGATATAAGAGCCTCAATAACAGAATCCGTTATTTTAAAACCGCTGGAACGAGCCATTGTAAAAACAGGATTATTTATAGAATTGCCCGTTGGCACCGAGGCGCAAGTAAGACCACGCAGCGGTCTAGCTGCAAAAAAAGGAATTACTGTCCTCAACGCTCCAGGAACTATTGATGCCGACTATCGCGGCGAGATAGGCGTGATATTAGTCAATCTTTCCAATGAAGATTTTACGATAGAAAACGGCGAGCGCATCGCCCAACTGGTCATTGCAAAACACGAGCAACCACAATGGGAAGAAGTTGAGGTTCTTGGAGAAACTGATCGCGGTTCTGGCGGTTTTGGGAGTACGGGAGTAAAGTAAAGATTACCGCTCAGGTGGAAATCTATTAGATTAGAATCAATAATTTTTTCATGAAACAAAAATTCTTTTTTATTTGCGTTATGCTCTTGCTTGCAAGTTGCTCACCATCTTTGAAAGAAGATGACAATCTGTTAGGGTGTTACAAAGCGTCCATCATCAAAAAGTGGGAGCTGAGAAAGGAGAAAAAAGAGATAAGACCCCAAGGCCAAGCCATGGGACCAGCTTTAAATCTAATGCCTGAAAATAAATTTATTTTAGATACTTGTGGGACAACTTATGAGGGTGACTGGTCGAGAAAAGGTGATTCTATTTTTTTAAAGTACTCCTCTTACCATGTTCGAGATCATAGATGCAATGACACCGAGCAAGAACATGCTGAAAACATACCCGACGGCTTCTTCAAATACAAAATCACCGATAATTATCTTATGGCCTCATTCCATGCAATTTCAAATGATAAGAGAATGTGGATGCCCATGAAAAAGATCTAGTAGCGAACTACGCTTGAGCGAAAGCGTAGTTCGTATCTTTTCTATTCTTAAAATCAAATTTCTATGAAAAACACATTGTCGATTATTGTTTTGATATTAATTGGTTACTGCTGTCAGGCTCAAGATGAGGTTACCAAGTCACCTGCTGAAGAAGCCTGTGAGTGTATTGCGAAGATTGATATCAATGAAAACAAAAAGGATCAAAATGAACAGGTAGAAGAGTGCATCAAAGACGCCATCATGGCACAACAGATCTCTACTAAGTTGTTTGGCGCTCTAGAAAAATCAAAGGATACGACCAGAACAGAAAAAGACATTAACATTACCATCAATGCGAGCGAAGGTTATGAAAAAATCGAGCGAGAATTAATCGACAATTGCAAGGCACTCAACATCCTACTCAATAATGCTAAGCCATCAAGCACAAATTCTTACAGTGATAATGAAAAAGCCATGGAATATTACAATCAGGGCTATCAAGTCTATAACGCTGGAGATTTCAAAAAAGCCGTAGAACTATACGGGAAAGCAGTAAAAGAAGACGAATACTTTGCCTTTGCATGGGACATGTTGGGTGTTTCTCATAGAAGGTTGGACAATTATAAAGAAGCGATTAACGCCTACAGAAAATCACTGAAGATTGATCCTTATGGTAAAATGCCACTTCAAAACCTGCCCATCGCCTATAGACTGGAGAAAGACTACAAGAAAGCGATCAAAGCATATGAAGAATATATTGAGCGCTACCCAGAAGATCCTGAAGGATATTTTGGACTATCACAATGCGGTTTACTTACTAAGAATTATGAATTGGCTGCAAATAATATTTTCCCAGCCTACAAAATGTACGCGGAAGTCAATTCTCCTTACAAGCAGGACGCTGAGGCCGTCTTAAGCGCCGTTTATAAAGGAATGAAAGAAAATGACAATCTGGAGAGATTCAGAGAAATTGCCGCTAAACATGAAATTACCTTGAATGAATAATTATAGCATGCTCTAGGCTTGTGTCATATTTAAACAAACCTTTAAGAACTAAAGTTTTTACCTTAGCGCATTAGAAAACAAGTCAAAAAGATTTCAAAATAATATTGGAATAAACCATATAAAGATTTCCGCCTTTGCGGAAATTGTCACACGCCTATGAAAATAATTGTCCCCATGGCCGGTCGCGGCTCCAGATTAAGACCTCATTCATTAACCGTTCCTAAACCATTAATCCCGATAGCAAACAAACCCATCGTTCATAGATTGGTGCGTGATATTGCAAATATCCTGAGCGAACCAGTTGAAGAGATTGCTTTTATCTTGGGTGATCCCGCTTTTTTTGGTGATGATGTTGTCAAGAGTTTGGAGGAACTTGCAGAAAGCCTTGGTGCTAAAGCGAGTATCTACCGTCAGCTCGAACCATTGGGAACTGGCCATGCCATCATGTGTGCAGAGCCTTCTCTTTCTGGCCCAGCGGTTGTCGCTTATGCAGATACGCTGATACGTGCGAGTTTTGAACTGGACCCAGCGGCAGATGCTGTGATATGGACTAAAGAGGTCGACCATCCAGAAGCCTATGGTGTGGTGAAACTCAACGAGAAAGAAGAGATTACAGAATTGGTCGAGAAGCCTAAGGAATTTGTCAGCAATCAAGCGGTAATTGGGATCTATTATTTCAAAGAAATCGCAGACCTTAAAAAAGAACTTCAATACGTGATCGATAACGATATCATCAATGGTGGTGAGTACCAGATCAATGATGGTATCAAAAGATTGATGTCTAAAGGAAATATATTCAAGACCGGAACCGTTGATGAATGGATGGATTGTGGGAATAAGGAGGTTGCGATCGATACTAACACGCGCATCATGAAATTCATGGTCACGGATGGCAGTGAAGAAATAAAAACTAAGGCAACTCTAGAAAATTCAAAGATTATTGAACCTTGTGTTATTGCAGATGACGTCGTGATCAAAAATTCAACCGTAGGACCTCACGTGAGTGTAGGTGCTGGAACTACCATTACTAATTGCAAAATCAGCAATAGCTTGATACAAAACAATTCGGTTATAAAAAATGCAACCCTTGACGAGGCAATGATAGGGAACCATGTTAAATACAATGGTGATTTTAAGTACATCAGCATCGGTGATTATTCCACCATGGAATAATTGTTGAGTTAATTGCCTCCTATGAAAAAACTCTTGTTTTCAGTTCTATTCTTCACATTCCTTGCTGCTCACGCACAAGAGGAAGTTGCGGCTGTGGAGGTTAGTGAGGACGATTTAGGCGTGGTTTCAGATGCATTTAAGGAGAATTTTTTTGATGCCCTGTCGCTTAAGGCTCGGGAGAACCACGATCGCGCCATCGAGAAACTTTTAATTTGTGAGCGCCTAGAGCCTGACAATGGGGCGGTACAGTTTGAGCTTGCAAAGAATTATATGGCGAGTAACGCTTTCGCGAAAGCGGAAACCCATCTACTTGCTGCCATCAACATCTCTGGAGAACGCGAGTGGCTTCTGGACAATTTGCTTGAAGTGTACAATCAGCAGCAGGAATATTCCAAGGCAGTGAATGTGCTGGAAAAGCTCGCTAAAGACAATGTCAATTACCAAGAGCTATTGCCGGTAGCGTACCTACGCATCAGCAATAAAGAAAAAGCTCTAGCGGTAATTGAAGATTTAGACCAAAAATTAGGGCTTAATGAACGCCGCAGTGTGTTGCGACGCTCTTTGCAAAACAACCAGCAACAGGAAGAACGCATCACGGGCAATCTGGAAGAACTGGAGGAAAAGCTAGCCGTAGACCCTGATAATGAGCAGTTGTACATCCAGCTTATTTACGGTTACAGCCGCATCAACAACATGGATAAAACCCAAGAATTTGCCGAGAAACTCAGCGATGCCTTACCAGATAGTGATAGTGCACAAGTAGCACTGTATAAGATTTATCTAGAATCTGGAGAGCTTGAGACAGGATTGCAAAGTATGAAACGCATCTTTGAGTCTGCGGGACTAGAGGAGTCTCTGAAAGTAGAAGTTTTAAAGGATTTTCTGGCTACTGCAAAAAATAATCCTGCTTTAAGTGCTTACATCCAGCCTGCGATTGAAGATTTTAAAGATAATGTCGAGAGTATTGATGCATATCTCGCTCTAGGTGATCACTACAAGGAAGAAAAACAGCTGCAAGCCGCAGTTTCATTTTACGAGACAGCTATGGAATTGAATAATCAGGATTTTGAATTGATAAAAACTACGGCACTGTTGTATTTAGATACAGGCGCTTTCGCGAAAGCGGAAACTCTATCCACAGCAGCACTAGAAAGTTTTCCCACCCAACCCTTATTATATTTGATCAATGGGGCTGCTTTAAACAAATTAGGAGATTTTAAAAAGGCAATAAATCAGTTGGAAACTGGTTTATCCTTTTTATTAGATGAGCCCCAACTAGAAAAGGATATCTACGGTCAACTGGTTGTGGCTTATGAAAAATTAGGAGATGCTGCCAAAGCAAAAGAGGCGCAATTAAAAATGAATTCCATGGGTAACTAAAATATGATGATGACAAAAAGAGTATTTGGACTAGTATTAGCACTTGTATTAATTTCTTGTGGAGGATCTCAAAAAGCAGCTGAAAAAGCAGTTACCACAGCAGCTAAAACAAAAATTATAAAGGCTCACAATCTTGCGGTAATTGATTTCAATACCATACAATCCCGGCTAGGAGTCAAGTATCAGGATGCAAATAGATCACACTCCCTTACGGTGGATTTGCGGATGGAAAAGGGCAAACAAATCTGGATGAGTGTTAGGGTGTTGGGTATCACCATGGCTAAGGTATATATCACTCCCGACCGTGTTCAATTTTACGAGAAGTTACAAAAGCGATCCTTCGATGGCGACTTCCAGTTAGTATCTGACTTTCTGGGTGAAGAATTGAATTTTGAACAATTGGAAAATTTACTGCTGGGTCAGGTCATCGAACCTCTAAATTCTATGGATTATAGGGTGGATAATAACCGTTATGAATTTCGTCAATCAGGCGTGATAGAGAAACTTTTTGCGCTACGTCCTTCTGATTTTAAGGTGGCACAACAATCCATTAGTAAGAAATCAGAAAACACTACTCTGGATGTTCAGTATTTACAGTATCAGACGGTTTCTGGAAAAGTTTTGCCAGAAGATATTACTATCAATGCTAATAGTAATGGTAACCTTGTGCAAGTAGAGCTACAAATGAATAATGTAGAGTTTGATCAAGACCTAAGCTTTCCATTTGAGATGCCAGACAATTATAAACGCATGACCTTTTAATGAAGTCACTTCTTTACATTTCTTTATTTTTTCTAGCAGGAATCTTCAGTGCTCAAGCACAATCTGAACGAGCCAAGCTGGAGCAGCGCCGTGCCGCGATTCAAGCAGAAATCAACCAATACGATAAATTACTATCCAGCGCTAAGAAGGACAAACGATCTGTGTTGTCCCAAGTGCAAACCATTGATTCCAAAATCTCCAAAACACAGGAGATTATCAATATTACCAACAAGCAAGCCAACCTGATTACCCGCAGCATCAATACAAATGCAGAGGAAATCAAAAAGCTGAATGCAGAGATCAAAGAATTGAAAAAGGAATACGGTGAGATGATCGTGAAGGCTTACAAGTCTAAAAATGATCAAAGCCGTTTGATGTTTTTACTTTCCTCGGAAGATTTTTTACAAGCCTACAAACGAGTACAATACCTTCAGGCCTATGCCGATTACCGTAAGAAACAAGCAGATGAGATCACTGTTAAAAGTAATTTGCTAGAAGAGAAGAACGCACAGCTGGAACTAGAAAAAATTCAGAAAAAAGAAATACTTGCTGCTAACGAGAAACAACGAGCAGCATTGAAGGATGATAAAGCAGAGCAAGTAGTACTGCTGGAAGACGTTAAGAAGAACGAGAAGCAATACGCGGCTGAAATCCAGCAAAAGGCGAGAGAGCGAGCTAAAATCGACCGAGAAATACGCAAGATTATTGAAGCAGATATCGCTGCATCTAATAAAGGAAAAGTAGGAGCTACAAAAGGCAAGTTCTTCCTAACTCCAGAGGCTAAAGAACTGGCTAGAAACTTTACCAATAACCGTGGAAAACTCCCATGGCCGGTACCCGAAGGTGTGATCACCAGGCGTTATGGAAATCAGCCGCATCCAGTATTGCCAGGGATTGAAATACCATCTAATGGATTGCGTATTCAAGCACCTAATGGAACCAGTGCCAGAGCTGTTTTTGATGGTGAGGTGGTGCAAATTGTCAAATCTAGAGATGGAATCCTAGCGGTACACGTGCGTCACGGTAACTATACAACGGTCTATGGGAACTTAAGGAGCGTGAACGTACAGAAAGGTCAAAAGGTAAATACCTTGACCACTCTGGGAGAGATCTTTACAGATTATGCTGGGGTAACAGAGTTACAATTTGCGATTCTTGAGGAGGCCTCTACACAAGATCCCGCGCGATGGATTCTGAGAAATTAGAACTACTCAAATAAAGCTTTAAGCTCAGTAGCTTCCGCAGCTTTCATTTTGCCAGCGAGAACCAGACTCAATTGTTTGCGTCTCAGTGCAGCGTCATAACGATTTTTTTCGTCCTCAGTTTCTGGATGGATGGCTGGTATTTGTACAGGTCTGCCAGTGTCGTCTACCGCAACAAATGAATAGATAGCCTCATTTGCCTTAGTACGCTCGCCACTTTCACGGTCTTCAATATAAACATCCATATAAACTTCCATGGACGATTTAAAAGCCCTGGAAACCTGGGCTTCAATAGTTACCACGCTTCCTAACGGAATCATACGGCTAAATGCCACATGATTTACAGATGCTGTTACCACCACACGGCGACAATGTCTCCTTGCAGCTATACTTGCCGCACGATCCATACGCGCCAGTAATTCTCCACCAAAAAGATTATTCAATGGGTTTGTTTCACTGGGAAGAACCAGGTCTGTTACTGTGGTAAAAGATTGTCTGGGTGTGCGATTCTCCATGGGTAATTTTTTTGCAAAGGTAGTCCTAGATCTGCGATCTCAAGCCTTTCTATTGCTATCCTAAGTTTTATTTAACGCTAGCCTCCCAAGAGGCACGGGTTTGCCCATAAACATGAAAATTCTCTTCATTAAAATCTGCAAAGGTTTTGAGCCATTTCATTTGATTGTTTTTAGCCACTTTAATGGAGGGCTCATTATCAACATGTATCATAGAGACGATGAGGTTGTCAAAGTCTTTGTCATACGCTTTCGCGAAAGCGTAATTCCTTGCAAATTGTGCAGCTTCAAGGGCATAACCCTTTCCACGATGATTGGGCAATAAGGAGTAGCCTACCTCTAACCTGGCGTCACCATCCATATGTTGCACTAATAAACCACACTGACCTATGAAGTCTCCAGTGTGCTTATCTTCAATGACATTCATGCCGCCTCGATCTTCCGCATAGCGAGCAAAGACTTTATCCATCCAAAATTGGCACAATTCATCCTCAGACTTTTTAAAATCTAAAAACAGAAAACGGTAAATGTCTTGATCAGCAAAAAAGGGAAACCAAGAATCATAGTCCGATGGCTCCAGTAAACGAAATCGCAAACGTTCGGTTTCTTGACCGTTCATTAAGTATTTCATAAATGTGCCGGTCTTTAGTTATCAAATAGATTATTGCTTCCGGTATCTAGCTGCACAGCCTTCAATACAGGGATAGTAGACGGTAATTGTTCCTTCAGTTTTAATGAATTCATAATCATAATCAGGATTGTTACAATCATCAGATCTAAAGGTAGAATCAGTAATGGAATAGGTTCCTGAAGTCGGGTTCGTAGTTACATTATCTATCTCACAAATAGAACCATTAGATGTTAAGGCACCATCTTCCTTGAAAATGATAACCTTTTCACTGTTCACTCTATTAAATCTTCCGCTACCATCTCCTGGATCTGAATAGAGTTCAACTAATTTCCAAGTGCCTATTAATTCAGTGTCACGATTAACATCATCTGTTTCATCACAGGAGAGAAAGAAGCCTAAAATAATAGAAAGCACAAATAACTTTTTCATACTACGCGTTTTAATGAAGATGCATAAAGTTTGTCAGAGTTGCGTAATAATACACCCAATTTTGAATTTCTCGTTCAAAATATGGGGTCCAAGATAAAAATAAACCTTACTTGTTGAAGCTCCCACTCAGCAACCAGGCACCTTCAAAGCCTTGTTTGCGTATACGGTACAATTCGTTGATCGCATCATTGCGTTCCACAAAACTGCCAAAGGCTACATTATGCAACCCATATTTATTCACACCTATACGTTCTGCCGCAAAACCTTGTTCTTTTAAAAGAGCAACCTTTTTGTCTGCATTCGCTGGATCGCGGAAGGCTCCGGCAACTACATGAAAATCCTTAACAATAGGAGCTACTTCCATGGTCACGCTGGGCAGTGGTGTAGAAATGAGGAAACTTGCTTCTTGAACTTTAGACTTGAATTGCTCGTTTGCCATTTCTTCAATAGCAATGGCTTCATTCACCGTTTCCATTTGATAGCTGTGTAATCCAGCATAACTTCCTGCTACTAGGATGGCCACGGCTGCTGCAGCGCGCACCCAGGCGGCACTTCCAGACTTAGGAGTTTCAAGGGCAATTACTGAAGTTTCGGCTGCTATTTCCTCCTCAACTGGAGCGGTAACTGGTGTGCGGTTAATGGCATAAGTCTCATGCTTTGTAAGACCGAAGGCTTCTGGCAAGTAATTGACCAGATACATAGGCGTGAAGGAAAGTGCACTTTCTGCAGTTCTTGTAAAACGTCCTACTTTATGAATGGTAATTTCCCCTTTTTCATCAATTTCATGATCCAGAAAACGCACATAATTGCGTATTTCTTGTAAGGCATCTGCATAAGGAATTTGCTCTACAGTGGATACATAATTGACTAGCAACCCATCGTTTTGCTGGATTTGCTCGTTAAAGCTCAATCCTTTTTTAGGCGGGTACAATGTATGCGTACTGGCGAAATGTTGCGCAGGAACACGTCTAGATATAAAGGCTCCGAAGCCTGGTATCACAACGCACTCATGGCGGTATAACAATTCAGATATGTAGCTGGACATTTGCATACAGCAAACTTAAATATTTTGGCAAAACGACAAAGCCCAGTTGTCCAATAGTTATCAAGAATATCTATATTTCTAGGAGGGGTACTGATTTTCAATGCAGTTTGCTTTCGCGAAAGCGAACTTAAAAGGCTAACATTTTTTTATAACCATAATTTAGAATGCATGCTATTTTAGCCATGATCTAAAGAATGAAATGCTTCTAACAGTACTATTGCAAACAGTCAACGACAGTGGACCCATTTATAAGGAAACGGTGATGGGCAGATTTCCTGTAGAACCTTTCAATACGGCAAGTAATCTGGTGTTTCTCGCTGTAATTATTTATTTTTCTATTAAGATCTGGAAGTCCACACATTCTCATTATTTCTTGAAGGCGATCATGCCTATTTTCTTTTTGGGCTATATAGGCGGTACAGTCTATCACGCGACTCGCAGTGCAGAGTTTTGGCTGTTGCTGGACTGGGTTCCAATTGTTCTGCTATGCTTTGCTTGCAGTATTTATTTCGTGTTCAAATCTGCAAGAAGCTGGAGGTACCGGCTATTGTTAATAGCAATCATTGTTGGGCTTAACATTATTCCTGCGACCTTGCCGCTGCCTAAGGGCTATGGTACTTCGGTAGGTTATATAGGGTCTGCCGTTGCGGTGATTTTACCAGTTGTAGTTTACCTATATCAGACGGGATGGGCTAGAGCCATATACTTAGGACTTGCAGTAGGATCTTTTACAATAGCCGTTATTCTTAGAACCCTAGACAAAAAGTATGAGATGGAATGGCTGTGGATGGGTACGCATTGGTTGTGGCACACCTTCGGTGCAATAGCAGTGTTTTGGTTGGTAAGGTTTATCTATGAAGATATCGAGCGTCAGCAACACCTCAGGATGACGAGAATATCTTAAATTTGCACTCTTATTTTAAGTTGACTATCATGCTGGAGAAGGTTAAGGAACATATTGCTAGAGTTGAAGGATTTGAAGCACAAACTGCAGAAGCGGTGGAGAAATTCCGTATCGAATATTTAGGAACTAAAGGATTGTTGAAGGAGCTGTTTGCAGCTTTTAAAGAAGTGCCTAACGACCAGAAAAAAGAATTTGGTCAGGCGATCAACCAACTCAAGCAACTGGCTACTGACAAAGTACAGCAACTCAAGGACCTATTAGAATCACAGCAAGAAGAAGCAGGTACTTTGGGAGACTTAACTCGTCCAGGGTACCCTATGCCCATAGGGTCTAGGCATCCTATTTCACTTGTTAAAAACCAAATTATAGAAGTGTTTTCTCGCATAGGTTTTAACGTGAGTGAAGGTCCAGAAATCGAGGACGACTGGCACAACTTTACCGCATTGAACCTGCCAGAACACCATCCAGCACGGGACATGCAGGACACCTTCTTTATTCAAACAGATCCAGATGTATTGTTGCGCACACACACTTCTAGTGTACAAGTGCGTTATATGGAAAATAACCAGCCGCCTATCCGCACCATTTCTCCAGGCCGTGTTTTTAGAAATGAAGCGATCAGTGCCCGGGCACACTGTATTTTTCACCAGGTAGAAGGATTATACATTGACAAGGACGTCAGTTTTGCAGACTTGAAACAAACGTTGTTATACTTTACTCAAGAGATGTTCGGGAAAAGTAAAATCCGTTTGCGACCTTCTTATTTCCCATTTACAGAACCTAGTGCTGAGGTGGACATTTATTGGGGTCTGGAAACAGAAACCGATTATAGAATAACCAAAGGTACCGGATGGTTAGAAATCATGGGCTGTGGTATGGTAGACCCAGCAGTTTTGACTAATTGTGGTATCGATCCAGAAGAATACAGTGGATTTGCCTTTGGGATGGGAATAGAACGTATAGCGATGTTGCTGTATCAAATAGGCGACATCCGCATGTTTTTTGAGAACGATGTGCGTTTCTTAAAACAGTTTTCCAGCGCGCTGTAATGCCAGTGGAAAAACTCATTTTTGTATACAATGCAAATTCTGGAAAAGTCAATGCTCTCCTAGACAGCGCCCATAAAATAGTAAGTCCGTCCACTTACCAGTGTAGATTGTGTGAGTTGACTTATGGTACATTGAAGGAAAATAAAGAATGGGTTCGCTTTCGAGAGAGTCTTGTGAACGAGAAGTTTATGCCGTGCTCGACACGGTACGAAAGCGTAATCTCAAACTACCTAGTAAAAGAATTGGATTTTTTACATAAAAACGAGTTTGAAAAACAATACCGATCTAAATGGTTACCGAAGTACGACTATCCGGTAATACTAGAGGTCACATCAAACGGTTTGGAACTATTTATGAGCGATAAAGAGCTGCAACAATTACCTACTACAGATCGTTTGATACAAGCAATAACTACTAAATTAAATGCGCAATGAAATACGTTTGGGCCTTCGTTATTTTTATCCTGCTGATTATTGCAGGAATCATCTCAATCATAGGTGAGCTATTGGAATTTGTGGCAGGTGTCGCTCTAACAGGCATTGGCTTGCTAGCCCTATTAGGGTTGTGGATTTATGTGAAAGTAAAAAAGTAGTATGAAGAAAGACATCGTTATACCTGTTGTAAAAGATGTACATCTAGCAGTTGTAAAAGAGTGGAATGCAGATTTTTCCTCACACGATTGGATCATCTATTTGATAAATGACATGAAGGAACCTATGGAGTCTGTCATGATTATGAGTCGCGGGAAACACCGCGATGGTCGCAAGACATCCACCTTTCGTCATGCCTTTAAGGTCGTGCCGGCAAAAAGCTTTATCAAAGTAGAGCTGATCATGGAAAATGTGTTTCCTTTTTTAAATGAGTTTGTACTCACATACTTCAAGGGAACCACTCTTTACGACAAGACATTTATGGCGGCTCCCCACACCATTAAAGAAAGTAATTTAGGAGATCTTCCTGTGATGGAAGTTCCAGGAATTCTGTTGGATTAATAAGCTGATAATAAGTATATTATAAGCTAGTTAAATATGCGTTAATTACGCCATATAGGTCTCTATTTTTCAAATTATAGACATAAGATTGGTGTCTTATAAAGCAATTAAATCAATAAAAAATGAACTTAAAAAATAATGTTCTCCTTCTAGTCATGTCGATGTTCCTGCTAGTAGGAAGCCAAGTTTCAGCTCAAGTAGAAACTATTGGAAAACCTGTTATGGTAGGCGGTGAAGAAATGAATCCTGCTAAAAACATCATAGAAAATGCCTCAAAATCAAAGGCTCACAAAACCTTAGTTGCTGCAATTAAAGCAGCAGGGTTAGTAGAAACCCTTTCAGGAGCAGGTCCGTTTACTGTTTTCGCACCTACAAATACCGCATTTAGCGCATTACCTGACGGTACCCTTGAAACGCTTTTAAAGCCAGAGAATAAAGAGCAGCTAATTCAACTTTTGACATTCCATGTAATTCCTGGAAAAATCAATTCTACAGATTTAATAGCACTAATGGACAAAAACAATGGAAGAGCGTCCATTGCTACTATTGAAGGTGGGAAACTTACTTTCTATATGGAAGATGGAGATGTATATTTGAAAGATGAAAAAGGTAAAAATGCTGCTGTAACCATAGCAGATGTGAATCAATCTAATGGAGTAATTCATGTGATTGATGCCGTATTGACACCAAAAAAATAATCAGATTTCCCTAGATCTGATTTTTATCCCTAAACTCTACGACCATTGAGTTTGGGGATTTTTTAGTTTAAAAAGCTAAATGTTGTCAATAATTTCTTGATACCGTTAAAGTGTAGTTAACTCAAGTCAGGTTATGGTGAACTTCTCTACTTAAGAATCAGAACAATAACCTAAACACTTTATTATGAAAATTAAAAATTATGTAGGCGTAGCATTTACTGCTGTAGCACTATTTATTGGACAAGCTACTTTTGCCCAATACGACAAAGCAGAGAAAACAATCGTTGAAACTGCTATCGCGACGGAAGACCTTTCTACCCTTGTAGCAGCAGTAAAAGCAGCAGACCTTGTAGATGCTTTATCCAGTGAGGGACCATTTACTGTATTTGCACCCACTAATACAGCATTCGAAGCTCTTCCAGAAGGAACTGTAACAACACTTTTAAAGCCGGAAAATAAAAGTGCTTTAGCGGGAATATTAACCTACCACGTGGTATCTGGAGATGTAAAAGCAGCAGATGTATTGCAGCTGATTGAAAATGGAAACGCTACAGTGGAAACATTAGCAGGTGGTACATTGACCTTCTGGACTAAGGATGGTAAAGCTTATGTACAAGATGAAAATGAGAATAGCGCAGAAATCATCATGCCTAATGTGGCAACCTCCAATGGAACTGTACATGTGATCAACAGCGTACTACTTCCTAAAAAATAAAACATAAGGTGACCCCTATAAACCTAATGTTAGTCCCGAAATTCTATTAATAGAATTTCGGGATTTTTATGATTACTCAGTAAATCTAGAGTCTGCCTCCATAACAGTATTGCAAACATTACAAGTGCGTAATTCTTTACTTACATAAAACTCTTTAAATCGAGGCAAGAAGTCCTTTTCAATATCCTCGAGTTTAAAGTAGGTCTCGTGCAGTTTGTTATTGCAATTGTCACAATACCACAGTAACCCATCTACTGCGTCTTCACTTACCCGTTTCAATTCAATGACTAATCCTATGGAATTCTCATGACGTACCGGAGAATGCGGTGTTTTGCCTGGATGCAAATACATATCGCCCGGTCCTAATTTCATAGTGCGCTTCTCACCATTGTCTTGCACATGAATCTCTATCGTTCCTTCTAGTTGATAGAACAATTCCTCTGTTTCATTGTAGTGATAGTCCTTACGGGCGTTAGGACCGGCAACCACCATCACAATATAATCACCAGCATCTTTATATAAGTTTTTATTTCCTACAGGAGGCTTCAGGCTGTCCCGGTTTTCATCGATCCATTTATTGAGATTAAAAGGAGCTGGTATAGGCATGGCAATTTTTATTTTAAAGGTAGCAAATTCAGGGTAATCCCTACAATTTACTGCTGGTTGCTTTTGTTGATTTATTGTAAATTGTGGACAAATAATTTATCCATGAAAAAACTACTATTTCTTGCCTCTTTCGCTCTACTCCTTTCTTGTCAAGAGAAACAGACCGAACCTACTGCAACACCGGTGGCAGATGAACCACAACAAACGAGTGAATTTGCCATTGTTATTCATGGTGGAGCAGGAACCATTGAAAGGAAAAACATGACGCCAGAGTTGGAGGCCGCCTATAATGCAAAGCTTACCGAAGCCATCAAAACAGGTCATGAGATCCTCAAAAATGGCGGTAGCAGTCAGGATGCTGTAGAAGCTACGATTCGTGTCATGGAGGACTCTCCGTTATTCAATAGTGGTAAAGGAGCTGTTTTTACGCACGATGGGATCAATTCGCTTGACGCCAGTTTTATGGACGGTGCCACATTAAATGCAGGAGCGGTTGCTGGAGTAACAACCGTTAAAAACCCTATTTCGCTGGCGCGTAAGGTGATGACCGACTCAGAGCACGTGCTGTTGAGTGGTGATGGGGCAGACGCTTTCGCGAAAGCGTTACAAGATCCAAACATCGAGATTGTATCCAACTCTTATTTCTATACGGAGAATCGATTCAAGGGTTTGCAGCGCGTCCTAGAAAGAGAAGCAGAAATGGAAGCCGAATCAAAAGCAACCGAGCCACAAAGAACAGCCTTGAGAAAGTTAGAATTAAAAGATCCTTTTTTCAACGATTCTAAATACGGTACCGTGGGTTGTGTTGCCCTAGATAAAAACGGAAACATTGCCGCAGGAACCAGTACTGGCGGGATGACTAATAAAAAATACGGCCGCATAGGTGATGCGCCTATTATAGGAAGTGGAACGTATGCAAACAACGCGACTTGCGGTGTAAGCAGCACCGGACACGGCGAGTACTTTATTAGAGCACAAGTAGCATATGACATCAGTGCACTTATGGAATATAGCGGTTTGACCTTGAAAGAGGCTACAAATAAAGTCATCCAAGATAAACTCGTGAAATTAGGCGGTACTGGTGGTGTTGTTGCACTGGACCATTACGGTAACGTTTCTATGGATTTCAACACCGCAGGAATGTATCGTGCCATGATGAATGACAAAGACGAGCTGGTGGTTGGGATGTATAAGGAGTGATTTTTAGTCTCAGTTTTTTTCAGAATTTGCAGTCAGTATCGAGCGTCGGAGAGAGATGATTTAGAATTCCATCGCGCTCCTTCTCGACTGCCGCTCGAAGCGGCTTGTATTCAGAAAATCTTTGTATCTAGAATCGAGAGAAAGTCGAGATTTGGTGTTCAAAAAACTTAGCCATGACTTCCAAAATAATGACCGTTGTTTTTCTTGTTGCTTTTTCTTTGCAGTCATTTTCTCAATCAGACGATGATTATAGAGAATTAATAGATTTAGCGATAACAAGTTTTGGTAAAGATTCAACTCTTATTTTCAAACGATTCGACAATAAAACAATTCTGCAAGATTTAAATTTGTTAATCGGAGAGAAACACATCAGTGTAGTTAAGAAATACAGGAAGAATCTCGATTCTATTGATACTGATGCCTATTGGAAAATAACTTCGGCTGCAATGTTTGGTGATACGGTTACCGTTGCATTTCAAAAATTAAATTTTTATTCTGAAGTAAATATTCAGCAACTTAATAAAACTCAAAATAAAAGAATTGAACGATACACTGACAAGAACTTAAAAAGAAACAGAAAACTACCAATAGCCAGAATTTCCTATCCGATAATCACCTCCGATGAAAAAAAGGCTATCGTCTACTTTTCAAATGTTTGTGGAAGTCTTTGTGCTAGTGGTGGATTTATCCAATTCAAGAAGGTATTTGGTGTTTGGGAATTTGTTAAACGAGAAGTTGTTTGGATCTCATAGCTTAATAAAACAATATAATCACATCACCACATTAACAAATCAACATATTAGTAAATGAAAATCATATCCTACAACGTCAACGGCATACGTGCCGCCATGAAAAAGGATTTTATAGAATGGCTTACCGCAGCAAATCCAGATGTGTTGTGCTTGCAAGAAATAAAAGCCATGGAAGATCAAATTGATACCGAAGCGTTCAAAGAAGCCGGATACGAATACCAATATTATTACAGCGCTCAGAAAAAAGGCTATTCTGGTACAGCGATTATTTCTAAGATCAAACCCAACCATGTGGAGTACGGCACGGGAATCGAAACCATGGACAATGAAGGCCGCAATTTGAGAGCAGATTTCGATGACCTATCTGTAATGAGCATGTACTTGCCTAGCGGTACTAATGACGCAAGGCTCAGCTTTAAGTTTCAGTATATGGATGAGTTTTTAGAATACATCACAGACCTAAGAAAGGAGATTCCAAACCTAATCGTTTGTGGCGATTATAACATTTGCCATAAAGCTATTGACATTCACGACCCAGTACGCCTTAAGAACACTTCGGGATTTTTGCCAGAAGAGCGTGAGTGGTTTGATCGTTTCGTGGAAAGTGGTTTTATGGATTCTTTCAGGATGTTCAGTGATGAACCAGACCAATACACTTGGTGGAGTTATAGAGGTGGTTCTCGAGCTAGGAATAAAGGCTGGAGATTAGATTACCATATGGTGACTCCACCACTCAAAAACCGTATCAAAAGATCAGTTATTTTGAGTAGTGCAGTTCATAGTGATCACTGTCCTGTTTTGATTGAGGTAGAGTAATACAATTTGATTCTAGAATATTCGGCAAGCCCGTTTTAGAAAATTATGTGAGGATTGCTCAACGGCTATCAGTGAGTTGAACTATTAATTTCAATCAATCTAACTACCGACTTATGCGCAAAACCTGCTAGACTATCAGCAGTGCGTACGTGATACCAGTCATTGCTATTGCCTATAATTTGTAGGGTGTCTTCATAAATAGTGCGCAATGAAACAGAGCTAGCGCTTGGTTGCTGGTGCATAAAAGCACTGAGACCAAACCCGACGCCACGGCTTTTGAATGGCATTTCGGTACTGTTTTCAGGTATTGGTATTTGCCAGATGTAGGGTTTTGGATCAACAGCACCACCTGATTTGTAAATTCCAAAATGCAAGTGTGACGCTGTGGTTCTAGCGTTTCCTGTATTTCCAACTAATCCTATCGTATCTCCTCGACTCACTCGTTGACCGGTGGTGACCAGTTGAGAATCTAAATGCGCGTAATAATGACTGGATGAGGTAAGCGCATCCTGCAGCCAGATTTGTTTCCCGCCCAGCCCACGATCTCTTACTGCGCTTATCCTACCATCTGCAGCGGCAACTACTGGATGACCACGGTCTGCAAAAATGTCGTTTCCTTCATGGGATCTGCGGCCACCATCTCGAGCTACTCCCCAAAATGATTTAATAGCATTATTGCTCTTTCCAGGAAGAGGAAAGTCTAATAAGGGCTGTTTGTATATTTTGAGCTGTGTGCTATCCCGTTTTTCTAAGAAGGACTGCAGTACAATTTGTAGGCGTTGGTGCTTATCGTTGATGATTTGAAGTGCAAGTGAACTGTCAGTGACACGCGCTGTTTGAATCAATTTGCCTTGAATATCATAAGCTTCTAGTATCCAAGAAGGCTTGATCGTATCGATGGCAATGGTGGCGAACACGCTTTCGCCTTGAGCGACATTGACCCAATATCCGGCAGCAAATGGGCTCTCTATTCTTGTTTGTACAAACTCGCTATAAGATTCACTTGTAGTAATGCTGTCTTTTAATGCCAGCTGTTTCAAACTCTTCCATTGCTCTAAGTCCTGTGGAGTTTTTTTAAGCTCACGTTCATATACTTGGCGCGCTGACGGCTTTACTATGAAATCAAAATATTCAGGTTTCAAAAAATAGGTCAGCACTGCAATTACCATGAGAATAATTACCAAAAGACCAACACTATTTTTACGAAAAAATGACATCTAACTACTGATCAAGTAGGGTTTGCAGAGTTGTGTCAAGATCAGGATTATCAGGACTCATGGCGTTATCATCCAGTAAGTTTCCTTGCTTGTCATACAGCATGTATCTAGGGATCACATAAAATTCACGTTCTTTAAAAAATGCTGCTTGTTCAAAATTGCGAGCTAAATAATTATTTTCTAAAGTGGTAATTTCAAGATGCATCTCAAATGGCATCATAGCGGTATCTGTACCAATGTTTAAAATAACAAAGTCCTTATCTGCATATTTCTTCTCCAATAATTCTACGGATCGCATTTTATCCTTCGACGTGAAACTGTTCCAAAAGTGGACATAGACCACTTTTCCCTCGTGCATAGCCAATAAATCTTCCATAGAATAGTAGATATCCTCGCCATCCGTAAGATGGATGATCTCATTAGAAGAGGTATCCACATCTGCAAATCGCAACGGCTGTTTTGATTCTTCTTTACAAGAAAGTAAAATGAATAAAAAGACAAGAATAAGGGAGTTTTTCATGGGTTAAGAGAATAAATATTTGACTAATTCTTCAATTTTGGAAACGGTATGTACGTGGATTCCTTTGTTTTTAGGGGCAGATTTGGAAGGCGCGATAAACACTTTCTCAAAGCCTAGTTTTTCAGCTTCATTGACACGTTGCTCCATACGGCTTACAGGGCGTATTTCACCTCCCAGACCTACCTCTGCACTAAAACAGTGTTGCGAGGAAATCTCAATGTCAAAATTTGACGAAAGTACCGCAACCACCACAGCAAGATCAATGGCTGGATCGTCTACATTAATACCGCCCGTGATGTTCAAAAACACGTCTTTTTGTCCTAGTTTAAAACCGGCTCGTTTTTCCAGTACCGCAAGAATCATGTTCAGGCGTTTTAAGTTATAGCCTGTAGCGCTGCGTTGCGGTGTTCCATACACTGCAGTACTTACTAAGGCTTGAACCTCGATAATCAATGGGCGCATTCCTTCCATGGTCGCTGCGATGGCGGTACCGCTTAAGGTGGTGCCACGCTGTGAAATCAACAGCTCACTAGGGTTAGTGACCTCTCGTAAACCGTGACCCAGCATTTCGTAAATACCTATCTCGTGCGTAGAACCAAATCGGTTTTTAAGTGCTCGTAAAATCCTATAGGTATGATTGCGCTCTCCTTCAAATTGAAGTACGGTATCGACCATGTGTTCCAGCACTTTAGGACCTGCAATATTTCCGTCTTTAGTGATGTGACCTATGAGAATAACCGGTGTATTAGTTTCTTTAGCAAACTTTATAAGTTCGCTGGTGCATTCCCTAATTTGAGAAACACTCCCAGCAGTACTTTCAATATGATCCGTTTGCAGGGTTTGAATGGAATCAATAATCAACGCTTGTGGTTGATTCTCTGTGATCTGGCGGAAGATATTTTGTGTCTTTGTTTCAGTCAGGATGTAGCAGTTCTCCGCTTCTTTTTTAATGCGCTCGGCCCGCATTTTGATTTGTTGAGCACTTTCTTCGCCGGAGACGTAGAGCGTTTTAAAAGGCAAATTCAAGCACAATTGGAGCAATAAGGTGGATTTTCCTATTCCCGGTTCTCCACCTAGAAGGGTGACCGATCCTGGCACTAAACCACCGCCCAGAACCCGATTGAATTCGGCATTTGTGGTGTCCATTCTTGGACTTTCTGTGGCGTCAATTTGGGAAATTTGCTGTGGTTTTTGAGTTCGCTTTCGCGAAAGCGAACTTTCTCCATCACCAGTTTGTTCCCAGCTGGGAACCGTTTTTTTCTCGACGACTTCTTCTACTAAAGTATTCCACTCCTTACACGTGGTACATTGCCCTTGCCAGCGGGCGTGCTGTGCACCACAATTTTGACAATAGAAAGTAGTCTTGACTTTAGCCATCGGTGATTTTTTGGAAAGATAAAAAGGATGCAGCTACAGTTGCTAAAAATTCTAGGTTTTCCTGATGGAGAACAATAGAAAACACAACAAACCGAAAACGATGACCAGAGATGTTTGCGACAACCAGATGATCCATCCAAATGCAGTGCCCACGGTAGCCCCATACCCGAAAAGGAGCAGCACCTGACTGATCAAATAAGGATATGCGCCAAAGCCCCCATTTGTAAAGGCTACTGCAAAACTTCCTGCTACAAACGCACAAAGCACTGCACTTAACGGCATGGAATCTGTATCTGGAATGGCAAAAATGCACACATAAAACATGGCGAGGTACATGCCCCAAATAAATAGCGTGTGCGCTAGATACCACCATTTATGTTTCATGGTCCAGATGGTTGTAAATCCATCCTGAATACCTACTAGAAAACTGCGCACTTTTTTCATGAGCTTCAGTTTTTTGAGCAAGAAAATACCAGCAACTGTTAAAACAGCAAGGATACTGAGGTACACGGTAATTTTGATAGGGTTCGCTTTCGCGAAAGCGGAATTTAAACCATCTCTGAAAAAATCTAGTATTTCACTGCTAGCTGTGAGCAACGCGGTGGCGGTAATGGCCAGTAACAATATAAAATCTAGCACGCGCTCTGCAATGATGGTTCCAAGGCCTTGATCGATAGGAATATCATCTGTACGTTTCACGATGACTGCTCGCGTCACCTCGCCGCTGCGCGGGATGATGAGGTTCATGGCATATCCAGAACCTATAGCGATAATGTTATTTAGAAATGTGGGTTTTTTGTCCAGTGCGGCGAGCATATAATTCCACCGCCAGGCTCTAGAAAGGTGGCTCAACATGGCAAAAACCAAACCGATTGCGATATACGAATAGTCTGCATCACGCAAGTACGATTTAATTTCTTCTAATTGATCTGGGGTGAATTGCTGGTAAGAAATAAAAATCAAAAAAGCTCCCAACATCAATGGTAGGAGAATTTTTAAAATCTTGATGATTGCTTTTTTCAAGCTTTAGGTAAGTGTGTTGTCCTTCTCGTTAGGGAATAACAAGCTGGGTTTGAAATCACGTGCTTCTTCTAGTGTCATTTGTGCATAACAAATGAGAATCAAAACATCACCCACAGCAACTAATCGCGCAGCAGCGCCATTCAAAGTAATTTCTCCGCTGCCACGAGGCCCAGGAATAGCATACGTTTCTAGACGGTTGCCGTTATTGTTATTGACGATTTGCACTTTCTCGCCTTCGACAATATTTGCGGCATCCATAAGATCTTCATCTATCGTGATGCTGCCTATATAATTGAGGTCTGCTCCAGTTACCTTAACGCGGTGAATCTTGGATTTAACAACTGTAATTAACATGGTACAAAGATACAATTTGTGTTATGGATACCTAACACCTAATTCAACGGAATATTATCGATAAGACGAACGCCTTCTAGATGCACTACTATAAAAGCTCTGTAGTTTTTTGAAGAATCTTTGATCGTTGCTGGGGATAGGGTCTTTTCATCAGCAATAGTAAAGTACTCAAGTTCAAAACCTGATAGTTGACTAATTTTTTTTGATACAAACGCTATAGTTTCTTTGATGCTATGTTTTGAAAAATAACCGGGAGCCTCCTTTAAAACTTGATAAATCTGAGCTGCTTTGATAAAACCTTCTGGACTCAAACGAGCATTTCTAGAACTCATCGCAAGTCCACTTTCTTCTCGATGGATAGGATACCCTATGATTTCAATGGGTAACTGAAGTTTTTCTTTCAGCTTTTTAATGATCTGTAATTGTTGGAAATCTTTTTCACCAAAATAAGCTCTATCGGGCTGGACAACTTCAAATAAAAACTGTAAAATCGTTCCAACACCATCAAAATGTCCTGGCCGCTGGGAGCCTTCCATCACATCTTCTAGACCGTCAAAATGATAAGATTTAGATACAGCTATCTTTCCATACACATCTTCAACGGCAGGTGCGTATGTAATAAAATTTGAGGAGTCTAATTGAGATTCCATTAATTTCAAATCGGCTTCTAAAAGTCTAGGATACTTCTTTAAATCTTCTGGATTATTGAATTGTGTAGGATTCACAAAAATGGAGACTACTAAAAAATCGTTGTCTTCCAGCGCTTTTTTCATGAGTGCAAGATGCCCCTGGTGAAGAGCTCCCATGGTCGGGACAAAACCAATTGATTTGTTTGTATCCCTATGATTATTAAGATACTGTGATAAGTTTTTGTGGGATTCAAATACCATGTTGGATTGGGGTAAATAGCCTACAAACATAAGGTTTACAAGTCAATGTGCAAGAAAAAGTGTATTTTTGCAATCTGCTAGAAGAAAGGCTGCAAAAATTGATCTATGAAGGAAAAAAGAGTATTGTACGTATCCTCAGAAGTTATTCCCTACTTACCCGAAACCGAAGCATCATCCATGTCCTACTTTGCTCCTAAAATGGTCAACGACCGTGGGGGACAGATACGGATTTTCATGCCTCGTTTTGGAAATATCAACGAACGTCGTCATCAATTACATGAAGTTATCCGCTTGAGCGGTATGAACATGGTGATAAATGACTTAGACATGCCTTTGATTATTAAGGTAGCATCCATTCCTAAGGAACGCATGCAGGTGTACTTTATTGATAATGAGGATTACTTCAAGCGCAAAGCAACATTGACTGATGAGAATGGCGATATGTTTGATGACAATGATGAACGAGCTATCTTTTTTGCTAAAGGCGTTATTGAAACAGTAAAGAAATTGAACTGGGCTCCAGATATTATTCACGTTCATGGATGGCTTGCAAGTCTACTTCCATTGTATTTACGTAATTACTATGGTACAGACCCTTTGTTTGAAGAAAGTAAGATTGTGACATCTGTTTACAATCAATCGTTCGAAGGAACGTTAGATGAGGAGATGTATGAGAAATTACAATTTGATGCATTGGATGATAGCGTGATAAGTTCTTTTAAAGAACCTTCCTATTTAAACCTTATGAAGAGTGCTGTAGTCTACAGTGATGGAATCATTAAAGGAAGCGAGACATTAGATCCAGATCTGGAGAGTTTTATAGATGGACAGGATAAGCCTATTTTAGATTATCAATCTCCTGAAGAATTTGCCGATGCTTACGAATCGTTTTATCTTGATAAGATCCTTAACGTAAAAGAAGAAGCTTAAGAAATGAATAAATTATTGAAGTATGGAACGATGGTGCTAGCCATCGTTTTTGTTCTAGTAAGTTGTGATACAGACCCAACTGAATTAGGTAGTGATTTTCTAGGAATTGATATTGACGGGACCATCGTCCAACAAGATTTTGAAGCAAAGGCATTCAGTGCTCCATTGAATCCAGTGCAGACGAATAATTTTCCGTCTGTTCAATTAGGAACTTATACAGATCCTTTATACGGAGAGACTAAATACGAGTTTGTGACCCAATTGAGCCTAGCTACTGCAGGCGTTGATTTTGGAGCTAATAGAAGATTGGATAGCGTTGTTTTGGAAATCCCCTATTTCACAACAGTGGAGGGACGTGAGGGTGAAGCTACTACTTATTCTATAGATTCTTTATATGGTACTGGAGAAGTAGATGTCAAAATTTTCGAGAATAGATATTTCTTGAACAGCTTTGACCCTAACAATGTTGACCAGGCTGCTGTTTATTATTCTGATTTTGGAAGCGTAATTGCTGCTAATGCTGGACAAGAAATTCTTCCATTCAATGAGAATAATGGAGTAAACCCGTTGTTAGTAAGTTTCCGCCCAGACAATAGAGAAATTAACTTGACAGAAGTTGATGATACTAATACAAAAGTCACAACAGAACGATTGTCTCCTAGGTTGCGGCAAAAACTAGATCTAGAGTATTGGGAGCAGAAAATTTTTAATTTGCCAACTGGAGCTTCTCAGCTTTCTAGTGATAGTAATTTTCAGAATTACCTACGTGGTCTTTATTTTAAGGTGAGTAACCCTACCAATGATGGTATGCTTGCTTATTTAAATCTCAACGATGCCGCTATAACCCTATATTATAATTCTGACATCCTAGATTTAAATGATTCGAACGGTAATGGTCGGACGGACGACTTTTTTAATATAGACTCTTCTTTCAAAATTAATCTTGCAGGAACTAAGGTGGTTTTGACTGAGTCTAATGTTCCTCAACAAACACAAGCAGCAATTTCAAATTCCTTTAATCCGATTGAAGGTTCAGAAAGACTTTATATAAATGGCGGTGCGGGAGCAATTACACTTATCGATTTGTTTGGTCCAGATAATGATAATGATGGAGAAGCTGATGCTTTAACTTTACTTAAGTCTAAGAATGTTTTGGTAAACGAGGCGAACTTAGAGTTTTACGTGGATAAAGCCCAAGTCACCGCGGGTAGTAAGGAGCCAGAACGCATTTTGATTTATGATTTTGTCACAGGTAGATATTTATTGGATTTTGAACCGTCTGGAACCGGAATTACCTCAAACATTAATCATTTAGGACGTTTAGAAGTTGAAAGTAATGGAGATAGAAGGTATAAAATTCGACTAACAAATCATATAAGTCAGGTTTTACAAGACAATCTACCTAATAATAGATTAGCGGTAGTAGTCTCTCAAAACGTGAGTTTACTTGGTAGCTCTAAAGTAAAATCTCAAACTCAGCCTTTACCCATTAGTTCAATACCTATAAGTGCGGGAATTGCTCACGAGGGAACTGTTTTGCATGGTAACCTTTCTGATGATGCAGCGAAGCGACTTAAATTGAAAGTATTTTATACAGAACCTAATTAATAAGAATATATGTGTGGAATTGTAGGTTACATTGGTAAACGTGATGCCTATCCTATCGTCCTTAATGGATTAAAAAGATTGGAATATCGTGGATATGACAGTGCCGGGATTGCTCTATATGATGGTGAAAACCTGAATGTCAGCAAGACAAAAGGAAAGGTTTCTGATCTCCAGTCTAAAATGGAAAAAGATAATCTTATCACTGGTAACATAGGAATAGGACATACTCGTTGGGCAACTCATGGTGTCCCAAATGATGTTAACTCTCACCCCCATTATTCTAACAATGGTAATCTAGTTATTATCCATAATGGAATCATTGAAAACTATGAACCCCTCAAAAAAGAATTAAAAAACCGAGGGTATACGTTCAAATCAGATACAGATACTGAGGTTCTGGTAAACTTGATAGAAGATGTACAAAACCAACAGGGTGTTAAGCTAGGTAAAGCAGTTCAGATCGCACTGAATCAGACTATCGGCGCCTATGCTATAGCAGTATTTGACAAGACTAAGCCAGATGAAATAATTGTTGCAAGACTAGGATCGCCTTTAGCTATTGGCGTTGGAGAAGATGAATTTTTCATCGCTTCAGATGCGAGTCCTTTTTTAGAGTTTACGAAGAATGCTATTTATCTGGAAGATGGTGAAATGGCCATAGTACGTACTCATAAAGAAATTAAAGTAAGAAAAATTCATGATGACTCCTTAGTAGATCCTTACGTTCAGGAACTCCAAATGAATCTAGAAGAAATTGAGAAAGGTGGTTACGATCACTTTATGTTGAAGGAAATTTACGAGCAGCCTCAGGCTATTAGAGATACCTTTAGAGGTCGCATGTTACCTGATCAGGGGATCATTAAAATGGCTGGTATAGACGACCATATTGATAAGTTTGTCAACGCCAAACGCATCTTAATTGTGGCCTGTGGCACAAGTTGGCATGCTGGTCTGGTAGCCGAATATATTTTTGAAGAACTTGCTAGAGTGCCCGTTGAGGTAGAATACGCCTCAGAATTTAGATACCGTAATCCGGTAATCGATAAAGACGATGTATTGATAGCTATTTCGCAAAGTGGAGAAACGGCAGATACCATGGCGGCGATCAAGCTCGCTAAAGAAAACGGTGCATTTGTTTTCGGTGTTTGTAATGTGGTAGGAAGTTCGATTGCTCGTGAAGCCCATGCAGGAGCTTACACCCATGCAGGCCCTGAAATAGGTGTGGCTTCAACTAAAGCTTTTACAACTCAAATCACAGTGTTAACCTTGATTGCGTTAAAGTTAGCTAAGAAAAAAGGCAAGCTGTCTACTAGCGAATTCCATAAATATTTAGTGGAACTTGAGAGCATTCCAAACAAAGTGAAAAAGGCATTAGAATCTAACGACCTTATCGAGCAAATAGCTCATGTTTATAAAGATGCCAAAAACTGTTTATATCTAGGTCGCGGATTCAATTTCCCGGTTGCCCTAGAAGGGGCATTGAAGTTAAAAGAGATCAGTTACATTCATGCAGAGGGTTACCCAGCTGCCGAAATGAAACATGGACCTATAGCACTTATTGATTCTGAAATGCCAGTGGTGGTTATTGCCACTAAGAAAGGACATTACGAGAAAGTCGTAAGCAATATTCAAGAAATCAAATCCCGCGAGGGCAAAATTATAGGTATCGTTACTGAGGGTGATCTGGATGTTAGAGAACTAGCGGATCATGTGATTGAGGTTCCAGACACGTTGGAATGTTTGACTCCTTTATTGACAACCATTCCATTGCAGCTGTTGTCCTATCATATTGCCATAGCGCTCGACCGTAACGTCGACCAGCCACGCAACTTGGCTAAGTCGGTTACTGTAGAATAATCACATTATATAAAATCGCAAATGGATACAGTTGGATTGATTTTCGGAATTATGGGTATGTCTATGGGAGTTACAGGTTTTCTTTTCGGTATTATTTGTTTTGGGAGAGTTGAAAAACTCACGAAACAACTCAAGGATCAAGGTATCTTAGGAAAGGATTATAAAGAATAAGAGTTCTAGAAACTCATTTATTAAAGCCTCATTCTTGTAATGAGGCTTTTGCTTTTTACGCTTTCGCGAAAGCGAACTGCCTTTCAAAACCCAGCAATTTTCAAATGCAGAAAAAAGTAAAAAATCGCTTATTTATATAAAACTGAATGCAGTATCTTTGCGCCACTGAAAAAAGGCTTTTTGAGCTGTATCTTTTTAAGTTTTAAAACATTATAGAATGTCTCAGATTACAGGTAAAGTTTCACAAATCATCGGCCCGGTGGTTGACGTAACATTTGATAGCACGCAAGGCGTACTTCCTAACATTTACGATTCGTTAGAGATTGAATTGAAGGGAAATAAATTAGTTCTTGAGGTGCAGTCGCACATAGGCGAGAGCACAGTGAGAACCATCTCCATGGATTCTACTGATGGATTGAGTAGAGGTACAGCGGTAGTCGCTACGGGAAACCCTATCAAGATGCCTATAGGTGATGATGTTTATGGTCGTCTATTTAATGTAATAGGTGATGCCATCGACGGTTTAGGTGATTTGCCTAAAACAGGCGATAAAGGTCTTTCTATTCATAGATCTGCACCTGCGTTTGAGGACCTTTCTACATCTACTGAAGTTCTTTTTACCGGTATCAAGGTTATTGACTTGATCGAGCCTTATGCAAAAGGGGGTAAGATTGGACTATTTGGTGGTGCGGGAGTAGGTAAAACAGTATTGATTCAAGAATTGATTAATAACATCGCAAAAGGTCACGGTGGACTTTCTGTTTTTGCAGGAGTTGGTGAGCGCACACGTGAAGGGAATGACCTTCTACGTGAGATGTTAGAATCAGGAATTATAAAGTACGGAGATGCATTTATGCACTCTATGGAAGAAGGTGGATGGGACTTGAAATCTGTCGATAAAGAAGTGATGAAAGAGTCTAAAGCGACCTTCGTTTTTGGACAGATGAATGAGCCACCAGGAGCACGTGCTCGTGTAGCGCTTTCTGGTTTGACGATTGCAGAATACTTCCGCGATGGTGGTGCTGATGGTCAAGGGAAAGACGTTCTTTTCTTTGTTGACAACATCTTCCGCTTTACTCAAGCAGGTTCTGAGGTGTCTGCACTTCTAGGACGTATGCCATCTGCGGTAGGTTACCAACCAACATTGGCGACTGAAATGGGTGCGATGCAAGAACGTATCACATCTACTAAAAAAGGATCTATTACATCTGTACAGGCGGTTTACGTACCTGCAGATGACTTGACAGATCCAGCACCAGCAACAACCTTTGCTCACTTGGACGCAACAACTGTATTATCTCGTAAGATTGCAGAACTAGGTATTTACCCAGCGGTAGATCCACTAGATTCTACATCACGTATCCTTACAGCAGACATTCTAGGTAAAGAGCACTACGACTGTGCACAACGAGTAAAAGAGTTGTTACAGCGTTACAAAGAACTTCAAGATATTATCGCGATTCTAGGAATGGAAGAGCTTTCTGAAGAAGATAAGCAAGCGGTTTACCGTGCTCGTAAAGTACAACGATTCTTATCTCAGCCGTTCCACGTAGCAGAGCAGTTTACAGGTCTTAAAGGAGTTCTTGTAGATATCAAAGACACTATCAAAGGATTCAACATGATCATGGATGGTGAGCTAGATAACCTTCCAGAAAGTGCCTTCAACTTGAAAGGAACCATCGAGGAAGTAATCGAGGCTGGTGAGAAAATGATGGTAGAAGCTTAAACAAGTTATGAGTTCAGAGTTATGAGTTATGATCGACTCTGAACTCTGAACTCATAATTCATAACTAGAATGATATGTTTTTAGAAATAGTAACTCCAGAAGAAACGCTCTACAGCGGTGAAGTTGAGTCTGTATCTGTTCCAGGTATGGAAGGGGATTTTCAGATGCTGGATAATCACGCCCCTATTGTTTCTTTGTTAACTAATGGCACGGTAAAAATGTATGGAAACATCACATTAGCACCTGCAATAGCGGACAAATTTGTAAAGGCTAATGGAACTACTGATTTTAAAATCAAAGGTGGTGTTCTAGAAATGAAGGATAACAAAGCTATCGTTCTAGCGGACTAATCTCATTTTATTAAAATATTGAAAAGCCTCGATTCAGCGAATCGAGGCTTTTCTGTTTTTGTTCGCTTTCGCGAAAGCGAAGTATGGTCTAGTCTAAGTTTACTCTTTACGGTATTCCAATAAATCTCCAGGCTGGCAGTCCAAAGCTTCACAAATAGCCTCTAGTGTTGAGAACCGTACCGCTTTTGCCTTACCTGTTTTAAGTATGGAAAGGTTAGCATTTGTGATCCCAACAATATCTGCCAGCTCGTTGCTGCGCATGCCTTTCTGGGCAAGAACTACGTCTAGATTGATGTAGATAGGCATATTATATGATTAGGTCGTTTTCCTCCTTCAACCGTATACTCAGGCCAATGATTCTAGAGGTCAAAATAAGGATGATACCAAAGGCTATTAGAACTAAAAGCGAATCAAACGAATATCCAAAATCCATAGAATTAGAGAGTCTCTTAATATCATTATAGGGAGAATAAAAATAAATAAATGCCGGGATTTTAAAGAGTAAAGCACCTGACACGCAAGCTATTCCTGCCTTGTTGAGTGATGAAGACACCTCTATACTAATCGATCTCATTGGATCCATCAAATTAGCAGCTCTTCTCAAATAATGAATCATGGCTAGAAATAAAAACTGGGCAGTAATGCACAAGCTCAAAACAATATAAAATGTCCAATGATTATTCTGTAGTAGGTATCCTCCTAATTTAAAATTTAAGGTAAAGCCATCGTCGGCCATGATAAAATATAGAGGTGAAGCTAAAGCAGAGGCCCAAGCGAAGAAATACAAGAACCCCAATACAGCTCTTAGAATGCTAATCCATCTCATAATTATACCGTTAAGTCGTTTTCCTGCTGTAGCTCCACTCCACGTTTAAAAACAAAGGCTATAATAAATAGGACTCCTGCCATAAACAGAAGCTCCGTTGCGCCCCAATCTTGAGAGATTGACAACCCTTTTTTTGAGAGCCAGCTTTCATACTTATCAGCAACAAAGGCGATAATGCCCGTAACGAGTGCGTAATAAGCAATCTGCGAAATCATTTTTGCTACTTCTTCTGTAAACGGATGGTCAACGCTTACCTTAGAAAGCGTGTGTATCAACAACCAGAAAAGATAGGCTTGTAGTACTGCAATCGCGATAATAAACGAGATAAGAAATAGATAAGACTGTTGCGAGTAGGTCAATAGGCTCGAAAGATCAAGGCCTAAATATAGATTTTGGGCGCTTTCAGGATTTACATAGAGACTTATAACGGTCGAAAATAGAATCGCACCAGCCTTTATGCAAAACCCGATGAAAATGATCCATGATCCAACTTTCATCAATTCTAAAATTTGTTTTGTTTTCATAGTTTGATTAGAATTATTAATTAACGAATACCGATAGGACACAGGGTTATATTGTTAGATCGTTTTCTTCCTTTAATATTGCGGCACGCTGTAAAACGTGAGATAAATATTTGAACATCAGACTCAAAAAAATCAGGAAGTAGCTTAACCAGAAAATAGGTTTAAGCAAATAGCTTATTCCTGTATGTCCAATTAATAATCCTTCGGTAAATGAATAGATCATCAGCACAAATGCCATTACTTGTAATAAATTAGCTGATGTACTCAAATATTTTAAGGGCTCATTGCCATAAAGATCCCCTCTCAACATATGCTCTGCCATTTTGCGCAAATAATATGCACAAGCTATCATTAAGGCATATACGATTGCCCATACAACCGAAATAACTAGTAGTCTCCACACAGAAATTTCAGAGACATCAAAACCAATAAATCCTCTATCGTCATAGGGAAAAGCGTATTCGATGCCAATTATAAATCCAATAAATAAAGGCGCAGAATAAAGAAAGTAAAGAGACTTTTTAGAATTAGCTACTTTCTTTTCTAACTCAAATTCACTCAGTAGTTGACGCTTGAAGTTATTGGGTTTGAATTTTGAAATATTGACGATAATCAACAGTGCAACTCCAAAAGCAATCAGTGCAAGAGGAATAATATGAATAAGTGATAAATACTTATTTCCCTCAAGTTCTAATCTAGAAAAGCTAATCAGAAGATAAACCCATAAGCCTATGTAAATAAGTACTTCAGGTATAAGAGTCCATATATTCCTTTCAACTGATAAATACTGCTTGAGTGAACCATTAGTTTCCTTTGAAGCTTTCCTCAACTGATAGTATTTAACAATGATTATGGGAACAATCATAAAACCAATAATCCAAAACGCAAGGTTATCCATATCTCGATTTAAAGAATCAAACATAACAACATTTATTGAATAACAATAAAAAAACATCGTAAAACAATAAATATTAATTATAAACCATTGGTTTTAAACTGTTTGCGATATGAGGTTGAATAGACTCCATTCTTGTAACCCGTCACCATCCTGACAGCGTTCTGATTTCCCGTATTTTTGCAGTCATGATCCCAGAAAAGCTACTCCTAAAACTTGCCCAGCGCCATGCAGATGGTAGCATGCGCGACTTGAAGACAACCAAAGGGCTCATGGACTTTTCGTCCAACGATTATTTGGGCTTTTCTAAGAAAATAAAACCTCAAGAAATCCACCCATCGCAAGGCGCAACAGGTTCGCGATTGTTGACCGGTCAAACAGAAGCTTGCCAATTGCTAGAACAGAAAATTGCCAAATTCCACAACGTGGAATCTGCCTTGATTTTCAATTCGGGTTACGATGCTAATCTGGGCCTCATCAGCAGCGTGGCGCGACGTGGGGATTTAATTCTGTTTGACGAATACATTCACGCCAGCATCAGGGATGCGATTAAATTGAGTGATGCGAAGTCCTTAAAGTTTCGTCACAATGACTTAGGACACCTAGCCATCTTGCTCGATAAATTCTCAAAAGAAGAATCGCAAGAAGTTTACGTCATCACAGAAAGCGTTTTTTCCATGGACGGCGACATGCCTAACCTAATGGAACTTGTGAAGCTGGTCGAAGTAAAAAGCAATGTGCATCTCATCCTGGATGAAGCACACGCATTAGGTACTATAGGAAATCATGGGGAAGGTCTTGCGCAATCTTTGGAACTAGAAGATAAAATATTCGCGCGTATTGTGACTTTTGGTAAGGCACTAGGCAGTCATGGCGCTGCCGTTTTGGGTGACTTTGACCTCAACCAATTCTTAGTCAATTTTGCTCGCAGTTTTATATATACCACGGCATTGCCGCCTCATGCGCTTCAATGCATCTCCAGCGGTTACGATCTGCTTCAGCAGGAGCAAAAAACCGTGCAGGAACTACAAGAATTGGTGCAAAAATTCAATCGTTTTGTAATTCAAAGCGGTTTGAAATTGCGCTTTCGCGAAAGCGTCACTCCCATACAAACCTGCATCATACCAGAAAATGTGAAGGTCAAAAAGGCCGCACTGCAATTACAGGAATTGGGTTACGACATAAGGCCTATCTTGTCACCTACGGTTCCAGCTGGTGAGGAACGCTTACGCATCTGTTTGCATAGTTTCAACACGGCAGAGGACTGCGAAAAAATGCTCGCGCAACTGGCTTTAATCGTTAAGAACCTATGAAAAAATTCCGCACGGTAGCTATTTTTACCTATCCGGCAGAGGCTCAGGTGATGAAAGGAAAGCTGGAAAGTGAAGGAATCAGCGTCTTTTTGCGTAATGAATATACTATTGCCGCAGAGCCTTTTGCCAGTAACGCCATGGGCGGGATCAAGATGGATGTATATCTAGAGGATTTTATAAAAGCAAATGCGATTGTAGAGCAAAGTGATCCGGACTTTACCCAGACCATGACGGTGTCCATTAAGTGTCCCAATTGCGGGAAGCGCAGCGTTAGGGAACAACATGATGTAAACAGTGCCAAAGGAGTAGTAGAAACCTTGCGCGCAGCGCTTTATAGTATCATTCCCTTTATAGATCACAAGAACTACAAATGCATGAATTGTACAACGGAATTTGATTTGAATGAATAGTTATTTTATTACCGGTATAGGAACAGATGTTGGAAAAACAGTGGCTGCTGCTATTGTTACTAAAGCACTGAACGCAGATTACTGGAAACCCATACAAAGTGGTTTAACAGAAACCGACCGCGGCACCCTTCACGAACTATTGCCCGATTTTAAAGGCACTTTCCATCCAGAAGCTTACCGTCTTAAAACGCCTATGAGCCCACACAAAGCGGCCGAAATTGATGGTGTGGAAATCAAGTTGGATCAAATAAAGCGACCTGAAACTTCTAAAAATATTGTGGTAGAAGGCGCAGGTGGCTTGATGGTTCCCATCAATAAGGAACATACCATCACAGATTTAATTCTTCCAACAGATAAAATTATCCTGGTAAGTTCAGGATATTTAGGTAGCATCAACCACACCTTATTGAGCATTGCTTATTTAAAATCCCGTGGATTGAAATGCGCAGGAATCATCTATAATCATGTAGATCTGGACGGGACCATTGAAATTATTGAGCAAATGAGCGGTATCCCTACCATCGGGCATATGGAGAAGCACGATCAGATTACGCCAAGGTTGGTAGCAGATTATGCGGTGCAATTTCAGCAAAACCTAGAAGCCTTATGATTGCCAGCGAGTTATTAAAGAAAGATGCGCAGCACATTTGGCATCCGTTGACTCAACATAAAACGGCATTGCCGCCGCTGGCTATTTCTCATGCTCAGGGTAACTATTTGTACGATCATGAGGGCAACAAATACTTTGACGCGATTTCCAGCTGGTACACTTGCAGTTATGGACATGTGAATCCTGCATTGACTCAGGCATTAAAAGATCAAGTGGATCAATTGCACCATGTGGTGTTTGCTGGCATGACTCACGAGCCTGCCGTACGATTGTCAGAGAAATTGCTCAGCATACTTCCAGATAATCAGGAGAAGCTGTTTTTTTCTGAAAATGGATCGACCAGTGTAGAAATCGCTTTAAAAATGGCGTTTCAGTACCATTTCAATCGTGGAGAAAAGCGACTTGCTGTGGTAGCGTTGGAAGGTGGTTTCCACGGCGATACCTTCGGTGCGATGAGCGCCTCTGGATTGTCCGTTTATAACGGCCCGTTTGAAGAGTTGCTCATAGAGGTTATCCGTATACCAGCGCCTACTTCAGAAAATATGGAGATCGTTTTGCAACAAGTGGAGCAGCTCATTGCAGAAAATGACATTGCCAGTTTTATTTATGAGCCGCTGGTGCAAGGTGCCGCTGCCATGCAAATGAATGATGCTAGTGGGTTGTGCCGTTTGATAAGACGCTTTCGCGAAAGCGGAATTCTTTCCATCGCAGATGAAGTAATGACGGGTTTTGGGAAAACAGGAAGTCATTTTGCAAGTAGCCAAATCCAAAATAGACCTGATATTATTTGCCTTTCCAAAGCCTTGACTGGCGGGATCATGCCTATGGCTATCACCAGTTGCACCCAGGAAGTATACGATGCCTTTCTCCACGATGAAAACAGCCGCGGATTCTTCCATGGGCACACTTATAGTGGAAGCCCGCTAGGTTGTGCGGTAGCAGCAGCAGGTATCGATTTGCTAGTTTCAGAGAATATTCAGGAAGGGATTAAGCATATCAGCTTATCTCATGCAGGGTTTTTAGATCAATTAAAACAACATCCAGCAGTGGGCGATGTAAGACATTGCGGTGTCATCCTAGCGTTTGACCTAGCAGCAGAAATGCAACGGTACGGGAATGAGCGCAACCTGATATTTCAATGGTTTTGGAAAAGGGGTGTTTTCCTGCGACCCCTAGGGAAAACGATCTATCTGGTACCGCCATTTACAACTACAGCTGAGGAATTAAAGTTTCTATACGATACAATTTTAGAGTTTCTGGATTCAAGAGCAGTTTAGTGGTTAGAAAAGCCCAACTTTAAGGGCTTTTCCCCATTTTTGCATTCTCAAAAATAAGGCTTGAAAAACCCCATTTACATACATGATGCAGCGCTGATTTCGCCTTTAGGAAGTCGCGGGTTTGGCGTCAATCAACCTATGTTTTGCACCCATCAGGGAACCCCAGTAGGACGCATTGACACCGATTCAGAAAACGCCTTGCAAGGGTTGAAAAATGAAAGTTCCCAGTATCAAAAACTAGATAGATCCACTTTGCTTGCTATTCTAGCAGCACGCCAATTGAAATTGGAAAGTAAAGAAGTTGCTGTTAATATAGGCTCCAGTCGCGGTGCGACAGGGATTTGGGAAGACTTCCATGCAGAGTTTGTTAAAACAGGAAAGGTTCCCGTGCCTACCTCGCCATTGACTACATTAGGAAATTTAAGCAGTTGGGTGGCACAAGATTTAGGCACTCAATCTACTGCATTCTCTCATTCTATTACCTGCGCTACTGCTGCGCACTCGATATTAAATGCCATTGCTTGGTTAGAAAGCGGTATGGCTACAACATTTATTGCTGGTGGTACGGAAGCACCATTAACAGATTTCACCATCGAGCAAATGAAAGCCTTGCGCATTTACTCCCAAGAAAAAGGGGAGTATAAGTGCCGAGCTTTAGATCTTGACAAGAAATCTAACACCATGGTGTTAGGAGAAGCCGCAGCTTGTTTCCTTCTTTCAAAAAAATCATCCGCTAACGGAATTAAAATTTCTGGATATGGCACGGCTATAGAATCACTTCAATCGGCAACATCCATGAGTGCTGATGGTTTAGGTTTTCAAAAATCCATGAGAGCTGCGATTGAGAACCTAAATCCAGAATCTATTGATGCCATTGTCACTCACGCGCCAGGAACTATTTTAGGCGACAGCTCTGAAGTCAACGCTATTCGTGCAGTATTCGGAGAAAAACTTCCTGAATTACTGAACAACAAATGGCAAATAGGACATTCCTTGGGTGCTAGTGCCGCAGTAAATATATGTGTGGCGATAGATCTGCTATCAGGCAAGACTCCTGCTGCTATCCCTTATTTGAAAACTGGCCCCCTAAACGATAGACATCAGAACAGGCTCCCAAGTCGCGTCTTAGTCAATGCTAGCGGCTTTGGAGGCAACTGTGTAACTTTGCTATTAGAAAAACAGGTAGAATAATTCAAATTCCTATACATATTCCAACTTCACTTTTCTATTTTTACTTACTATTCCCGATTTTATGACAACCAAACACAACTGGACTAAAGAAGAAGTATTAGAAATCTATAACAAACCTATCATGGAGTTGTTGTATGATGCTGCTACGGTCCATAGAGAATACCATAACCCTAATCAGGTTCAAGTCTCCACCTTGCTCAGTATCAAGACTGGTGGCTGTCCAGAAGACTGTGGATATTGCCCGCAAGCAGCCCGTTATCATACGGATATTGAAGGGAACGACTTGATGTCCGTACAGCAAGTCAAGGCACAAGCCTTGCGCGCGAAATCTGGAGGTAGCTCTAGAGTTTGCATGGGTGCAGCCTGGAGGAATGTGAAAGATGGACCAGAGTTCGACCAAGTTCTAGAAATGGTACGTACCATTAACAAGCTGGATATGGAAGTGTGCTGTACGCTAGGAATGATCACAGAGAATCAAGCGCACCGACTAGCAGAAGCAGGTTTATATGCCTATAATCACAACTTAGACAGTAGTGAGGAATATTATAAAGAGGTTATCTCTACAAGAGGATATCAAGACCGCTTAGACACTATAGGAAACGTCCGCAAGACTAATGTGACCGTTTGTAGTGGTGGAATCATAGGAATGGGAGAAAACATTGAGGATCGCGCAGGAATGCTTGTGGCGCTCGCAAGTTTGAGCCCTCAACCAGAAAGTACACCTATAAATGCGCTAGTAGCTGTAGAAGGCACTCCGTTAGAAGAGCAAAAGCCTGTTTCTATTTGGGAAATGATACGTATGGTAGCCACGACTCGAATTGTAATGCCACAAACTCAAGTGCGATTGAGTGCGGGTAGAACAGACATGAGCCGGGAAGGTCAGGCGATGTGTTTCTTTGCGGGAGCCAATTCGATTTTTGCAGGAGATAAATTATTGACTACCCCAAATCCAGACGTAAGTGAGGATATGGAAATGTTCAAAATGTTAGGTCTAGAGCCTATGAAGCCATTTGTGAAAAAAGCGCAGCCAGAAAGTGTAGAAGCTCAGTATTCTAAATATAAAGATCAAGGAGAAAAACCTCGCTGGACACGTCCAGAACATAAAATTGAACGTAACGAGCAGGCTAAGGCAACTGCAAAAGCTGCCAAAGCATAATTAGAGTCATTAAAATGGCTGACGCATTAGTTCGAACCTATGAGCTTTCTATAGATTGTCATTTGGATCGTGCTTTGCTTGAGAGTGAAGGGATTGAAACCCAAGTATTATTTGATCACTTTTTAACGTTAGATCCATTAATGGCGCAAGCCTGCGGCGGTATTGAGTTGCGAGTTAGTCAAGCCAATTTGGAACGAGCCATTCAATTGACTGAGAAAAACGTTTCAACTGTTACACTTGAAAATTGTCCTCGATGTAACTCGCAAAATTTGACTTACGATTGGAGAAAATTATCCAATATTGCTGATTGGTTCATATTTATCATATGCTTCCTATTAGGAGTTTATCCATTGAAGTATACTAATGTCAGACGTTGTAATAATTGCAATCACTGTTTTACCTTTGAAGAATGAGTCAGTTAAACCTTGCCGAAATACCCAGATACAAAACCCTTTCTAAAGAGGAATTTGTCAAAAACTACCTGAAACCACAAAAGCCTGTGGTGATTGAGCAGTTGACTAAAGATTGGCCTGCTTATGAAAAGTGGAACCTAGAGTATATCAATAAAGTAGCTGGTGATAAAACGGTGCCGTTGTATGACGATCGTCCTGTGAAGCACGACGAGGGATTTAATCAAGCACACGCAACCATGAAGATGTCAGAGTATGTGGAGCTACTCAAAAAAGGACCGACTAACTTCCGTATCTTTTTATACAATATTTTAAAAGAAGTGCCTGTACTGCAGGGTGATTTCAAATTTCCAGACTTAGGATTGAAATTGATCAAAGGGTTGCCGATGATGTTCTTTGGGGGGACAGATTCTAAGGTGTTTATGCATTACGATATTGATTATACCAACATCCTGCATTTCCATTTTCACGGGAAAAAGCGCTGTATCATCATGGCGCCAGATCAGTCGAAATACATGTATAAAGTACCTAATGCACTGATTACCCGCGAGGATATAGACTTTAGTAATCCAGATTTGGATAAATGGCCCGCTTTGAAGCAAGCGCAAGGACACGTTTGTGAACTTAACCACGGCGAGATGTTGTACATGCCAGAGGGGTATTGGCACTACATGCATTACCTGAATCCGGGATTTTCGATCAGTTTAAGGTCCTATCCTAGAAAGATTAAGAACTTAGGAAAGGCCTTGTACAACATTGGTATTATGCGTCATTACGATAACTTAATGCGTCGCTGGAAAGGTCAAGATTGGATCGATTATAAGAATGAGAAAGCGATTACCCTCACGCACAAACGGTTGAATATTAATCAGGAATAAGTTCTACAGCTTTCGCATAAACTAAATGCGACTCCCAACCGCGATACAGTAAATAATCCGCAAGCTTTTTGCGACGCTTGTATTTATTCGTTTCAGATTCTAGTTGGCTATTTCGCTTTCGCGAAAGCGTATCAAACACCGCTTCATAGTCAGCATCAGATATCTCGGTAAGACCTATGTCTATAGTACGTTTGTTCAATCCCTTCGCCCGAAGCTCTCGAACAATACGCTGACGCCCCCAACTTTTGATACGGAATTTTCCACGAGCAAAAGACTTGGCAAATCGAGTTTCGTTCAAAAAATTATGTTGAAGTAGATGTGGTATGATCTGGTCAATAGCATCTGGAATCATACCCATTTTCTTGAGTTTGCGCTCCACATCCTGATGGCAGCGCTCTTGATAGGCACAATACCGCTCTATCGATCGAGTCGCTTGTTCCACCGTAAAAGATTGCTGTTGCATATCCATAGGGCGAAATTAGGGATTTAAACTTTATGCAAACAACGTGGAGGTTGGTCTGGAACGTGCCTAGATAAAACTTAAAAAACCAAGCAGTATTTTTCCTATTAATTTATTGTTAACGATTTGGTAACCTTGGATAATGGAATTTTAAATCCCTAAATCCCTAAATCCCTAAGTTGCGCTTATAAAACGAAACTAAATGAAAATAACATTACCATTCCAGAGATTCATGCCATTGAAACATGCATCAATTTTACTAGTATTCTTCACTTTCTTCTCTTGTGAAAAAGAAGATTCAGATTTGATAGAAAATCCAGCTAATGCTGAGGAGATTATGATCAAAACTTATAATTCTAAAGATTTTGAGTTTGACACTTCTTTACTGGATAAACTAAAAGAAACTAAATCGATTTTGTCGGTGCGTGAGAAATCGTTTTACGATAGCATTAATCACTTTTATGTTGATGACTCTAGGTTTAATCATCTTAAGCAAGGGCAATATGAAAGTTACTCATTTGAGATTGTAGATACCGCAGATTCATTATTCGATAAACAACTGGTACTGGCAACCAAATCGAATGGACAAAATGAAATTTATTATGAGAGTTATATAGCTAAAATTCCTAAAATAAATATACTTCCGGGTACGGAAACAGGAGATCTTATTTCCAACGAAATACAATTAACTAAACTAAAAACCAATTTCACTTTTAGCAAGGATTTAAGTTACAGTACTATTGGGGATTGTTTATATGTTTATTCAGTTGTTACGACTTACCCTCCTTGCTGGAATGATCATGAACATGATGCGCCAAAGGATCCAGATGACATGCATCCAAGTTGTGATTTATCTTCGACAACGGACTATACATTTTTATCTGCATCCTGTAGCGGTGACAGTGGCGGTGATTCAAGTAGCGGGTCGTCTGGAAGCAGCTATTCTGGAAGTGGCGATACTGACGGTTCAAGTGGCAGTAGCGGCAATTTTGATCCCGACGGCAGTACGCCATTTAGTCCAGTGGAAACTTGTCCTAAATCAGGCGGTACTAGCCTAACCAGTCCTGACGGTTGCACTACGGATGTTGATCAATACAATAGGGAACAGTTAATGCTTGAGGAGTTTTACAATTCATTAGGTTCAGCATTTTTAACATGGATCAACGATCCGCAAAACATTGATTTTAAATTGCAATTGGAAAGCTTTTTAAAAAGCAATATGAGAGATTTGACAAGCTTTGCATTTGCTCGTGCTGCTGTGGAAGCTAAAAGCTTGAATCCAAGATTTACTGAGGTTGATTGGGATGAGAGAATCATTGAAAATCTTTCAGGTAGAACTAAAGAGGTATATAAAATACTTAAGGCTTCAGATCCTTTTTTTGCTGAAAAGCTGATCCGGGATAATTTTGAGTCAGGTAAAGAAACTTTACTAATATTGAGTATGGGTGATCTTCCATCATCAGTAAATTCGGACACTCCTGCTCTTTTAGACTTAAATTACGATGCTTTAATTGGTGAATTTAGAACACACAAAATTGTATTTGATAAAAATAGAATACAAAATTTTACGAATATAGAGATTGCTCAAATTACTATACACGAATTTCTTCACACTGAACTAATGGAACGTAGTATTCAATTGGGACTATTTACAAGAGTAGAGTCAGTACAAAATATTTTTGAACCATTACCTAGTAATATCCCGATTAATGTTGCCGAATCAAACGACGTGATTTTTGCATATATGGTAAATAACTATAGAGCTACTCCTTCAACGGCCTCAGATTGGAATCACAATGCATTTTCTATTGAAAATTATCGTGGCAAGATTGTTGACGCTATGTTATCTGTTCATCCATTTTTGACAGATCCAAGTCCTACTAGTGCTTTTCCACCTCGATCATTGAACAACATGACATTGCGAGAGATTTTTGAGGACTTTTCCTGGAATGGTTTGAAAGAAACGGCGGAATATTTAGCACTTGACCAATCCGTCAAAGATAGGATCGAGTTTGTTACAGAAGAGATTAACCGCACATATTCTAGAACATTATGAGATTATTCGTAATAACAATAACTTTTTTAATTTCTAACATTGGTTTATCCCAAGCGGGTCAATTGATTTTACTGCAGGACAACGATAATTATAATTTACATGTTAATTACAAATGTCCCAATGGAAGTCAATATAAAATTGTTAGAGAAAATAAAAACCCACTAGTTGAAAATGGATTATTGATTTATGAGTTTGAGCTTGATAATGGAAAAACAATACATAGAGATAGCTTGAGTAATTATGATTATCAAAATATTGAGGATCTAGATTTTGATAATCCATATCAAATTCATGAATTAATTTGTAATAATCAGAGAAACTTACAGGTAATACTCAAGGTCCAAAAGAATCCTGATGGTAGATCTAGAAAACGTTTTGATGATTCTGATAAGAATAAATTGATTGTCTACCGTGCGCGATATATAGGGACTCGATACGGTTATTGAGGGTATAATAGATTTAACTTCTGCGAAAGCGAAAAAACAACCCACAAAAAAACGCCTACAAGTCAAGCCTGTAGGCGTTTTATAGTTTTAGGACAATTCCTTGCCGTCCTTACCTGTGAAATGAAATTCCAAATAGGTATAGGCGTCTCTAGGCATGACCTTGATCCACTTTCTGTGTTTAGCAAACCACTTTGACCTAACGGATGGATATCCTTTAGTGATAAACGCGGCAACAAATGGGTGCGCATGTAGCGTGACCTTTTTGTTTCCTGCTTTTAAGTGGCGTTCCAATTCTTCAGTGATTTTTTGAATCACTAGAATAGGCGCTTGAATTTCTCCATCACCATTCCCATCGGGATTTTCTTCCCGGGTTTTGATATTGACTTCTTGACGCACACGCTGGCGTGTGATCTGTATCAATCCAAATTTTGATGGTGGCAAAATCTTGTGTTTGGCACGCTCATCTGCCATTTCATCGCGCATGTGCTCATAGAGCTTTTTGCGATTCTCTGACTTACGCATATCGATAAAATCGATAACGATGATGCCTCCCATATCGCGCAACCTTAATTGACGTGCAATCTCAGTCGCAGCGATCATATTAGTTTCTAGTGCGGTTTCCTCCTGGCTGTCTGCCTTGTTGGACCTGTTACCAGAGTTCACGTCTATCACGTGCATGGCTTCAGTATGTTCTATGATCAGGTAAGCACCTTTACTCATAGATACGGTACGGCCAAATGACGTTTTGATCTGACGTTCGATTCCATATTTTTCAAATATGGGAACTCGAGGGTTGTGGTATTTTACGATATTTTCTTTATGTGGGGCAATGGTCTTTAGGTAATCCTTGATTTCATTGCTTACTTCCTCATCATCTACTACGATGGACGTGTAACTGTCGTTGAACACATCACGCATGAGGGAATTGGTACGACTAACTTCTGACATCACTTTAGTAGGATAAGGTGCGCGGTGTAATTTACTGCACATATTTTCCCAGCGGGTCATCAGGTTAGTTAGATCCTGATCCAGTTCTGCTACTAGTTTACCTTTAGCCACGGTGCGCACAATGACACCGAATCCTTCAGGTTTAATGCTTTTGACAAGTCGTTTAAGTCTGCTCTTTTCTTCTCGATCCTCAATTTTTTGAGAAATGGAGATTCGGTCAGAGAAGGGTACGAGAACCACATAACGTCCAGGCAAGGAAAGCTCTGCACTCAAGCGAGGTCCTTTTGTGGATATGGGTTCTTTGACTACCTGTACGAGTACGGGCTGGTTAGGAGCAACGACATCTGTAATAGAGCCGCTTTTCTCGAGTTCTTTCTCGACCTTTATGTCTTTAAGAGCGTAGTTTTTAAGTCTACCGCTTATAACTTGTTTGGTGAATTTAAGTTGTGTAAGGTATCTAGGTCCTAGATCGTGATAGTGTAAAAAACCATCTTTCTCATAACCCACGTCAACAAAGGACGCGTTGAGACCAGATAAAACCTTGCGGGTTTTTGCAATGAATACATCGCTTACCGCAAACTTATTTTCGTCTTCATCTGCATGAAGTTCGATCAGCCTACCATTTTTAGTAAGGGCATAATCGATTTTTGTAGCACCGGAACGGATAATAATTTCTTTATCCATAATTCCAATTGTTTAATCCTAACTATACAACGGTATAGGAGGATATATTATACTTAGTGTTGGGCAAGTTTTCCGTGAAACTTACCAGTCGAACGGGTTATACAACGCAACCCTATGTCAAAGAACTGTAAAAAGAAAAAGTAGTACTAGACTACTTTTTCTTCTTGTGACGGTTAGCGCGACGACGCTTTTTACGTTTGTGTGTTGCTACCTTATGTCTTTTTCTTTTTTTACCGCTTGGCATATCTCTTATATTTTACTTTACTTTTACGTTTGATTTGACACCTTCCACAAATACTTTGGCTGGTTTAAAAGCCGGGATATTATGTGCAGGAATCTTAATTGTTGTGTTCTTAGAAATGTTACGACCAGTCTTCTCAGCTCTTGTCTTAACGATAAAGCTACCGAAACCACGTAGGTATACGTTCTCTCCAGTTTCTAGAGATCCCTTCACTTCATCCATAAAAGACTCAACTGCTGCCTGAACCTCAGTCTTCTCCATTCCCAGTTTATCTGAAATCTTTGATACGATATCTGCTTTAGTCATGTTTACTGTTTAAATTTTATTATTAGGGTTTTATGAAACAGGGCGCAAAGATAGTTCATTATAACAAACAAAAAATCTCTAATTGATTAAATTTTAAGAAGATATATCTTGCTAACTTGCTCATTCCTACCTCATGAACTTCTCTAATACGCTTATTTCCTGGTATCATAATCACAAAAGATCCTTGCCCTGGAGGGAGACAACAGACCCATATTTGATCTGGTTGAGTGAGATAATCCTTCAGCAAACCCGCGTCAATCAAGGGATGCCGTACTATTTGAAGTTTGTTGAACGCTTCCCTACGGTCCAGGAACTTGCAGCTGCACCACAAGAAGAAGTCTTGAAGCTATGGCAAGGTCTAGGCTATTATTCCCGTGCGAGAAACCTACAAGCAGCGGCACGACAAGTCATCGATAAAGCGGGTATTTTTCCTAAATCCTATAAAGAATTGCTAGAATTGAAGGGGGTGGGAGAATATACCGCTGCCGCTATTGCCAGTTTTGCTTATAAAGAACCGGTTGTGGTGGTGGATGGAAATGTATACAGGGTGCTTTCTAGGATTTACGGCTTTTCGCTTCCTATTAATAGTACAGAAGGTGTGAAAGAGTTTAAAAAACTGGCGAATTCCTTAATTGACCCTAAGAAACCAGCGCAGTACAATCAAGCGATAATGGAATTTGGCGCACTGCAGTGTGTTCCTAAAAATCCAGACTGTGGCGTTTGTCCATTTCAGAACGATTGTGCAGCTTTTAAAGAAGATCGAATTACTGAATTACCGGTAAAACTCAAAAAGACTAAAGTGCTTTCCCTGCACCATCATTACATGGTCACTATCACACCGTCAGGAAAAACGCTATTGCAAGAACGGCCACAAACAGGCATCTGGGCAGGACTCTATGAGTTTCCTTTCGTAGAATCTAATGGTGCATTGCTGTCTCATGAGTTCACTGCTGCTGACAGTTTTCAAGAGGTTTATGGAGGGGTTCGCTTTCGCGAAAGCGTATACAATCAAGAACCGATCATACACAAATTAAGTCATCGTAAAATCCATGCCTACTTTTGGATTATTGAAACGGAAACTGAGGTTGAAGGTGCAATGTCTATTGCAGAAGCGAAAGCGAAGCCGCTACATGTTTTAATGGAGCGGTTTATGAACGAATTCTGGCATAAATAGAATCCTAGGAATACGCTGTTTAACATGTATTTATCTGTGGGGATGGTAGGCAATCTTTCTATATTTGTAGACTTTTTTAAACTCAATACAGACGAATTATGGCAGGTACATTAAACAAAGTGATGCTTATAGGGCACACAGGCGATGAGGTCAAGATGAAATATTTTGAAGGTGGTAATTGCATAGGGCGTTTCCCACTAGCGACTAATGAGGAGTACGTGAACCGTAACACTGGTGAGCGGGTTTCAAATACGGAATGGCACAACTGTGTCGTGCGTAACAAGGCAGCCGAAGTTTGTGAGAAATACCTGCATAAAGGTGATAAAGTATATATAGAAGGACGCATCAAGAGCCGCCAATGGACCGGTGAGGATGGCCAACAGCGCTATACTACTGAGATTCAGGTACAGGAGTTTACGTTCTTGACTCCGAAAAATGAAAATGCTACATCTAACTCTAGCCAGCCTCAACAAGCCCAGCCACAAGCAAGTCAAGCACCAGCCAAACAAACATCAGCTCCCGTGCCGCAGTCCATGGACAATGACGAGGACGATGATTTGCCATTTTAATCAACTCTAAAAATTAGAAATTGGATCCAGACCCATTGCCCTTAGTGCAGTTGTTGATGATTACCCAACCAGAGCAGTTGATCTACTTGATCGTGTTTGTCATACTCCTCTTATTTAGTGCCTTGATAAGTGGCGCAGAAGTAGCCCTGTTTTCTCTTAGTAATACAGAGCTGGAAGAGCAAGATGTCAAATTCCCGAGACGGGAAATTGTAGCTAAATTGCTGGATCGCCCTAAAAAGTTGTTAGCGACCATATTGATCGCTAACAATGCCATCAATATTACATCAGTTTTGATTTTTAGTATTCTAGCCGAAGTTTGGTTCAGTGGACTGGAAAATGAGGTGTTGCGTTTTGTGATTGAAGTAGGTGCCGTGACTTTTTTAATTTTGCTTTTTGGTGAGATATTCCCTAAGGTGTATGCTAATAGGAACCCCATTGGGTTTGCTAATTTTATGGCTGTACCGCTTAATGTATTAGACAAACTATTCAGTTTTATGAGTTTGCCTATGCGATATGTAACCTTGCAAATTCAAGACCGTCTAGGTAGCAAAAAATCTAATATTACCGTTTCTCAACTGTCTCAAGCCCTTGAATTGACTGACGAGAATGATACCACTGATGAAGAACAGCAATTACTGCAAGGGATTGTAAGCTTCGGTAATACAGACACAAAAAATGTGATGCGCAACAGGACAGATGTTTTTGCGCTGGATGAAAATCTCAACTTCAAAGAAATTGTACCTAGAGTGATTAGTAACGGGTATTCCCGCATTCCTGTTTTTAAGGAAAGTGTGGACAATATTACAGGTGTATTGTACGTAAAGGATTTGTTGCCATATATCGACCGTAAGAATTTTGAATGGACAAAGTTATTGCGAGAGGCCTACTTTGTTCCAGAGAATAAAAAGCTGGATGACCTTTTACAGGACTTTCAAGAGCAAAAGAAGCACCTAGCGATAGTGGTAGACGAATACGGTGGAACAAGTGGGTTGATCACCTTAGAAGACATCATAGAGGAGATTGTGGGAGATATAAGTGACGAGTTTGATGATGAAAATCTTATCTATAGCAAGCTCGACGATCGCAATTTTATTTTTGAAGGAAAGACTTCCATTAAAGACTTTTATCGCATTGTAGACTTTGAAGATGAAACTATAGCGATTTTTGAAAATGCCAAAGGAGAATCTGAAACTATTGCGGGTTTCCTGCTAGAGCAGACGGGTCACTTCCCTCGCAAGTTGGACAAAATAATATTTGAAGGTTTTACGTTTGTGATAGAGTCGATGGATAAAAAACGCATCAAACAAATCAAATGTACGACGCCATAAAAACAGCAAGTATTTTTTTGTTCATCATCCTGCTGGCAAGCTGTGGTGGTGAGGATGCTGTGCCTAAACCAGATGCGCAACTCGCATTGAACTATCCAGATCCCACCTATAAATCCATAGAAAAAGATTGCTCTTTTAGCTTTGATATGAACGACAAGGCGGTGATGAAAGGGAAAAAGGATTGTTCCATGACCATCAGTTACCCTGATATGGACGCCATGGTTTACGTCAATTATCGATCTGTAGAAGAAAATTTGAGACAACTTCTTATTGACGGACAAAAACTTTCCTACACCCACAATCAAATGGCTGATGCAATTACAGAGCAGCCCTTTGTAAATCCTAAGAATAAGACCTACGGGATGTTCTATGAAGTAGAAGGTGACGCTGCCTCAAACATACAGTTTTATGTGACCGATAGTGTCCAAAACTTTTTGACCGCTTCACTTTATTTTAATAGAGAGCCTTATTACGATTCTATTTTGCCGGCTGTGGAATACATCAAACAAGACATGGTAAAGATGATGGAATCTCTACAATGGAAAGCCAAAACAGCTGCAAAGAATTAATTTCTAGTATATCTTTTAAAATGAGTGACCTTTGCAGGATTATCAAAATTCATGAAGGAATCTCATCTCAAGTACGTTTACCTCATCATTTTAAGTGTCATTTGGGGAACCTCCTTTATACTAATTAAAAAGGCTTTGGGCCAAGACAGTAGTGGTAACCTCACCTTACAACCCTTGCAATTAGGAGCACTACGCACCATGATTTCAGGAGTTATTTTGATCTCCATAGGGTGGAATTCTTTTTCAAAAACTAAGCGTAAAGACTGGCCTTGGCTTGCCCTTTCAGGATTGTTAGGAACCTTTTTCCCAGCTTTTCTATTCGCTTATGCGCAAACGGAAATCGACAGTGCGATCAGCGCTATTCTCAACTCCACCGTGCCATTAATTACTTTGATATTGGGCGCAGTACTATTTGGGATCAGCTTTTCAAGAAGGCAATTACTAGGCGTGATTATAGGTCTAGGCGGTGCTGTGGGATTAATTCTTGCCGGTATGGAAAGTAATCCAGAGCAAAACTATTTATTTGTGGGACTGGTTTTGATTGCTTGTTGTTGTTATGCCAGTAATGTGAATATCATCAAGCGGTACTTACAAAACATCAAACCTCTTGCCATCGCAACAGCCAACTTTGTTTTTATTCTCCCTTTAGCAATTATCGTCTTCCTTTCGGCTGATGGAGCGCAGCTGGAGTTTACCAGTAATGCCGTTCTTACCAGTTTGGGTTATATTGTTATTCTGTGTGTTTTTGGCACCGTTGCGGCCAAGGTCATGTTTAATAAGCTGGTGCAAATGACGTCGCCAGTATTTGCTAGTAGCGTCACTTATTTGATGCCTGTAATTGGGTTGACTTGGGGCACTTTGGATGGAGAAACATTCACGATTTGGCAAGGTGTAGCAACTGGGATAATCATCCTCGCAGTGATTTTAGTAACTAGGGGAAAAAAAGAACCAGCCTCTAAATAAAGACTGGTTCTTAAAAAATTCAATAAAGAAGTTCGCTTTCGCGAAAGCGAACCCTTCTACATATTTCTAGTTGAAGTCAGCATCAGTAACGCCTTCATTCACTCTTAACGTGTTGATGTCAAATCTGAAATCACGACCCGCCATGTTTTGGATGATGGTCATTGGGTATTTCACACCCTTAACTTCTTTATAGTTGTCATACTTGATCATGGTGCTGTAGGTTTGACCTTGAACCTCTTGAGTAGTTTCCTGTCCTAGTAAAAGTCCAGTATTCATGTCATAGTAGTTCTTTTTAGTATCAGATACTTGAACGACATAGACTTTCTTATCGCCCATTTTTTCTGCTCCTATCAAGGTTCCACCATCAGGATTTGCAAACTCTGGGAACAGTACAGCCTCAGCAGCAGCAGCTTCAAGCTGTTCTCCTTCTAATACTGCACTTCCTTGCATACCGCTTACTTTTCCTGCTCCGTTAGCGTAAACCATTTTAGAGGCTACGTTACCTCCCATAGTAATGGTTTGGCTGAATTTATTATCGTTAGTTTTCTTAACGTTCAATACTAATTCACCCATTGGAGTCGTACTTGAACCTATCATTGCCATCGATTTTACCTCAGCAACTTGATCACGTCCACCAATTGCCTTTACATAATCTGCAAAAATAGTGTTGACTGTTGTTCCCTCTGGGATCGCTATTGTAGATGGGCGATCTGTAACATTAGCTTCTTTATCGTAAAATTTAATCGGTACATTTTTACCGTTAATTTTCATGTTTTCAAGAGGCTCTAAAACCTCACTAGCTTTACCTACTAGAACAATACGCATGTTATCTGTCTTAAAGTATTTGTTAGCGACGCGTTTCACATCTTCTTTAGTAACAGCGTTAATGTTAGAGATAAAGTCTTTGTAGAAATCTTCATCAAGATTATTCGTACGAATCGTGATCGCGCGGTCTGCAACTACAGACTTGTCTTCAGATTGCATGATGAAACTTCCTAGGAACTTAGCTTTTGCATTTGAAAGGTCTTCATCAGTCACATAAGTGGTCTTGATGCGATCCAATTCTTTAAATGTCTCTACAACAGCACTGTCTGTAACTTCGTTACGCACTTTAGTCGTTGCTCTAAAAGTAGATTTGTAATCTCTACCAGCACCTAAGGAGGATCCAGCACCATAGGTATAACCGTTTTTCTCACGCAAGTTCATGTTCAAATAAGAACCGAACCCACCACCGAAAATGTAATTTGCTACTAAGGCAGCATGATAGTCCTTATCGCTCATTTTCAATTCTGAAGTATTGATAACAGCGAGTTCTGTTTGCACAGCGTTAGGCACGTTGATAAAATCAATCTCAGTTGTAGGAACATCAGTTACCTCAGGTAGATTTGATTTAGGAGCTTCTTTGGCTTTCCATTCTCCAAAGTACTTATTCACCAATTTCTTAGCCTCCTTTTTATCTATGTCTCCGCTTATCAATAAATAAGCCCTGTTAGGAACAAAATAATCCGAATAGAATTTTTTCACATCAGCTAGCTCAACGTTGTTGATTGTTTCTACAGTAGCAAACTCTCCAGCAGCGTGATCTTTACCGTAAGCTAATGCTCCACGTACTTTACCTGCAATCGCAGCAGCACTGTTTTCTCCAGATTTAATTCCTTCAATCAATTGAGACTTTTCTGTTGCCAGTTCTTCCTCATTGAAATTAGGATATAAAGCAGCTTCAGCAAACATGGCCATTACCTGCTCTGTGTATTTTGAAAGAGTAGAAGCTCCACCGCCACCAGTGCCTAAATAAATTTGAGCGCCTAGATAATCTACTTGCTCGTTGAATTTCTCCTTAGGAGTTTTAGTGGTTCCTTTTCCCATGATGCTTCCAGTCAATGACTGTACACCTGCTTTGTTTCCTTCTACAATAGGAGGATTGTTAAGGTCTAGATTGAAGCTTATAGTAGGAAGTTTTGAATCTTCAACTACGAGAACCTTAAGTCCATTGTCTAAGTCAAATGTATAAGGTTCACCTAGGTTGATTTCTGGCATTGGGCCAGAAGTTGGTATTTTAGATCGATCAATTTGGGCAATGGCAGCTGTTCCTATGAAGAGAACGGCTATGCATGCGATGATATATTTTTTCATTGTTGTCATTATTTTTTAGTGATAGTAAATTCAGTTCTTCTGGATTGCTCGTACTGCTCTGCGGTACAATCACCACTGCTACAGTCAACTACTGGATTTGCTTCCCCACGACCTATGCCTTCTAATCTGTCTTTTGAGATTCCTTTAGCAATTAGGTATCCTATAACTGCAGCTGATCGTCGTTTAGATAATTCTAAATTATAAGAATCAGTACCGCGACTGTCTGTAAAAGTTTCTGCTTTCAACATTAGGGAAGGATCTTGTTTCATGACTTGAGCCATTTTATCCAATTCTTTTTTAGAATTAGCGGTTAAAGAAGCTTCATTATAATCGAAGAAAATTTTGTCTGACATTTTATTAGTTCCTGTCGCCATCATTTCTTCTTTCATTTGCTGCACTTCATCCTTTGCATCTGCCATATCATCAGGAGCTTGTCCAGCTAGATAGTCTAGTTCTAATCGTTGGCTTGGCTTTAAGTATTGATTAGCAGCGCGCTTGATGTCTTCTCGAGTAACGCTCTTATAGATGTCAAGCTCTTTGTTGATACGGTCTGTATCCCCTTGTAACATATTATAAGTAGCTAGAGAGCTGGCAATTCCTTGTACTCTTGAGTTTGAGCTCACATATCGTGCTTCAAATTGATTTTGAAGTTTTTGGTATTCACGTTCTGTGATTAGTGTGGTTTGAAGCTTCTTGATTTCCTCATCCATCACTTTTGCAAGTTTGCTCAATTCAGTGTCACCTTTCGCAAGAGCGCCCATAGTATAAGTACCGTAATCTTGGTTTGCACTGTTAAATGCCAATACCTGGAAGGCAATCTTTTCATCTTCCACCATTCTCTTCTGCATTCTAGAACTAGCACCGCCAGTTAATACTTGAGAGATGTAGTCTAATACATAAGCATCACGATCAATTGATTTAGGCGTGATGTAAGAGAATATTTTAGCTGGAATCTGAATATTAGCATCATACTCTGTAGCATAACGCGTTTCAGTGATTGGGTCTTCTACAATCATTTTACGCTCGTTGCGAGGCGCTTTGTTCTCGATCGTACCGAAGTAATCCTCGATCATCTTTTTAGTGTCTTTAATATCTATGTCACCTGCAACTACTAGGGTAGCATTGTTAGGATTGTAAAATTTATCGTTGAATGCTTGAAACTCTGAAAGCTTTGCAGCATTTAAATCTTCCATAGAACCTATTACCGATTGTCCGTATGGATGTTTTTTGAAAAGGTGTTTGTCTATACCGGTTCGATAAATAATAGCACCATAAGGAGCATTATCAATACGTTGACGTTTTTCCTCCTTGACCACTTCATTTTGAGTATCTACTCCTATTTGTTCGATTTGTGGGTGAAGCATACGTTCACTTTCCATCCACAAGCCCAATTCTAATTTGTTAGAAGGGAACGTTTCATAGTAGTATGTGCGGTCCTGAGTGGTATTTGCATTATTACTACCACCGTTAGCGGCTACGATATTAAACCACTCCCCACGCTCGATATTTTCAGTACCTTCGAATAACAAGTGTTCAAAAAAGTGTGCAAAACCAGTACGCCCTGGCTCTTCATCCTTTGCACCTACCTGATACATGACACCTACAGTCACAACCGGAGCTGCATTTTCTTGATGTAAAATGACGTGCAGACCATTGGATAAGTCATACTCCGTGAATTCTACTTTTTGTGCAAGTCCCACGACAGAGATGAGAGCCACTGCCAGGCTTAAAACAATTTTATTCATTTTCATATTTTTACGATTATTAACTGTTAGTGCTCAGTCCACTGCAAATGTTACAGTTTCAAACAAACACTTTAAAAATAGGTGTTAGACGTGCAAATACCGTTAAAGTAATTTCAAAACACTAGGAAAGGGCTTTAATTAAGCCTTATTTTTACCTCAAGACCAATCATTACCAAAATTTATGAATAGTAATATTAAATACGGATTTTACATTGCAGCTACATTAATCGGATACTTTTTGATTATTGACCTTCTAGGGTTAGCTGAAATTATTTACCTATCCTTCTTTAATGCTGTTATAACCGCTGTCTGTATTTTTCTTGCAGTTCGTGATGTTTACAAGCACGATAAAGAGCAATTTAAATATATGGAAGGGTTTACCGCAGGACTGTTAGCAGGACTCATTGGAACTACCATTTTTACCATTTTCATGGCAATTTATTTGTTTGAAGTTCGACCAGAGTTGGCTCAGGCATTGCAAGAGCAAATCAACATAGCCGGCAGTGGGATTGAGTTTGCGATACTTTTATTTGTATTCCTTTCAGGGGTAGCGACTACGATCACCAGCGCTCTTGTGATACTCCCTATTTATAAGCAATCATGGAATACTAAAAAGGTTAGGAAAGAGCAAGACCCTATGAACGACGAGCACTAAAACGTAATAACGTTTATTAATTGTTTATAACTTTGCTTATTTGAGCAATAGGAGTATATTTGCAGCCCGAAATTATTCAATTTAATTAATCATTATGTACGCAATCGTAGAGATAGCAGGGCAACAATTCAAGATCGAGAAAGATCAGAAGTTGTTCGTACATCGCATGCAAGAAGACGAAGGAGCTACGGTTTCTATCGATAAAGTTCTTCTTGTAGGTGACGGCGACAACATCACACTCGGCGCCCCAGCTATAGAAGGAGCATTTGCTGAAGCAAAAGTTCTGGGACACCTTAAAGGTGACAAAGTAATCGTTTTTAAGAAAAAACGTAGAAAAGGATACCGCAAGAAAAACGGTCACAGACAATATTTGTCTCAGATTCAGATTTCTAGTATTTCCTTAAAAGGTGGTAAGAAGAAAGATTCTTCTGATTCTGCTTCCGCGAAAGCGAAAAAAGAAGACCAACCAGTTGCAAAACCTGTAAAGGCGGAAGATGCTCCTAAAGGAAAAGTAGAAAGTGCTTCTACAGACTTGAGCAACAACACGGTGGCAGAGCTTAAAGAAATGGCTAAAGAAAGAGGGCTTGAAGGTTATTCAGCACTTAAGAAAGCTGAGCTTATCGAGTTACTAGAAAATAACTAAAGTATAACTGTTCCCATTCATTAGGGAATACCTAAAATAAATTATCATGGCTCACAAAAAAGGAGTAGGTAGTTCGAAAAACGGAAGAGAATCAGAATCCAAACGCTTAGGTGTGAAGATTTTTGGTGGCCAGGCGGCAATCGCTGGTAACATCATCATCCGTCAGCGCGGTATGGAGCACCATCCAGGTGAAAACGTATATGCTGGTAAGGACTTCACATTACACGCACAAGTGGACGGAGAAGTAAAGTTCACTAAGAAAAGAAACAATAGATCTTACGTGTCTATTGTACCAGTAGCACAGGCGTAAGCCCAGCTGCTAACATATAAAATCCCGTTTAGGTTTTCCTAGACGGGATTTTTTGTTTGGTCAAAAACCTTAAAGGATCTATGAATTAAAACTTCCTATATGCCACAGTATTCCAGAAGGGTCGTGCAAGAAGAATTCGCTGCCCCAATCGTTTTTTACAATTTCTGACAATCGTGATTTTGGAAATCCAGCTGGCAGATTCAAAGATTTAAAGATTTTCAAAGTTTCTTCCAAATCTTCAACTTCCAGAAATAGCATTGTGTTTTCTACCCAATCTTGTACGTGTGCATTTTGTAAATAAAAGCCAAAACCATCCAAACTAAAACGGCACATACTAGAAGAGTACCATACCTCTTCAAACCCTAATTTCTTATAAAAGGTTCTGGATGTATTATAGTCGTCTGAACCTATAAAGGGCAGTATTGATTTAACTTGGACGCTTTTTACAGGCATTTTCATCAATTAATCAATCCGTTTTTTGACAAGACGTGAATCAGTGAATCCACAAATACACGTTGGTCTAATTGACCCTTATTAGCAATCTGGATGGTATAAACATCAGTCATCTTACCTGGCGTAGCAATCGCTGTGTCCATGACGTTTTTAAGAGATTCTGTAAGCTTCGATATAGGCCAGTTGGTCATTTGTATGGAGTCAGCCGTAATCTTCAATCCAGCATCTCCATATACGCCTAAAGTGCTGCCTGATTCGATAAACCCACTTAGGTTTTCCGTCTCAATGGTTTTTCTTTGAAAATCACTGGCACAAGAAATAAGTACGATCGAACTAAAAATAAGAAAGGTGTTTTTCATAACAGTAGAGGGTTGCTATTCCTTAACGGGTTTTGAATCGTGAAAGTATGACTTATAAAAATGAAGTGCATAAAAAAGCCTCAATTAAATTGAGGCTTTTAAGTGCTTACGGTCGTCCTTTCAAACGCTTTTCTATCTTTTGTTTTTTAGCCGTTAGACGTTTCATCAAATCCATGATCTCTTCGTCTTTCGTTTCCTTGAACACTTCATTAAGTGCTAGGATGAGCTCCTTGCCTTTACGAGATGCATGAACACGATCACTCGTGGACATGTTACTCATAGACATGTTCTCATATTCTTCTGCTTGTTCTTTAAGTTCCATTAATTGTATTTATTAAGCTTTCGCGAAAGCGAAACTGCATAATTCGTATCTAAATGCGGAATATAGGAAAAGATTCCTAATATCTGTAATATTCTGGCTTGAATGGTCCTTCAACCTCCACACCTATATATTCTGCTTGATCCTTTTTAAGTTCCGTAAGCTCTGCTCCCATTCTTGAAAGGTGTAATGCTGCTACTTTCTCATCTAAATGCTTAGGTAACATATACACTTGATTTTCATAAGCGTCTCTGTTTGTCCACAATTCGATTTGAGCTAGTGTCTGATTTGTAAATGAATTACTCATCACAAAACTAGGGTGACCTGTTGCACAACCCAAATTCACCAAACGACCCTCAGCAAGTAAGATGATATCTTTACCATTGATGGTATACTTATCTACTTGAGGCTTGATCTCTACCTTAGTATTACCGTGATTCTTATTTAAGAATGCAACATCAATTTCATTGTCAAAGTGGCCTATGTTACAAACAATCACTTTATCTCTCATCGCTTCAAAGTGCTCGCCGCGTATGATGTCTTTATTTCCAGTTGTTGTAATTACAACGTCTGCATTGCCAACAACATTTTCTAGTTTCTTCACTTCAAAACCGTCCATTACCGCTTGTAAAGCACAGATTGGATCAATTTCAGTTACAGTAACAATGGAACCAGCACCTCTAAAAGAAGCTGCCGTTCCTTTACCTACATCACCATATCCACAAACGACAACTCGTTTTCCAGCAAGCATGGTATCAGTTGCACGGCGTACAGCATCTACTGCACTTTCTCGACAACCGTATTTATTATCAAACTTTGATTTAGTTACTGAGTCGTTCACATTGATGGCTGGCATCACTAAAGTTCCCTTTTTCATACGTTCATACAAACGGTGAACTCCAGTAGTCGTTTCTTCAGAAAGACCGTTGATACCTTTAGCAAGTTCTGGATACTCGTCAAAAACCATGTTAGTCAAATCACCTCCATCATCAAGGATCATGTTCAATGGCTTGCGATCTTCACCAAAAAACAAAGTTTGCTCAATGCACCAGTTGAATTCTTCCTCATTCATCCCTTTCCAAGCGTAAACTGGAATTCCTGCGGCAGCAATAGCTGCAGCAGCGTGATCTTGAGTAGAGAAAATATTACAGGAAGACCAGGTTACATCAGCTCCTAAGGCTACAAGAGTCTCAATTAGAACTGCTGTTTGTATCGTCATGTGCAAACAACCTGCAATGCGAGCACCTTTTAAAGGCTGTGACTCGCCATACTCTTCACGCAAGGCCATTAGACCTGGCATTTCAGCTTCTGCAAGCTCAATTTCTAGACGGCCATAGTCCGCTAGGGAAATATCTTTTACCTTGTAAGGTGTATAAGGGATGGTTTCTGTACTCATAAATGTTTTTATTGCGGCTTCAGTCGTTGTAGGACTTCAAAATCAACAGATTAAAAGCTTTTAATTATTCTTAAATTGCGGGTGCAAATTTACGAAATTTAAGCCGTTTTCCATGCCTGTTATCAAAACCCTAACAAATCGCAGCAATACAAGGGTTTACGTGTGGGAAATCACTGAGTCTGAAGCCTGGTTGCGATCAGGGATTGAATTGTCCCAAAACTCTGTCGAACGATTGATTACCATGAGTTCAGAGGTTCACCGGCGAGGGTTTTTGAGCATACGCCATTTGTTGCTACAAGCTGGCTATAGCGATAAGCAATTATATTATGACGAACTAGGTAAACCCCATCTAGAAGGCGAGAAATATATTTCCATTACCCATAGCTTTGAATTGACGGCCATTATCATCAGCGATTCCCCAACGGGTATTGATATCGAGAAACGCCGTGATAAAATTCAGCGCATCGCTGTAAAATTTGTCAATTATGAGCTTCAATTTATAGCTCAAAAAACCAACAAGGTTTCATTACTCACTGTAATATGGGGAGCAAAGGAATCCATGTACAAATGTTTAGGTCAGAAAGGGTTGGGCTTCTTTGAACATTGTAAAGTCGAACCTTTCAGTATGGAATCTGGAGAAACGGTATCGCGAATCGATTTTGGAGAAATTCAAAAATCTTTTGACACTTATTTTCAAGAGATCCTAGATTACACGCTGGTGTATATATTACCCAAATCTTGATGACCATTTTAGAAAGCCTACAGCAGTGCAAAAGAACTTTGGGCATTCTTGTAGATCCTGAAAAGCTGGATGTAGAAGATTTTTCCGCTTTCGCGAAAGCGATGTCATCCACCATACCACAACTCACAAAGGCATTAGAACTCAACCAAATTATTTTCTTACTGGGCGGCAGTACCATGACCGACGTAAATCTGGACTATTGGATAGATGAATTCCGAAAAATTACGGAGTTGAAATTAGTGCTGTTCCCAGGTTCCCACCGTCAGGTTTCAGAACATGCAGATGGATTGTTGTTTCTCAATCTCATTTCTGGTAGAAACCCACAATATCTTATAGGTGAGCAAGTTGCCGCAGCAAGCCGCTTAAGAGAATCTGCATTACAAATAATTCCTACAGGCTATATTCTAGTTGACGGAGGCGTAGAAAGTGCCGTGTCGAGAGTTTCTGGTACCGCGCCACTTTCTCCTCAAAACGAGGAGTTGATCTTAAATACCGCAGTTGCAGGGGCGCTGATGGGAAATCAATGCCTTTATCTAGAAGCAGGCAGCGGCGCTAAGGTTTCAGTTTCTGAACACCTTGTTTCAAGAGTTGCAGATTTGATACAAATCCCGCTAATAGTAGGTGGAGGGTTATATACTTTGAAAGAAATCAAGCACAGATTTGATGCAGGCGCTCAGATGGTGGTTGTTGGAACTGCTATAGAGCGTAATTTGAACTGGAAAGGTTAGTTTTGTAGGAAAACCATCAGACTATGGAAGTATCTATCGAGTTGACTATGTCACCGCTACAGAACGATTACGAAAAACACATTATTGATTTTATCAAGGTGTTGCGGTCCTCACAATTTACAGTTTTGGAAAACCCTTTATCTACACAAATATTTGGTGATTACGCTACCTTGATGCCGTTTTTGACCCATGCTATTGAAGAAAGCTTGCACCGTCAAGATAAGGTTTTGATCTACATGAAATTGGTAAAATCCAATCGCGCCGACTATAAGCCGCATTTCTAGATGGAATGGACAGAGTTTGTTTTTGGTCAGTATAGCGAGTATTCTAGGATTCAAATAATTCTGGAAGTTATCGCCATTGTAATGTCTGTAATAAGCGTGCTGTACTCGCTGCGCAATAGTGTTTTGGTTTTTCCATTTGGTATTGCCAGCACTTTGCTTTTCATTTATTTATTATATCAATGGAACTTACTCGGTGATATGGTCATTAACGGCTATTATTTTATCATGAGCGTTTATGGCTGGTATTACTGGTTACAAAATGGCAAGTACGATAAAGAAACTCCCATAACCACTACCTATAAAAAAGAATGGTGGATTGCAGCAGCTATTGCTCTGGTTACCGGTATTGCCATATTCATTTTATACAAAGCTACTGGTCGACTAGAAAACTGGGTTTCTTATATTGATATGCTTACCACAGGAATATTTTTTGCTGGAATGTGGTTGATGGCACGACGCAAGTTGGAACATTGGCTCGTATTGATGGTGGGAAATATCATATCCGTGCCGCTGTACTTTTATAAAATTAATGAAATGTATAATGCCTTTAGTTTGACCGCCCTGCTTTATATCTTTCTTTCTATAATTGCCTATGAAGGTTATCGACGATGGAAAAAATACCTGAACAATCAGAATTTGACGGTTTAAGAATCGTGCTGTACGGTCCAGAAAGCACAGGAAAATCAACACTGGCAAATCAGCTTGCGGCTCATTACCAGGAGCCTCAAGTAAGTGAGTTTGCTAGAGTATATCTTCAAGAAAAAATGGATCGTACCGGTACAGTTTGTTCCTTTGGTGATATTGTACCTATTGCTATAGGTCAACGAGAGTCAGAAAACAAAGCGGCAACCCAAGCAGGAAGGCTACTATTTTGTGACACAGATATTTTAGAGACCTACGTTTATTCTACGATCTATTTCAATCGGGCACCTCAAGAATTAGTGAGGTCTTTAAAGGCATCTAGTTATGACTTATATTTATTGATGGATATTGATACGAAATGGACCCCAGATGATCTAAGAGACCGGCCACAAGAACGAAAATCTATCTTTAAAAAGTTTCAACAGACACTAGAGGAATTCAAACAGCCTTATAAAATTATTACGGAATTAGGCCACCAGCGTTTTTTAAATGCTATTGCTGCCATAGATGACCTATTACTATGAATTTCACAGAAGCTCAACTTCTACAATTAAAGGAAAAAGGAATTTCAAGAAGCACTGTAGAAAAACAGCTGCAACGCTTTGAAACTGGTTTTCCAGTGGTGAAGCTGAAAAAAGCTGCTCTAGTGAATCATGGAATTGTGAGGATAGAAGATGACCGCAAAGAGGAATTGGTCAAACTCTATGAAGACAAAAAAACCGAATTGGACATTTTAAAATTTGTACCAGCAAGTGGAGCAGCAACTAGAATGTTCAAATTTCTACATGAATTTCTTCAAGAGTTCGACCCAGTAGTAGATTCCATCAATTCATTCGTGAATAAAAGAAAAGCTAGGGATCTATTTACCTTTTTCGTGGGTATTGAAAAATTCCCTTTTTATGAGGAAGTGATGGCAGCACTGAAGCAAGAAAATGCCAACTGGGCTTCACTACCAGACCGGGATAAAAAAGTACTTTTTGTAAAAAAGATGTTGTTTAAGGATGGCTTTAATTATACGTCCATGCCTAAAGGGTTGGTACCATTTCATAAATATTCCAATCACATAGCAACTGCCTTTGAAGAACATTTACATGAAGCGTCCAGCTATGCTGCCTCACAAAATAATGCACGATTGCATTTTACCATTGCTCCTGCATTTCGGGATGATTTCAAGCAAGAATTCCAGCGTATACAGTATAAAGTAGAGCGTAAAACAGGAATTAAATTCAAAATTTCATTTTCACACCAGCAACCTAAAACAGACACCATTGCTGTAGACTTAGACGACCAGCCCATTCTAAATGATGACGGACTATTTTTCTTCAGGCCAGCGGGACATGGCGCCTTGTTGGAGAACTTAAATGATCAAGAAGCAGACTTGATTTTCATTAAAAACATTGATAATGTAACGGTAACCACCTTTGAGGAAGAAGTAGGTACTTACAAAAAGATGTTAGCAGGATTACTACTGGAAATTCAGCAAAAATGTTTCGACTATTTAAAAAGTTTAGAAACTCAAGATCCATCTAAGGAATTACTGCAAGAAGTGGAAGGTTTTATAAAGTACCAGCTGCATGCCACATTGCCTTTAGATTATCATAAATACACAACAAAATATCAATTGGAAGCCATTTGGAACCGGTTGAATCGTCCTTTGCGTATTTGCGGAATGGTGAAAAATGAGGGAGAGCCTGGGGGTGGCCCTTTTTGGGTATTCAATGAAGTAGGTCAGGCGAGCTTACAAATTGTAGAAAGTGCACAAGTCGACCAAGATAATCACAAGCAAAGCAAGATCGCCTCTAATTGTACCCACTTCAATCCGGTAGATCTGGTCTGTGGGGTACGGGATTATCAAGGTAATAAATTTGATTTGACAGGTTTCCGTGATCTGGAAACCGGGTTCATTACGCATAAATCACGAATGGGTAAAGAGTTGAAAGCTCAAGAGCTTCCAGGGCTTTGGAATGGGGCGATGGCGCATTGGAATACGATTTTTGTAGAGGTGCCTCTGATTACCTTTAATCCAGTGAAGACGGTGAACGATTTACTCAAACCAGCGCATCAAGGATAGATGGATTTGAATCAGCTAGAAAAAGACGTGAGTTACACGGCAGTTGCCAGCAGCGGTCCTGGTGGGCAGCATGCTAATAAGGTAGCTACAAAAGTTTTATTGGAGTTGGATATTGAAAAGAGTTCCGCTTTCGCGAAAGCGGAAAAAGAACGAATTCTAGCCGCACTTCAAAATCAGTTGACAAAAGAAAATCTGCTAAAGATATCTTGCCAAGAATCTCGCAGCCAAGCGAAAAACAAAGAATTGGCTTTTGCCAAATTAGTCAAACTATTGCGTAAAAGTGCTAAGCCCAAAAAAGTGAGGCGAAAACGAGTTGTACCCGCATCAGTGAAGCGTAAGCGACTCAACGATAAGAAAAAGCACAGTGAGAAGAAGGCAAATCGCAACTTTAGGTTGTAGCACAAATCCGTATTGATAGCCTACATTTTGCGTCCATATAAGTTGCCTAATCGCTTATTTTTGCTGCATGGAACTTAATGATACGATTGAAGCGGCACTAGAAAACAGTATGTCTTATTTGCAATACCGCACCTTTGTGGAATCGCACGCCATCAACCACACTAATAGTGGTGATGAACAAACTCCCGCATTAGCACAGTATACTGCATTGAACCACCAGCGCATGAAGCGTCAAGACAAAGTGATGCGGCTTAAAGAGGAATCGCTGAATTTTCTTGCCTCGTTACAGCGCAAGCTCATCTTTCTTTGCATAACAGAAACCTGGTGTGGTGATGCGGCGCAAACCATGCCTATGATCAACAAAATAGCCGTCGCGGGTGGTGTGGAGTTTAGAATTGTATTGCGGGATGAAAACCTAGATCTCATGGATCGTTTTCTAACCAACGGTGCACGTTCGGTCGCCAAGGTTATTTTATTAGATGCAGAAACTCATGAAGCGGTAGCCAGTTGGGGTCCTAGACCTACAGCTGCAACTCCATTAGTAGCAGAGGAGAAGCGCGCCAAAGGAGCACTTTCTCCAGAATTCAAACAACAACTTCAAACCTGGTACAACAAGGATAAAGGGGAGGAAACAGAAAGAGATATAATCACTTTACTGAAGCAGCTCTAGGTTCTACTTATTATATAGATTGATAAATAAATAGGGAGTATTCCACGAATACGTCTTTAATGTTTAACAGTAAATTTATTTGACTTTAGTAAATATGCATTTTATTTGTATGTACAATTAAAATACATACAATATTATGAATTTACTTAGAATAGATAGTAGCCCTAATCAAGCGGGCAGTATAAGTAGAGAGCTTACCGACCTTCTCCAAGAGAAGTTGGAATCACAAGGTCACAAACTGACTGGAAAAAGAGATTTATACTATGATGACCTTATCACATTAGGTGATCAGGATCGTTACTCTGCTTACTTCACACCTTCCGAGGACTTGACGGACAACCAGCGCAAAGAAATTGTAGGAAGTAATGAACTAGCCATAGAGTTTGCAGCGGCAGACGCGTATATCGTTGGAGTACCCATGTACAACTTTACTGTTCCTGCAGCCCTTAAAACCTACATTGACTTAATTGCCCGATTAGGGATCACTTTTCATTATACGCCAGAAGGGCCTGTAGGTTTACTGAAAAACAAAAAAGTATTTGTGATAATTTCTACAGGAGGAACACCCATTGGAAGCGAAGTAGATTTCGTTTCACCTTATCTAAAAACCTTTTTCGGATTTATAGGAATCACTGACGTCACATTTATTGCTGCAGATGTCACCAATCAATCCAGAGAAGCAAGTATCGAAAAAGGTACAACGGCCATCGAGGCTTTATAATTTCAACTTTATTTTAATTATTGAGAATGCTGGGATGAGGGTCTCGGCATTTTTTTATGGAGCACTTTCATGATTCATAAGATTAAATCAAGGATGGCTCAACCCTTCATTAAGGCAGCTTCAAACTCCTCAATTCCCACCGCATCGGCGACATCATAATCACCAATTTTAGTCCTGCGCAACGCGCTCAAATGACCACCATTGTTCAATGCTGCTCCATAATCATGAGCGATGGATCTAATGTACGTTCCTTTGCTGCAGCCCATTCTGAAATCAACTTTTGGTAACTCTATGCGGGTTAGGTCAAAGTCAGTCACTGTTACTGTTCGTGCGCTTATTTCGGTAGTTTCTCCTGCCCTTGCGAGTTCGTACAATCGCTTGCCATCTTTTTTAATAGCGCTGTAGATAGGTGGTTTTTGTTGGATTTCGCCGGTGAACTGCTCGGTAATTTTTCTAAGTAAATCTTCGGTTAAGTGATCTGTAGGGAATGTTTGATCTATTTCAGTTTCTAGGTCATAGCTAGGCGTTGTTGCACCCAGGGTTATGGTGCCAGTATATTCTTTTTCCTGCGCTTGATAAGTGGAAATATTCTTGGTTTCCTTCCCGGTACAGATAATCAGCAAACCAGTTGCCAATGGATCCAAAGTCCCTGCATGACCTACTTTAATTTTTTTAATGCCATAATGTTGACGTATCAACCAGCGCACTTTGTTGACCAGCTGAAAAGAAGTCCAGTTCAGGGGCTTATCAAAAAGAAGAACTTTACCGGTGAGATAGGGATTGTCAGAAACTTGCGGATTCAAAACTTAAGATTTCAATTAATAATTCTAGAGTTAGGCTGCTAGACTACCAGCGATAATGGCCACAATACCTACCGCAAAACAATAATAGGAGAAGTAATGCAACTTGGCCTTCTTCACAATGGAAATCATCCAGGTACAGGCGATTAATCCTGTGATAAATGCAGCAAAAAAACCAAACAATAACGGCAGGCTGTTACTGCTTTCCATATTCAGATCGCCAATCATCACGTCTTTGGCAATTTTTCCTAAAATCAAAGGCACTACCATTAAAAAGGAAAACCGAGCTGCTTTGGTACGATCATTACCTAATAATACTGAAGTGGAAATTGTCGCTCCGCTACGGGAAACTCCAGGTAATATGGCAATGGCTTGTGCCACGCCTATAATGATCGCATCTTTCCAACTCACCGCTTTTCCAGTATTCTTTGCACGGCCAGCAAGAAACAGAAGCAATCCAGTCACTAGCAATAAAAATCCGACCAGCAATACGTTACCTCCAAAAAGCGATTCCATCTCTTCCTCAAATAGCAAGCCTACAAATACAGCAGGTATCATGGAGAGAATAATCTTTACAGAAAACTGTGTTTCTTCGTTCCACTGAAAGGAAAACAATCCTTTCAATAGTTCCAAAATATCTTTTCTAAAAACCACGATTGTACTCAAGGCCGTGGCAAAATGCAATACCACAGTAAACATCAAGCTTTCCTCAGGGACTGAATTATCTCCAAGAATCGCTTTTCCTAGTTCCAAGTGTCCGCTGGAAGAAACAGGTAAAAACTCTGTTAAGCCTTGGATGACTCCCAGTACAATAGCATCAAAAGTTTCCATTATTTATCTGGATCAAGAAGGATCGCATACACCTGAATCCCAAAACCGATTATTACCAGCGCTGGAGCTAGCCTAATGCGTCTCCAAGAGAAAATCTCTGGATTGAATACGTTTGGATCATCACTACCACCACCTATCATCAATATAAATCCTAGCGCAATCACGGCAAGACCAATGATCATCCATGTGTAATTTTTCTTCTTAAACACAAACCCAAAAACCGGCTTGACATAATCAGGCTCAGTGGAATCTGTATTTTGGTTCTTTTTGATTTTTTTACTCATAATACTATTTATAATTACGCTTTCGCGAAAGCGAATTAATAATACAACTGATCTGTTCTCAAATTGAGATATCGAGTTGTTGCAAAAAACGTACTGATCAAACTAATCAAAACGCCAAAAACCAGCACGCCCACAAACAAAATCGCCAGCATCTGGTAGTTCTGTAAAATTTCTAATTCAGGCACGTAACCATCCATCCAGTATACCACGCCGCCCAGCGCCACTAGGGCAAGCAGAGCACCTATCACACCCAGTTTAATACTGGTCAGGATAAATGGTTTGCGTATAAAACCTTTAGTCGCACCTACCATTTGCATGGTTTTAATGGTAAATCGTTTGGCGTAAATGGACAGTCGAATGGAACTATTGATCAATAGAAATGCAATAAAAATAAAAACACCACTCACGATTAACATCCAGAAAGAGATGCGCTTTACGTTTTCATTCAATAGCGAAACCAAAGGTTTGTCGTAGCTCACTTCTTGAACAAAATCTTTGGCAGCAAGATCATCCGCAATTTGCTGGATCTGGCTGTCGTCCACAAAGCTGGAATTCAAACGCACGTCGATGGAGTTGGGAATAGGATTAAAACCATCTAATTTGGCCACAAAATCCTCACCTAGATCCTCGATGGTTCTTTGCGCGCCTTCTTCACTACTTACAAAAACCGCGCTCTTGGTATAATCTGCCATTTGCAGGGATTTCTCCAGTTGTTGCATTTCCACATCTTTGGCGCTATCCTTAAAATAGATGGACATAGGCACTTGCTCGCGGAAATAATCGGCTAGTTTCTGGCTATTCAACAAGAAAAAGCCCTGTAGGCCCAACATAAAAAGTACCAAGAATACACTGATCACCACCCAAAAATAGGAGCTGAACAAGCGGCGTTTTTGATAAGAAGAAGAGGATGCCATAAATCGCTGTTGCAAATAGTTACAGTGAACAAAAATAACAAAGTTCGCGAGCCTTGCAGGATTACAACGCCATAAGTTTCCTACTTGTTGCAAACGGCCTATTTTTGTGCCTCACAATCGCGTTTATGTTACTGTACGATCACAAGAAAATCGAATCAAAATGGCAAAACTATTGGGCCAAAAACGGCACTTTTCACGCCCAAAACCATTCTGATAAACCCAAATTCTATGCTCTCGATATGTTCCCATATCCTAGTGGTGCCGGGCTTCACGTGGGACATCCGCTGGGATATATCGCCAGCGATATTGTGTCTAGGTACAAACGCCACACTGGTTTTAACGTCTTGCATCCCATGGGTTATGATAGCTTCGGTTTGCCGGCAGAGCAATACGCAATTCAAACCGGTCAGCATCCCGCAATAACGACTAAAGACAATATTGCTCGATACCGTGAGCAGATGGACCGTATCGGTTTTAGTTTTGACTGGTCGCGCGAGGTAAAAACCAGTGATCCAGGATATTATAAATATACTCAAGAGATTTTTATCATGCTGTTCGACAGCTGGTACGATAATATAGCAGATAAAGCTCGTCCTATAAGTGAGTTGGAATTTTGCTTTCGCGAAAGCGGAACAACTTCCATCAACGCTGCAACAGACGAAGATTTGCGACAGTTCACGGCAGCCGATTGGAACTCGTTTACCGAACAAGAACAACAAGAAATTCTACTCGACTACCGCTTGACCTTCCTTGCAGATACCGAAGTGAATTGGTGTCCAGCACTGGGAACCGTTCTCGCAAATGATGAGATCGTCAATGGCGTTTCAGAACGTGGCGGCCATCCTGTTGTGCGCAAGAAAATGCGCCAGTGGATGATGAGAATCAGCGCGTTTGCAGAGCGTTTATTGAATGACTTAGAAGACCTTGACTGGAGCGAATCCATTAAGGAAATCCAACGCAACTGGATCGGGAAGTCCATAGGATCGCTTGTCAAGTTCAGAATTATGAGTTCAGAGTTAGGAGTTAATCGTTCTGAACTCATAACTCCGAACTCTGAACTTGAAATAGATGTTTTTACCACACGACCAGACACGATTTATGGAGTAACCTTTATGACACTGGCACCAGAACATGAGTTGGTGGATATCATTACAACCGCAGATCAAAAGGCTGAGGTCGAGGCCTATAAAAAAGCAACCGCTGCACGATCAGAACGTGAACGCATGGCAGATGTCAAAACTATTTCTGGCGTGTTCACGGGAGCTTATGCATTACATCCGTTAAGCGGCGAAAAAATCCCGGTATGGATAGGCGATTATGTTTTGGCAGGTTATGGAACCGGCGCTGTGATGGCAGTACCATGTGGTGATGAACGCGACCATGCTTTTGCTAACTTCTTTGCTTGTCAAAAAGGAATGCCAGAAATCAAAAATATCTTCAAAGATGTGGATGTGAGCGAGGAAGCTTATGTCGCAAAAGATGATACGAAATTAACCAATAGCGATTTCCTCAACGGTATGAGCTACGAGTCTGGTGCGATGGCAGCAGCTATCGAAAAGTTGGAAGAAGTAGGCGCCGGAAAGGGAAAGACCAATTACCGCTTGCGCGATGCTGTGTTTTCCAGACAGCGTTATTGGGGCGAGCCATTCCCAGTATATTATAAGGACGGTTTGCCGCAAATGATCGACCGCGAGCACTTGCCACTGGAATTGCCAGAAGTAGATGAATACCTACCAACTGAAGATGGCGCTCCACCATTAGGTCGCGCGACAACCTGGAGTTGGTGTACTAAAGAAAACAAAGTCGTTTCCAATGATGATGATCGCGATTGTGTATATCCGCTAGAGTTGAATACCATGCCTGGTTGGGCAGGAAGCTCTTGGTATATGTTTAGATATATGGATGCCAATAACGAGAACGAAATGTTCTCAAGCGAAGCTCAGGAATATTGGCAAAATGTGGATCTATATATAGGAGGAAGCGAGCATGCGACCGGTCACTTGTTGTACAGTAGATTTTGGGTAAAGTTGCTGCATGATTTGGGTAAAGTCACGGTTAAAGAGCCTTTTAAAAAGATGATCAATCAAGGGATGATACTTGGTGAGAGTGCTTTTATAGCAGTCACTTATCAAGTGTCTTTTCACCCACAAGATGAAAATGAAAACGAAATTCCTAGTTTGAAAAATTCAGTTGATTTTGATTTAACTCAACAAATTGTCAAGCCACTATCTCTAACGTCTATTCCCAAATATGCAAAGTCAATAGGTCTCAAAGAAGATGAGGTGCTAGACAGTAATTATTTGGAGGATTATTATTCAGCTAACCTTATGGCAATCAAAGAAACTGCTAAGTCAAACGGCATACCTGATAAATACTTTAATAGAGATAACTATTACAATACATCTTTAGGGCGCATTGTTCCTGTCGACGTCTCTTTGGTTGATGCTCACAACAATCTCGATATTGAAGCTTTTAAAGAGTGGAGACCAGAATTTGAAAACGCTTTTTTTGTAACAGGAGATGATGACTTAATTAAAACTCATCGCGAGGTAGAAAAAATGTCTAAATCCAAATACAACGTTGTCAATCCAGACGATATCTGTGATCAATACGGAGCGGACACCTTGCGTTTGTACGAGATGTTTCTGGGTCCGCTAGAGCAGGCGAAGCCGTGGAATACGGCAGGAATAACGGGCGTTTACGGCTTTATGAAAAAGCTGTGGAAGTTGTATCATGATGAGAGTGGTTTCAATGTAAGTGATGACAAAGCGTCGCCAGACAGCATGAAAACCTTGCATAAAACCATCAAGAAAACCCGTGAGGATATTGAGAACTTCTCATTCAACACTAGTGTCAGTAGCTTTATGATTGCCGTCAACGAGTTGACCGCTCAAAAATGCAACAACCGCGAGGTTTTGGAACCACTTGCGATTCTAGTGTCCCCATACGCACCACACATCGCAGAAGAATTGTGGTCACTATTAGGACACAAAGAATCTATCAGTGAAGCTGCATTTCCAGTTTTTGAAGAGAAATACCTGGTAGAAAGCAGTAAGACCTACCCTATCTCGTTCAACGGTAAAATGAAATTCACGCTGGATTTACCATTAGACATTTCTAAAGACGAGTTGGAAAAAATGGTGTTGGAAGACGAGAAAGTTCAGGAGCAATTAGAAGGAAAAGTAGTGCGCAAGACAATTATTGTTCCTGGGAAGATTGTGAATTTTGTGGTGGGTTAGTATTTAAGTGTTTTTGCTCTCATTAAACTGTCACGCTGAATTCATTTCAGCATCTCGTGGATTTTAGTTCACATTTTTATCGTTGCAAGAATGAGTTAGATCCTGAAACGAGTTTAGGATGACAGGTAGTTATGATTTATACAATTAGTTGCTGGTACCAGACGATAGGCACTGGTTTTAGTGTTTCATTGTTTTGCACTTTATAAGCCGCTTCGAGCGACAGTCGAGAAGGAGCGACATGAAAATACTATCTAAATAACTTGCAGTAACCATCTATTTATTCCGCTTTCGCGAAAGCGAGATCACTTTTAACATCACTTTTGAAAGGCAATCTTTTGCTTTGCTACAAAGCCGTTGTAGGGTATCTTTGCAAACCCTTAAAAACGACACTTTTGAGTGAAGTACCTTCTTTAGAAAAAACGCCTGGAATGCTGGCCAATTATGTGGAAATTACAAAGCCACGTTTGTCCATTGTGGTCGTGTTTTCTTCTATAGCAGGTTACTTTTTAGGTGCTGAAACCTATGACTGGTTGACCATTGTGTTGCTGTGTATAGGTGGCTACTTTCTAGTAGGATCTTCTAACGTTTTTAATCAAATCATCGAACGCGACCGGGATGCACTCATGAAACGCACGATGAATCGACCTATTCCCACAGGTCGTATTGCGGTGAATCACGCATGGGTTTTTGGATTGACCATGGCGTTGACGGGTGTTTACTTGTTGTACTTGATCAATTGGCCTACGGCATTTTTTGGTGCGCTCAGTATTGTTTTATATGCTGCGGTTTACACTCCGTTGAAGACGAGAACGCCGCTTTGTGTTTTTGTAGGTGCTTTTCCTGGCGCTATACCTTATATGTTAGGTTGGGTGGCGGCAAGTGGAAGCTTCGGTATAGAGCCGGGAACCTTGTTTATGTTGCAGTTTTTCTGGCAATTTCCACACTTCTGGGCGATAGGATGGATGCTGGAGAGCGACTATAAAGCTGGTGGTTTTAAAATGTTACCTACAGGCGCAGCAGATAAAGGAACCGCTGTGCAGATAGTTTTATACACTATATGGACGATTGCTGTCTCACTAATTCCAGCCTTTGGCGTTACAGGTTCTTTATACATGACCCTGTGGAGTGCAGCGCTAGTATTGTTATTAGGACTATGGTTTCTCTATTACTCCATCAAGTTGTTCAGAGAACGGACGAATGCTGTAGCGAGAAAACTTATGCTGGTAAGTGTGAGCTACATTACTTTAATACAGATCATCTACGTGGTAGATAAATTTATAAGATAAAATGACAGATGTAACCGAATTACCAATCGAACAAAAAATCGCGCGCTCAAAGAAGCAAATGATGTGGTTTGCCATTGCCAGTCTGGTAATGATGTTTGCAGGTTTGACTAGTGCTTATGTAGTAAGTAGTAGCCGTCGCGATTGGGTAGATATTGAAATGCCTTCAGAATTTTTCTATAGTACTGGAGTTATTTTGCTAAGTAGTTTGACATTGTGGCTTGCCAAAAGCTTGATCAAAAAAGGAGACAAAGGTGCTGCGATGATTTTTACAGCGATAACTTTTGTGTTAGGGACTGCTTTTGTAGTCATGCAATTTATGGGTTTCAACTCCATTATTGAGATGGGATACCGCTTCACTGGTGCGGCCAGTAATGTGAATGCTTCCTTTATTTATGTGATAGTGGTGGCTCACCTGGCTCACATTGTTGCTGGGTTGATAGCGTTAACTGTGATGACGGTACAAACGCTGCGAGGCAAATACACCAAGGAAAATTTATTAGGTTTTGAACTAGGTTCTATATTTTGGCACTTCGTGGATGTGCTTTGGATCTATTTACTATTGTTTTTAGTTTTTGCTAAAGATATATTTTAGACCTATTTTTGCGACATATTACAACTAATTTCAACTTATGGAGACTACAGTAGCTGCTACTGGTACAGAAGGCCAACAATGGGGTGGCGGCACAAGCCCACTCGGTGCGAGTTATGGAAAATTGATGATGTGGTTCTTCATCCTTTCTGATGCGCTTACTTTTTCAGGTTTTCTTGCCGCATACGGATTCTCTAGATTCAAGTTTATTGAAGAATGGCCGATAGCTGATGAGGTATTTAACCACTTCCCGTTCATGCACGGTGTTGATGCTCCTATGTTTTATGTAGCGTTGATGACCTTTATCCTTATTGGTTCTTCTGTAACCATGGTACTTGCAGTAGATGCTGGTCACCACATGAATCGAGGGAAGGTTTCTTTCTATTTGTTGTTGACCGTTATAGGTGGTTTGATATTCGTTGGTTCTCAAGCTTGGGAATGGAAAAACTTTATCGCTGGTGAATATGGTGCTGTAAAAACTAAAGGAGGGAAGATTCTTCAATTTGGAGAGTATGTAGAGGTTGATGGTGAGATGGAATTTAAACGTGTAGCACTTGATGAGTTCGCCACCGTTGGTTCTAGAGATGTTCAGGCTTATGGGGAGAGCGAAGGAATCTGGTACGAAACTTCTGGCGATATAGGAACTACCTATTCTATTGATGAAGTACGTAGAGGATTTGCTGCAAACCCTGATCTTTTGATTAGATCTCAATACATTCAAGTAAACGAGGAAACTGGAGCTTCAGAAAAAACGATTCTTTCTCGTGAAGAGTCAGAGTTTAAACTCAACAACCAAGCTATAAAAGTTGTAGAAGGAGCTAACTTAACAGAGAACGAATATGGAGCGCCACTTTTTGCGGACTTCTTTTTCTTCATCACAGGATTCCACGGTTTCCACGTATTCTCTGGAGTTATATTCAACTTAATCATCTTCTTTAATGTTCTGTTAGGAACCTATGAGCGCAGAGGTAGCTATGAGATGGTTGAGAAAGTAGGCTTATACTGGCACTTTGTAGATTTAGTTTGGGTATTCGTATTTACTTTCTTCTACCTCGTATAATTATTAAAGATTTTAAAATGGCAGATCACGCACATTCAGAACATAAAGAACACAATCTGGCGATTTTTAGAGGCCGATTGAAGTTTAAGAACAACGTACAGAAGATTTGGGGAGTATTGATTTTCCTTTCTATAGTTACTTGCGTTGAAGTAGCTTTAGGTTACATCAAACCAGACATCTTGAACGGTCAGTTTTTAGCATTGAAGTACCTTAACTGGATCTTCATCATCTTGACCTTAGTAAAGGCCTATTACATCACTTGGGATTTCATGCACATGCGTGATGAGTTGAGTGGATTGCGCAGAGCGGTAGTCTGGACAGGAGTATTCTTGATTATTTACTTAATTGCAATTCTACTGGTAGAAGGTGATTATATCTATGAAGTTTATAAGGACGCTGCTGTAAGTTTCGACTTTTAAACGACACTAATAATGAACACTACAAGGACGGTTTTTCCGTCCTTTTTTATACCAGAATATGTCAGCATCTAAAGACAGTTACCAAATCAAAAAGGTGAACCCGTTTGCCAAATACTTTGTATTGGTAGTGCTCTTTGCTTTGCCCTTAGTAGCTTATCTTTTTTTCTTGCAGGGTAAACATCACTTTGATACCCTTCCAGTGATGAACGAGCAAGTAGGGAACCTTGATAACTTTAAGACGTTAGAAGGTGAGGTTGTTCAATTAACAGACAGCGTAAGCGTGATCACTTTTCTAGGGCATCAGCCTTATGAACGTTTAGGCTATGTTTCTAACATTAACGAGAAGATTTACAAGGAGTTTCATCAATTTGAAAGCTTTCAGATGATATCCATCGTACCACAATCTGGGATTAAGGATATTGAAGAAATTCGATACCAGATGAAAGAAACCACCGATATAGAAGACTGGCACTTTATCACCGGGACAGATCAAGAAATTAAGAATTTCTTTAAAAAGTTAGGCTCTGATTTAATCTTGAATGAAGACCTGTCATCAGATTATGCATTTATAACGGACAAGAACGGCGCTTTACGTGGGAGACCTAAGGAAGACGATGAAGAGGCTGTTTATGGGTATGATACCAGTTCTATATCTGCATTACAAAAAACAATGATCGACGATATGAGAGTATTGCTTGCAGAATATAGATTTGCTTTCAAGAAAAATCGCGATCAAGAAATCGACGGATATGAGTAAGAAAAGCGACACGCCTTATTATATAGGTCTGGGAATTATTATTTTGATTTTTGGATACTTTGCAGTGACTAATGTGATTGACTATATCCAGGCAGATAAAGTAGTGGATAGCAATCGCAGTGAAGATCGTGATCCAGTAGCGGACAAATTTTTGAAGAAATTCAATCAGGTTCCCGACTTTCAGTTTATTAATCAGGATGGTGATACGGTTACTAATAAAGATCTATTAGGCAAAGTGTATATCGTTGACTTTTTCTTTACCACCTGTCCCACGATTTGTACACCCATGAGTCGTAACATGTCTCAAATCAATGAGAAACTATCAAAATACGAGGACTACACTGCAGTATCCATCAGCATCGATCCTGATAACGATACTCCAGCAGTTTTAAAAGAATATGCCAGCAGGTATGACGCACAAACTACGGACTGGCAATTTCTTACAGGAGATAAACAAGAGACTTACAAACTAGCCAAAGAAGGGTTTAACGCATATGTAGGAGAAAGTGATAATCCAGCAGTACGATTTGAAC